>NZ_JAAAHS010000119.1 GCF_009908195.1 Streptomyces boluensis | reverse complement strand
GTCGTGCCCCGTGCGGGTCGCTGTCCACAGTCGAGACGAGGCGGAGCGCGAGGATCGATACCATGGCAGTCCGGACCTGATCGGGGGGCCGGAACCTGCATGAGGAGCACTCTTGCCAGACGAGGCCCGTCAGCCACTCGCCGCCGCACAGTCGAAGCCCGACTCTCAGGCCGAACAGGCCGCGGCGCCCGCTGCCATGCCCGCCGAGAGCGAGAAGCAGGCGCCGGCGCCCACGAAGGGCGAGCCCGTGGCCGAGAAGGCCCGCCCCGAGCCCAAGCCCACGCCACCCGCCGAGCGCCCCGCGAACGCGGCACCCGCGAACCAGGCTCCGGCGAACCAGGCTCCGGCGAACCAGGCGCCCGCCAAGTCGGCCCCCGCGATGCGTCCGGCGCACACGAGCCAGTCGCGTTCCGCGTCGTCCAACCGGGTCCGGGCCCGCCTCGCACGCCTCGGAGTGCAGCGTTCCAACCCGTACAACCCGGTTCTTGAGCCGTTGCTGCGGATAGTGCGCAGCAACGACCCGAAGATCGAGACCGCGACGCTCCGCCAGATCGAGAAGGCCTACCAGGTCGCCGAGCGCTGGCACCGCGGGCAGAAGCGCAAGAGCGGCGACCCGTACATCACGCATCCGCTCGCCGTGACCACGATCCTCGCAGAGCTCGGTATGGACCCGGCGACGCTGATGGCCGGTCTGCTGCACGACACCGTCGAGGACACCGAGTACGGCCTGGACACCCTGCGCCGTGACTTCGGCGACCAGGTGGCGCTCCTCGTCGACGGCGTCACCAAGCTCGACAAGGTCAAGTTCGGTGAGGCCGCGCAGGCAGAGACCGTGCGCAAGATGGTCGTCGCCATGGCCAAGGACCCGCGCGTCCTGGTCATCAAACTCGCCGACCGCCTGCACAACATGCGCACGATGCGGTACCTCAAGCGGGAGAAGCAGGAGAAGAAGGCCCGCGAAACCCTGGAGATCTACGCCCCGTTGGCGCACCGACTGGGCATGAACACCATCAAGTGGGAGCTGGAGGACCTCGCGTTCGCGATCCTCTACCCCAAGATGTACGACGAGATCGTCCGGCTCGTCGCCGAGCGTGCCCCCAAGCGCGACGAGTACCTGGCCATAGTGACCGACGAGGTCCAGGCCGATCTGCGCGCCGCCCGGATCAAGGCCACCGTCACCGGCCGACCGAAGCACTACTACAGCGTCTACCAGAAGATGATCGTCCGCGGCCGTGACTTCGCGGAGATCTACGACCTGGTGGGTATTCGGGTACTTGTCGACACGGTCCGCGATTGCTACGCGGCGCTCGGCACGGTGCACGCGCGATGGAACCCGGTCCCCGGCCGGTTCAAGGACTACATCGCGATGCCGAAGTTCAACATGTACCAGTCGCTGCACACGACGGTGATCGGCCCCAACGGCAAGCCGGTTGAGCTCCAGATCCGCACGTTCGACATGCACCGCAGGGCCGAGTACGGCATCGCGGCGCACTGGAAGTACAAGCAGGAGGCCGTCGCCGGTGCCTCCAAGGTGCGCTCCGACGCACCCAAGAGCACGGGCAAGGACGACCACCTCAACGACATGGCGTGGCTGCGCCAGTTGCTGGACTGGCAGAAGGAGACCGAGGACCCGGGCGAGTTCCTGGAGTCCCTGCGCTTCGACCTCTCGCGTAACGAAGTCTTCGTCTTCACGCCGAAGGGCGACGTGATAGCGCTCCCGGCGGGCGCCACCCCGGTGGACTTCTCCTACGCGGTGCACACCGAGGTCGGCCACCGCACCATAGGAGCACGGGTCAACGGCCGGCTCGTCCCCCTCGAATCGACCCTGGACAACGGCGACTTGGTGGAGGTCTTCACCTCCAAGGCGCCCGGCGCCGGCCCCTCGCGTGACTGGCTCGGCTTCGTCAAGTCGCCGAGGGCCAGGAACAAGATCCGGGCCTGGTTCTCCAAGGAGCGCCGCGACGAGGCCATCGAGCAGGGCAAGGACGCCATCGCCCGCGCGATGCGCAAGCAGAACCTGCCGATCCAGCGCATCCTCACCGGCGACTCCCTGGTCACGCTCGCGCACGAGATGCGCTACCCCGACATCTCGTCCCTGTACGCGGCCATCGGCGAAGGCCATGTCACCGCGCAGAGCGTCGTACAGAAGCTGGTGCAGGCACTCGGCGGCGCCGACGAGGCCAACGAGGACATCGCCGAGTCCGCGGCCCCGGTCCGCGGCCGCAGCAAGCGCCGGGCCAACGCCGACCCCGGCGTCATGGTCAAGGGCGTCGAGGACGTGTGGGTCAAGCTGGCCCGCTGCTGCACGCCGGTGCCCGGCGACCCGATCATCGGCTTCGTGACGCGCGGCAGCGGCGTCTCCGTGCACCGTGCGGACTGCGTCAACGTCGACTCGCTCTCGCAGCAGCCCGAGCGGATCCTCGAGGTCGAGTGGGCGCCCACCCAGTCCTCGGTCTTCCTCGTCGCCATACAGGTCGAGGCCCTTGACCGCTCCCGGCTCCTCTCGGACGTCACCCGCGTCCTGTCCGACCAGCACGTCAACATCCTGTCCGCGGCCGTACAGACCTCCCGCGACCGGGTGGCCACCTCACGCTTCACCTTCGAGATGGGCGACCCCAAGCACCTGGGCCACGTCCTGAAGGCGGTCAGAGGAGTCGAGGGCGTGTACGACGTGTACCGAGTGACGTCCGCCCGCAGGCCGTGAGCCGGTAGACCTGGGCCTCGGGGAGACGTCCCCCAGGAAGGCCGGCATACGAAAGGGGCTCCCGTACGCGAAGTACGGGAGCCCCTTTTCGTACAGTCGAGGCTGTCGCGGGACGGCTGCTCAGCCGCCGAACTCCTCCAGGCCCTTCAGCGCCTGGTCGAGCAGCGCCTGACGGCCGTCGAGCTCCTTCTGGAGCTTGTCGGCGCGCGCGTTGTTGCCCTGTGCGCGGGCCGTCTCGACCTGGCCCTTGAGCTTGTCGACGGCGGCCTGGAGCTGGCCGGTCAGCCCCGCGGCACGCGCGCGTGCCTCCGGGTTCGTGCGCCGCCACTCGGCTTCCTCGGACTCCTGCATCGCCCGCTCCACGGCGTGCATCCGGCCCTCGACCTTCGGGCGGGCGTCGCGCGGCACGTGGCCGATGGCCTCCCAGCGCTCATTGAGCGCGCGGAACGCGGCGCGGGCCGCCTTCAGATCGGTGATCGGAAGCAGCTGCTCGGCCTCGTCGGCGAGCGCCTCCTTGAGCTTGAGGTTCTCGCCCTGCTCCGCGTCCCGCTCGGCGAAGACCGCGCTGCGGGCCGTGAAGAAGACGTCCTGCGCGCCGCGGAAGCGGTTCCACAGGTCGTCCTCGTGCTCGCGCTGGGCGCGGCCAACGGCCTTCCACTCGGACATCAGGTCGCGGTACCGCGCGGCCGTCGGGCCCCAGTCCGTCGAGTTCGACAGCGACTCGGCCTCGGCGACCAGCCGCTCCTTGGCCTTACGGGCGTCCTCGCGCTGCGCGTCGAGCGAGGCGAAGTGCGCCTTGCGGCGCTTGGAGAACGCGGAGCGCGCGTGCGAGAAGCGGTGCCACAGCTCGTCGTCCGACTTGCGGTCCAGGCGCGGCAGACCCTTCCAGGTGTCCACCAGGGAGCGGAGGCGCTCGCCCGCCGAGCGCCACTGCTCGCTCTGCGCCAGCTGCTCGGCCTCGACGACCAGGGCCTCCTTGGCGTGCCTGGCTTCGTCCGTCTGCTTCGCCTTCTTGACCTTGCGCTCTTCGCGCCGGGCGTCGACGCTCGCCACCAGCTTGTCGAGCCGCTTGGCGAGGGCGTCCAGGTCACCGACCGCGTGCGCGTCGGTGACCTGCTCCCGCAGGTGCTCGATGGCGGTGTTCGCGTCCTTGGCCGACAGGTCGGTCGTCTGCACCCGGCGCTCGAGAAGGCCGATCTCGACGACCAGGCCCTCGTACTTGCGCTCGAAGTAGGCAAGCGCCTCGTCGGGAGAGCCTGCCTGCCACGAACCGACGACTCGCTCGCTTCCATCGGCCGTACGCACGTACACGGTCCCCGTCTCGTCGACGCGGCCCCACGGGTCGCTGCTCACAGCGCCTCCTCCACATGATGCCTGCGCGGGGTACCCCCGGGGCATCGTCCACAGATTTCTTCAGGGCAGCCGCACACGGCGCCCTGCACAACGCCAACATAGGCGACGAGCAGGGCGGCTGTCCGCATCCGGGGCGGGCGAACTTGCCCGCTGATCAGGACCGGTCAGGACTTGCGCACAGTCGCCTTGTCGATGACCACGGTGGCGTTCGGCGCGGTGTTGCCGGTGGTCGGGTCGGGCTGTGCGGCGCCCGCGGCGGCGATCTTCCTCAGCACCTTCATACCGCCCTCGGAGATGGTGCCGAAGGGGGTGTAGTCGGGCGGGAGCTGGCTGTCCTGGTAGACGAGGAAGAACTGGCTACCGCCGGTGTCGCGGCCCTCCTTCGTCTGCGCGTTGTACTGGTTCGCCATCGCGACCGTGCCCGCCGGATAGACGTTGCCCTTGAGGCTCTTGTCCTTGAGGTTCTCGTCCGGGAGCGTGTAGCCGGGACCGCCCGTGCCGGTGCCCTTCGGGTCGCCGCACTGCAGCACGTAGATGCCCTGCTCGGTGAGGCGGTGGCACTTGGTGTGGTCCAGGTAGCCCTTGTTGACGAGGAAGTCGAACGAGTTCACCGTGCGGGGCGCGGCCGCGGCGTTGAGGTCGATGTCGATGTCGCCGCAGGTCGTCGCGAGCTTCATCGCGTAGTCGGCCGACTTGTCGACAGTGAGCGCCGGCTCCTTCTTGTAGCTCAGCTTCTCCACCTCGCCGCCGGCCGCCTTGTCGCAGGGGTCCTTGACGGGGCTGCTGGGGGACGGGGCGGCCTCGGCGTCGGGCTTCTGCTTGGCGTCGTCGCCCTTGAACGCGCCGGCGGCCACCGCCCCGCCGCTCGCCGCGAGCACCACCACGAGCGAGGTGGCGATGATGGCGTTACGACGCTTCGCCTTGTGTCGCGCCGACTCGCGGCGTTCCTGCTGGCGGGCGAACTTCTCCCGGGCGAGCTGACGCCGCCGCTGATCGCTGCTGACCACCGGGTCTTCTCCTTGTACGTCTCTTGATCGGTCCTGACCGGCCTGAGCTTGCCCCGTACCGTATATGGGTTGGCTGTGCGGCGAGCCGCGCCGGTAGGCTGCGGGTATTGCGATCTGGTGTCGTCCGCCGTCACGGCCGGCGGACCGCCGCACTTCCCGTCGGACCACCCTTAAGGACGAACGTGCTGATTGCCGGGTTCCCCGCCGGAGCCTGGGGGACCAATTGCTACTTGGTCGCCCCGGCCGCAGGCGAGGAGTGCGTGATCATCGACCCGGGCCACCAGGCCACCGAAGGCGTCGAGCAAGCACTCAAGAAGCATCGGCTCAAGCCCGTCGCGGTCGTCCTCACCCATGGCCATATCGACCATGTCGCCTCGGTCGTCCCGGTCTGTGGAGCGCACGACGTTCCCGCCTGGATCCACCCCGAGGACCGGTACATGATGAGCGACCCCGAGAAGGCGCTCGGCCGCTCCATCGGCATGCCGCTGATGGGCGAGCTGACCGTGGGGGAGCCGGACGACGTACGGGAGTTGAGCGACGGCGCCGCGCTGCGGCTCGCCGGGCTCGACTTCTCCGTCGCGCACGCACCGGGGCATACGAAGGGGTCGGTGACCTTCCGGATGCCCGAGGCCGCGGACGTACCGTCCGTGTTCTTCTCGGGTGACCTGCTCTTCGCCGGCTCCATCGGACGCACCGACCTGCCCGGCGGTGACATGGACGACATGCTCGATTCGCTGGGCCGCGTGTGCCTGCCGCTCGACGACTCGACCGTGGTCCTGTCCGGGCACGGTCCCCAGACGACCATCGGCCAGGAGCGCGCCACCAACCCGTATCTGCGCCAGGTGGCCGCAGGCCAGGGGGCGAATCCCGCCCCACGACGAGGAATGTGACGAGAGTTTTCCCGTGAGCACCTTTCAGGCCCCCAAGGGCACGTACGACCTGATCCCGCCGGACAGCGCCAAGTTCCTCGCCGTGCGCGAGGCCATCTCCGCGCCGCTGAAGAACTCCGGATACGGCTACATCGAGACGCCCGGCTTCGAGAACGTCGAGCTGTTCGCGCGTGGCGTCGGTGAGTCCACCGACATCGTCACCAAGGAGATGTACGCCTTCGAGACCAAGGGCGGCGACAAGCTCGCGCTGCGTCCCGAGGGCACCGCGTCCGTGCTGCGCGCGGCCCTGGAGTCCAACCTGCACAAGGTCGGCAACCTCCCGGTCAAGCTCTGGTACTCGGGCTCGTACTACCGCTACGAGCGCCCGCAGAAGGGCCGGTACAGGCACTTCTCGCAAGTCGGCGCCGAGGCGATCGGGTCCGAAGACCCGGCCCTGGACGCCGAGTTGATCATCCTGGCCGACCAGGCGTACCGCGCGCTCGGCCTGCGCGAATTCCGCATCCTGCTGAACTCGCTGGGCGACAAGGAGTGCCGTCCCGTCTACCGCGCGGCGCTGCAGGACTTCCTGCGCGGGCTCGACCTCGACGAGGAGACGCTGCGCCGCGCCGACATCAACCCGCTGCGCGTCCTCGACGACAAGCGGGCCGACGTGCAGAAGCAGCTGGTGGGCGCGCCGGTGCTGCGCGACTACCTGTGCGACGCGTGCAAGACGTACCACGAGGAGGTGCGCGCGCTGATCACCGCTGCGGGCGTCGCCTTCGAGGACGACGAGAAGCTGGTCCGCGGCCTGGACTACTACACGCGTACGACGTTCGAGTTCGTCCACGACGGCCTCGGCTCGCAGTCCGCGGTGGGCGGCGGCGGGCGGTACGACGGGCTGTCCGAGATGATCGGCGGCCCCTCGCTGCCGTCCGTGGGCTGGGCGCTCGGCGTGGACCGTACGGTCCTGGCCCTGGAGGCGGAGGGCGTGGAGCTCGAACTGCCCTCCACCACCAGCGTGTTCGCGGTACCGCTCGGCGAGGAGGCGCGCCGCGTGCTGTTCGGCGCCGTCACCGAGCTGCGCAAGGCCGGAGTCGCCGCCGACTTCAGCTACGGCGGCAAGGGCCTCAAGGGCGCGATGAAGAACGCCAACCGCAGCGGCGCGCGGTACACGCTCGTGGCTGGCGAGCGCGACCTCGCCGAGGGCGTCGTCCAGCTCAAGGACATGGAGTCCGGCGAGCAGGAGGCGGTGGCGGTCGACGCGATCGTCGAGACCCTCAAGGGCAAGCTCGGCTAGTACGCGGGAAGTTGAGGGCCCCGGGTGCCGATCGGCACCCGGGGCCTTCGCCGTTGCCGGGGCGCGCTCCGGCGGCCGGCGAGCTCCCTTCCTTATACGCATCGAACGGTGGACGCACAGGCTCGTGCGGCACAATGTGCGTGCCTGTGGGCCCCTGCGACTCACCGGTCCTGTAACCCCCCACCACGAGCGACGGAAACGGCGTGATGAGCGAAACGATGTCTGCGAAGGACGGCGGCGGCCCGGACGGTCGGGAGCAGGCGGACGCCGCCCGCTCCGTCGGCGGCAGCCGTGCGTTGGCGCTGCTGCTTGTGATCACGGGCGCGGCCGGTGTCCTCGCGTCCTGGGTCATCACGCTGGACAAGTTCAAGCTCCTGGA
The DNA here is from genome assembly GCF_009908195.1 of Streptomyces boluensis. Classification (GTDB taxonomy): domain Bacteria; phylum Actinomycetota; class Actinomycetes; order Streptomycetales; family Streptomycetaceae; genus Streptomyces; species Streptomyces boluensis. The sequence continues at coordinate 11,543 of NZ_JAAAHS010000119.1, read as the reverse complement.
GGACCCGAACTTCCAGCCGGGGTGCAGCCTCAACCCGGTGGTGTCCTGCGGCTCGATCATGAAAAGCGATCAGGCGGCCGCGTTCGGCTTCCCCAACCCGATGCTGGGCCTGGTGACGTACGGGATCGTGGTCTGCGTCGGCATGAGCCTGCTGGCCGGCGCCCGTTTCCCGCGCTGGTACTGGCTGACGATGAACGCCGGGATGCTCTTCGGCGTCGGCTTCTGCACCTGGCTCATGTACCAGTCGCTGTACAACATCAACGCCCTGTGCCTGTGGTGCTGCCTCGCCTGGGTCGCCACCATCGTCATGTTCTGGTACGTCACCGGGCACAACGTGCGGCACGGACTGCTGCCGGCGCCGGGCTGGCTGCGCGGGTTCTTCGACGAGTTCACGTGGGTCCTCCCCGTGCTGCACATCGGCATCATCGGCATGCTGATCCTGACCCGCTGGTGGGACTTCTGGACCAGCTGACCCGCGCCGTACCCGCGCCGTACCCGGGCCGTCCCCTGGCCGTCTTCTGGCCGGGACAGGCCCGGGGCGCGTTGTCAGTGGGGTGACATAGGGTCGTTGACGTGGAGCCCGACCTCTTTACCGCCGCAGCCGAAGAACGCCAGGAGAAGGATCCGACGAGCAGTCCCCTGGCCGTCCGCATGCGCCCGCGCACGCTCGACGAAGTCGCGGGGCAGCAGCACCTGTTGAAGCCCGGATCGCCGCTGCGCAGGCTCGTCGGTGAGGGCGGCGGAGGCCCGGCCGGACCCTCCTCGGTGATCCTCTGGGGACCACCGGGCACAGGAAAGACAACCCTGGCGTACGTGGTCTCCAAGGCGACCAACAAGCGCTTCGTGGAGCTCTCCGCGATCACCGCCGGCGTCAAGGAGGTCCGCGCGGTCATCGACGGCGCCCGCCGCGCGATGGGCGGCCACGGCAAGGAGACCGTCCTCTTCCTCGACGAGATCCACCGCTTCAGCAAGGCCCAGCAGGACTCCCTGCTGCCCGCCGTCGAGAACCGCTGGGTCACCCTCATCGCGGCCACCACGGAGAACCCGTACTTCTCGGTGATCTCCCCGCTGCTCTCCCGCTCCCTGCTGCTCACCCTCGAACCGCTCACCGACGAGGGCCTGCGCGGACTGCTGCACCGGGCGATCGACGAGGAGCGGGGGCTCGGCGGCTCGGTCACCCTGTCCGCCGACGCCGAGGCGCATCTGTTGCGCATCGCGGGCGGGGACGCGCGCCGGGCCCTGACCGCCCTGGAGGCCGGTGCCGGTTCGGCCCTGTCCAAGGGCGAGCCGGAGGTCACCCTGCAGACCCTGGAGGAGTCGGTCGACCGCGCGGCGGTGAAGTACGACCGGGACGGCGACCAGCACTACGACGTGGCGAGCGCCTTGATCAAGTCCATCCGCGGCTCGGACGTGGACGCGGCCCTGCACTATCTGGCCCGGATGATCGAGGCCGGCGAGGACCCGCGGTTCATCGCCCGGCGCCTGATGATCTCCGCCTCCGAGGACATCGGCCTCGCCGATCCGACGGCCCTGCCCACCGCGGTCGCCGCCGCGCAGGCCGTCGCCATGATCGGCTTCCCGGAGGCGGCGCTCACCCTGAGCCACGCCACCATCGCCCTCGCCCTGGCCCCGAAGTCGAACGCCGCGACGACCGCCATCGGCGCCGCCCTCGAAGACGTACGCAAGGGCCTCACCGGACCCGTACCCCCGCACCTGCGCGACGGGCACTACAAGGGAGCGGCCAAGCTCGGCCACGCGCAGGGGTACGTATATCCGCACGACGTCCCGGGCGGCATCGCGGCCCAGCAGTACGCTCCGGACGCCATCCAGGGCAGGCAGTACTACCGACCGACGCGGTACGGCGCGGAGGCGCGGTACGCGGACGTGGCCGACCGGGTGCGCGAGCGGCTGCGCGGCGAGACCCGTACAGAGCCCCGCACCGAGACCCGTACCGAGAGAGCACCGGCCAAGCAGGTCGACAAGCCGGGTGACCAGGCCGAAGCAGAGACCCCGGCAGCCGACGCGCAGTAGCCCTGACCGGCGCCTACGCTCGGGGCCATGGGAGCACGCGCAGCCGCACCGGTCGCCGCGCTCCTCGCCGTGACCGCACTGGCCACGGCGTGCACACCGCTCCAGGTGGAGCGCGCCGACGCCCGCTTCGGCGCACCCTCGGACGGGCCGAGCTCACCGGCCGGCACCCGACCCGCACCGAAGCCCAGCCCGGAACCGTCGCTCGCCGGCCAAGGATTCCCGCCGACCGCGGCGACGGCCCGCGATCAGCTCGCGGCGCTGAAGGTCGCCTGGGGCCAGAACTGGCAGACGTACCGGCGCGACGAGTTCGGCCGGACCTGGTCCGACGAGGTGGACGTACCGGGCGGACGCAACGGCTGTGACACCCGCGACGATGTGCTGCGCCGCGACCTGAGGGACCTGCGCGAAGGCGACCGGAACCCCTGCGTGGTGCTCTCCGGCACCCTCGAAGATCCGTACACCGGCAAGGAGTTGCCGTACTACTACCGACGGGCCTCGCAGATCGAGACCGACCATGTCGTCGCGCTCGGCGCCGCCTGGCGGGCCGGCGCCTGGGCCTGGACGCCGCAGCAGCGCCTCAACTACGCGAACGACCTCGACGTCCTGCTCGCCGTCGACAAACAGGCCAACGCCGACAAGAGCAGCCACACCCCCGACAAGTGGCAGCCGCGGCAGGAGTACCGCTGTGCGTACGCGCGGCGCTGGACCGGCATCAAGGCGAAGTATCGCCTCACCGTGACGGCACCCGAGAAGCTCGCGTTGCAGGACCAGCTCGCCGGCTGTCCCAAGTAGGCGGTGGGGGCGGGAAGTTCAGTGCGCGGCGGCCTCGAAGAGGTGGTGCATGGCGCGGCGCAGGCCCACCACGTCCCGTACCGGTTCGGGAAAGTCGAAGCGCGCGTCGAAGGTCGTGCTGTCCTGCTCGCTGATGAAGCGCACCCGCAGCCCGAAGCGGTCGAGCGCCAGCGGCACCGCTCGGCCCGCCGCCATGGAGCGCCGCCCGAGCAGCGCGGAAAGGAGCTGCACCTGCTCGTCGTGGGCGGCGTGCAGATGCTGGAGCAGCTCCGCCTCGTGCCCGGCCAGCGGGTCGGCGGCCGCCCGCGCGAACGCGTCCGGCTCCACGCTCTCGGCGCCCCACAGATCGTCGACCGAGGCCTCGCCGACCTCGAGGCGGAGCATCATCCGGCCCGGCTCGGCGATCCCGGGGACCCGGGTCAGCCAGCCGGAGAGCCAGGCGCGGCCGCGAATACGATGGGGCACCGAGACCGGTGCGACATCGGTGATCTCGAGCACGGCGGGCAGCTCGTCGTCCTGAGCGTGGGTCGCGGCCCGTACGACAGGGGAGTCCGCCGGGAGCACCAGGAACACGTCGCCGTCGGGGCCGACGGTCCGCTCGTCCGCGATCAAGTGGTCGGGGAGGGCGCTCTCGACCCCCGGGGAGAGCAGCACTCCGGAGCATGTACTCTGTACGAGAGTTCGTGTGCGTTCGGCTGCTGACGGCAACCGGATGGTTTCAAGCCCGCTGGGACGCGGCTGACCACGATCTGATCGGACCTCCGTCATATCGATGCCCCTTTGAGTTGGCGTCGGTTGTTTCGTGCTGTCCGTGATGAGACCTGGTTGTTCCACGGCAAGACACGCGATCTCCCTTAGCAAGGTGAGCCTAACCTAACCTATTTCGGAGGTCTGGAGAACGTGCCTAACCAGTCGCGTCCCAAGGTCAAGAAGTCTCGTGCGCTCGGCATTGCGCTGACGCCGAAGGCCGTCAAGTACTTCGAGGCCCGTCCGTACCCGCCGGGCGAGCACGGCCGTGGCCGCAAGCAGAACTCGGACTACAAGGTCCGTCTGCTCGAGAAGCAGCGTCTGCGTGCGCAGTACGACGTTTCCGAGCGTCAGCTGGTCCGCGCCTACGAGCGCGCCGCCAAGACCCAGGGCAAGACCGGTGAGGCCCTGGTCATCGAGCTCGAGCGTCGCCTCGACGCCCTGGTCCTGCGTTCGGGCATCGCCCGCACCATCTACCAGGCCCGTCAGATGGTCGTCCACGGCCACATCGAGGTCAACGCCAAGAAGGTCGACAAGCCGTCCTTCCGCGTCCGTCCCGACGACGTCGTGACCGTCCGCGAGCGCTCCCGCGAGAAGGTCCCCTTCCAGGTCGCCCGCGAGGGTGGCTACGACACCGAGGGTGAGACCCCGCGCTACCTCCAGGTGAACCTGAAGGCCCTGGCCTTCCGCCTGGACCGCGACCCGAACCGCAAGGAAATCCCGGTCATCTGCGACGAGCAGCTCGTCGTCGAGTACTACGCCCGCTGATCCAGCAGACGTAGCGACCCCGCGCGTACGGCCCGCCGCATCCCCGCCCTTCCGGGCGGAGGGAGCGGCGGGCCTTCGCACGTAGTGGACCCTGTGTACGTAGTGGCCCCTGTGTGCGTGGCGGACCTGCGTACGGACGGCCCCGGAACAGCGCCCCCGGAGTTGTCCACAGGCGTTCGGAGCGCGAGGTGTGGCGCGATAAGGTCGGACGACGACTTTCAAAGACCCCCGAGCGAGCAGAGAGCGGTGCGGAGTGACCGGTGGAGAGGTGGCCGGGATCCTGGTGGCGGTGTTCTGGGCGATCCTGGTCTCGTTCCTCGCCGTCGCCCTGGTGAGGCTGGCCCAGACGCTCAAGGCGACCACCAAACTCGTGGCGGACGTGACCGAACAGGCCGTACCGCTGCTCGCCGACGCGTCCGCGACGGTCCGCTCCGCGCAGACCCAGCTCGACCGGGTCGACGCCATCGCCACGGACGTCCAGGAAGTCACCTCCAACGCCTCGGCCCTGTCCACCACCGTCGCCTCGACGTTCGGCGGCCCCCTGGTGAAGGTCGCCGCCTTCGGGTACGGAGTGCGACGGGCCATCAGCCGCAGGGACGGGCCGGAACCGAAGGCGGCACCCGCACCCACGTCGCGGCGTACCGTGATCGTGGGCCGCACGGTGCCCTCCTCCCGCCGGGGCAAGCGCAAACACCGGGACGAGAAGGACTGAGGCCGCGATGTTCCGCCGTACGTTCTGGTTCACCGCGGGCGCAGCCGCCGGTGTGTGGGCCACCACCAAGGTCAACCGCAAGCTCAAGCAGCTGACCCCCGAAAGCCTCGCGGCGCAGGCCGCGAACAAGGCGATCGACGCCGGCCACCGCTTCAAGGACTTCGCGCTCGACGTCCGCGACGGCATGGTCCAGCGCGAGGCCGAACTGGGCGACGCCCTGGGCCTGAACGCCCCGGAGCTCCCCGAACTCCCGCCGCAGGGACGGATTGTGGCGATCGAGAACCACAACGACACGAAGTACTCGTACAACCGGAATGAGGACCACTGATGGAGTCGGCTGAAATCCGCCGCCGCTGGCTGCGCTTCTTCGAAGAGCGTGGGCACACCGTCGTGCCGTCGGCGTCGCTGATCGCGGACGACCCGACGCTGCTCCTGGTCCCCGCGGGCATGGTGCCCTTCAAGCCGTACTTCCTCGGCGAGGTCAAGCCGCCCTTCGACCGCGCGACCAGCGTGCAGAAGTGCGTGCGCACCCCCGACATCGAAGAGGTCGGCAAGACCACGCGGCACGGCACGTTCTTCCAGATGTGCGGCAACTTCTCCTTCGGCGACTACTTCAAGGAAGGCGCCATCAAGTTCGCCTGGGAGCTGCTCACCAGCTCCGTCGCGGACGGTGGCTACGGCCTCGACCCCGAGCGCCTCTGGGTGACGGTCTACCTCGACGACGACGAGGCCGAGACCATCTGGCGCGAGAAGGTCGGCGTCCCCGCCGAGCGCATCCAGCGCCTCGGCAAGAAGGACAACTACTGGTCCATGGGCGTCCCCGGACCCTGTGGCCCCTGTTCCGAGATCAACTACGACCGCGGCCCCGAGTTCGGCGTCGAGGGCGGCCCGGCCGTCAACGACGAGCGGTACGTGGAGATCTGGAACCTGGTCTTCATGCAGTACGAGCGCGGTGCGGGCACCACCAAGGACGACTTCGAGATCCTCGGCGACCTGCCCAGCCAGAACATCGACACCGGCCTCGGCCTCGAACGCCTCGCGATGATCCTGCAGGGCGTGCAGAACATGTACGAGATCGACACCTCCCGCGTCGTGATCGACAAGGCCACCGAGCTGACCGGCGTCGCCTACGGTGCCGCCACCGGCTCCGACGTCTCGCTGCGCGTCGTCTCCGACCACATCCGTACGTCCGTGATGCTCATCGGCGACGGCGTCACCCCCGGCAACGAGGGCCGCGGGTACGTGCTGCGCCGCATCATGCGCCGCGCCATCCGCAACATGCGGCTGCTCGGCGCCACCGGCCCGGTCGTCAAGGAACTCGTCGACGTCGTCATCGAGACGATGGGGCAGCAGTACCCCGAGCTCGTCACCGAGGCCAAGCGCATCGAGACCGTTGCGCTCGCCGAAGAGGCCGCCTTCCTCAAGGCCCTCAAGGGCGGCACGAACATCCTCGACACCGCCGTCACCGAGACCAAGGCCGCCGGTTCCACCGTGCTGCCCGGCGACAAGGCGTTCCTGCTCCACGACACCTGGGGCTTCCCGATCGACCTCACCCTGGAGATGGCCGCCGAACAGGGCCTCTCCGTGGACGAGTCGGGCTTCCGGCGCCTGATGAAGGAACAGCGCGAGCGCGCCAAGGCCGACGCCAAGGCCAAGAAGACCGGTCACGCCGACCTGTCCGCGTACCGCGCGATCGCCGACGACTCCGGCTCCACCGACTTCACCGGGTACTCCGCCACCGAGGGTGAGTCGACCGTCGTCGGCCTGCTCGTCGACGGTGTGCCCTCGCCGGCCGCGGTGGAGGGCGACGAGATCGAGGTCGTCCTCGACCGCACCCCGTTCTACGCCGAGGGCGGCGGCCAGCTCGCCGACACCGGCCGCATCAAGCTCGACACCGGTGCCGTCATCGAGGTCCGGGACGTGCAGCAGCCGGTGCCCGGCATCTCCGTGCACAAGGGCTCCGTCCAGGTCGGCGAGGTGACCGTCGGCTCGTCCGCGTACGCCGTCATCGACCTCAAGCGGCGCCGTGCCATCGCCCGCGCCCACAGCGCCACGCACCTCACGCACCAGGCGCTGCGTGACGCGCTCGGCCCGACCGCCGCCCAGGCCGGTTCGGAGAACTCGCCGGGCCGCTTCCGCTTCGACTTCGGCTCGCCCAACGCGGTGCCCGGCACCGTCCTGATGGACGTCGAGCAGAAGATCAACGAGGTCCTCGCCCGCGAACTCGACGTGCACGCCGAGGTCATGGGCATCGACGAGGCCAAGAAGCAGGGCGCCATCGCCGAGTTCGGCGAGAAGTACGGCGAGCGGGTCCGCGTCGTCACCATCGGCGACTTCTCCAAGGAGCTGTGCGGCGGCACGCACGTCCACAACACCGCCCAGCTCGGCCTGGTGAAGCTGCTCGGCGAGTCCTCCATCGGCTCGGGTGTGCGTCGTATCGAGGCCCTCGTCGGCGTCGACGCGTACAGCTTCCTGGCCAAGGAGCACACGGTCGTCGCTCAGCTCCAGGAGCTGGTCAAGGGACGTCCCGAGGAGCTGCCGGAGAAGATCTCCTCGATGCTCGGCAAGCTGAAGGACGCCGAGAAGGAGATCGAGAAGTTCCGCGCGGAGAAGGTCCTGCAGGCCGCCGCCGGTCTCGCCCAGGGCGCCAAGGACGTACGCGGTGTCGCCCTGGTCGCCGGTCAGGTGCCGGACGGCACCGGCGCCGACGACCTGCGCAAGCTCGTCCTCGACGTGCGCGGCCGCATCCCGGGTGACCGCCCGGCCGTCGTCGCGCTGTTCACCACGGCCAACGGCCGCCCGCTGACCGTGATCGCCACCAACGAAGCGGCGCGTGAGCGCGGCCTCAAGGCCGGCGACCTGGTCCGCACCGCGGCCAAGACCCTCGGCGGCGGCGGTGGCGGCAAGCCGGACGTCGCCCAGGGCGGCGGTCAGAACCCGGACGCCATCGGCGACGCGATGGCCGCCGTCGAGCGTCTCGTCGCCGAGACCGCGTAATGACCGCGGAGCTCCGTCGCGGCCGTCGGCTCGCGATCGATGTCGGGGACGCCCGGATCGGGGTCGCCTCGTGCGACCCCGACGGGATCCTCGCGACGCCGGTGGAGACCGTGCCGGGACGCGATGTCCCGGCGGCCCAGCGCCGGTTGAAGCAGCTCGTCGACGAGTACGAGCCGATCGAGATCATCGTCGGCCTCCCTCGCTCCCTCAAGGGGGGCGAGGGCCCGGCGGCCGTCAAGGTCCGCGCGTTCACCCAGGACCTCGCGCGCACGGTCGCACCTGTACCGGTGCGGCTCGTGGACGAGAGGATGACCACAGTGACGGCCAGTCAGGGGCTGCGCGCCTCGGGCGTGAAGTCCAAAAAGGGCCGGTCCGTCATCGACCAGGCGGCCGCCGTCATCATCCTCCAGCAGGCACTGGAGTCCGAACGGGCGTCAGGTAGAGCTCCGGGCGAGGGCGTCGAAGTGGTCATCTGATCGCGATACGGTAACGTTCCGCGCGATGCGGCGGTGTTCGAACAGCCGCCGCACAGCAGAAGAGGCGGACCGGCCTGCAGGGCACCAGTGCCCCACGGCCGCCGCCTCGCGGCTCGTAGGGGATCGATGACTGAGTATGGCCGGGGCCCCGGCTCCGAACCGTGGCATCCCAATGACCCTTTGTACGGGGACCAGGGATGGGAAGGGCACCAGGCCGCCGACGGCCAGGGTCCTTACGGCGGCCAGCCGCAGCACTACCCGCAGCAGTCACCGCAGCCGCAGTACGACCAGCAGGCCGGTTATCCGCAGCACGACTTCAACGGCGGCTGGGACACGGGCCGGCAGACCGGCTACGACCCGTACGCCGATCCGTACGCCGACCCGTACGGAAGCCAGCAGGCCGCGTACGGCGCTGAACGGCCCGACCCCTACGACAGCCCTGAGGCGTACCCCCCGCCGCAGCCCCCCGGCCGACGGCACGAACCCGTCCAGGAGACGCCCGACTGGGACCCCGGACCCAACGACCGCGAGCACGCCTTCTTCGCGGGCGGCGACGATGACGACGACGGGCACGAGGAGGAGCACCCGCGCTCCTCGCGCCGCGGCGGCCGTAAGGAACGGCGTGGCCGGGGCGGGAAGAAGCGCCGCAGCGGCTGCGCCTGCCTGGTCGTGACACTGGTCTTCGCGAGCGGCATCGGCGGGGTCGGCTACTTCGGCTACCAGTTCTACCAGGACCGCTTCGGCGCGGCCGAGGACTACACCGGCAGCGGCATCAGCGAGAAGGTCACGGTCGAGATCCCCAAGGGCGCCGGGGGATACGTCATCGGCAACAAGCTGGAGCAGGCCGGTGTCATCAAGAGCGCCGACGCGTTCGTCAGTGCCCAGAGCGAGAACCCCAAGGGCCTGACGATCCAGGCGGGCGTCTACACGCTCAACAAGGAGATGTCGGCCGAGTCCGCCGTCAAGGCAATGCTCGACCCCAAGAGCCGCAGCAACCTCATCATCGCCGAGGGCCGCCGCAACGCCTGGGTCTACGAGCAGATCGACAAGCGCCTCGAACTCGACAAGGGCACCACCGAGAAGTACGCGAAGAAGAACTGGAAGAAACTCGGCCTGCCGAGCTGGGCAGCCGCGAACATCACCAGCGAGGTCAAGGACCCGCTGGAGGGATTCCTCTTCCCGTCGAGTTACCCGGTGGCGAAGGGCCAGAAGCCTGGTGACGTACTCAAGAAGATGGTCGCCACGGCCGGCAATGAGTACGAGAAATACAACATCGAGGGCAAGGCGGAGGAACTCAAGCTCGAGAACCCGCTGCAGTTGGTCACTGTGGCCAGCCTGACCCAGGCCGAGGGCAAGACCCATGCCGACTTCCGGAGGATGGCAGAGGTCGTCTACAACCGCCTCGACCCGAGCAACACAGAGACCTACCAACTGCTTCAGTTCGACTCGACCTTCAACTACTTGAAGGGTCAGAGCGAGATCAATATCGGTGAAGGCGAGATCCAGAGCAACAAGGATCCGTACAACACGTACACGCGAAAGGGGCTGCCTCCCGGCCCCATTGGCAACCCTGGACAGGAAGCGCTCGGTGCGGCACTCAAGCCGAGCGGAGATGGCTGGCTGTACTTCGTAGCCACCGACGGTATGAGTAAGACGGAATTCGCAAAGACGCACAACGAGTTCTTGAAGCTGAAGGAAAAGTTCAATGCAAACAGCAGGGGCTGAGGTTCGGCGACGGGCCGCGGTTCTGGGCTCGCCGATCGCGCACTCCCTCTCGCCGGTGCTGCACAGCGCCGCGTACGCCGAACTCGGCCTGGACGACTGGGAGTACGGGCGTTTCGAGGTCGACGAGGCGGCGCTGCCCGGCTTCCTCGACGGGCTCGGCGCCGAGTGGGCCGGGCTCTCGCTGACCATGCCGCTCAAGCGTGCCGTGATCCCGCTGCTCGACGAGATCAGTGAGACGGCGGCGTCGGTGGAGGCCGTGAACACCGTGGTGTTCCACGCCGACGGGCGCCGCAAGGGCGACAACACCGACATCCCCGGCATGGTCGCCGCCCTGCACGAGCGCGGCATCGAGCAGGTCGAGTCGGCCGCGATCCTCGGCGCCGGCGCCACCGCGTCGTCCGCGCTCGCCGCGCTGGCCCGGATCTGCACGGGCGAGATCGTCGCGTACGTACGCAGCGAGGCGCGCGCCGTCGAGATGAAGCAGTGGGGCGAGCGGCTCGACGTCGAGGTGCGCACCGCGCCCTGGGACGACGCCGCGGCCGCCTTCGACGCTCCGCTCGTCATCGCCACCACCCCGGCGGGCACCACGGACGAGCTGGCGAAGTCCGTGCCGGAGCGGCCGGGCACGCTGTTCGACGTGCTCTACGAACCGTGGCCGACCGAGCTCGCGGCCCGCTGGTCGATGTTCGGCGGGGCCGTGGTGAGCGGCCTCGACCTGCTCGTGCACCAGGCCGTGCTCCAGGTCGAGCAGATGACGGGCCGCTCCCCGGCGCCGCTGCACGCGATGCGACAGGCGGGGGAGCGGGCGCTGGCTGCCCACTCGAGCTAGCGCTCTCGCGGGGTGGCCCCGTCCGCTCCGCGTCCGCCTGCTGGACCTCCGGCCGGACACCGGCGCCGGACATGGGAGGATCTAGGCAGGCGGGCCAGGGCCGCGCACCCGGTCGCGCCGTCGCCAGAAACCAGGCGCGAGCAAGAGGAGCACCGTTGAGCAGGTTGCGTTGGCTGACCGCGGGGGAGTCCCACGGACCCGCACTCGTCGCGACGCTGGAGGGACTGCCCGCCGGCGTGCCGATCACCACGGAGATGGTGGCGGACGCCCTGGCACGGCGGCGCCTCGGGTACGGCCGCGGTGCGCGCATGAAGTTCGAGAAGGACGAGGTCACGTTCCTCGGCGGCGTGCGGCACGGACTGACCATGGGCTCGCCCGTCGCGGTCATGGTGGGCAACACCGAGTGGCCGAAGTGGGAGAAGGTCATGGCCGCGGATCCGGTGGATCCCGCCGAGCTGGCCGAGCT
>NZ_JAAAHS010000118.1 GCF_009908195.1 Streptomyces boluensis | reverse complement strand
GCCCGACAGTTCGGGCGGGGGCTCAAGGGACGGGACGCGGGAGCGAATCCCGCACGAACGCGGATCAGTACACGCTGACCCCGTACGCGCTCAGCGCTTCCTTCACGGGCTGGAAGAACGTCGTACCGCCGGAGGAGCAGTTGCCGCTGCCGCCGGAGGTGAGCCCGATCGCGCGGGTGCCGGAGTAGAGCGGGCCGCCTGAGTCGCCGGGCTCGGCGCACACATTGGTGCGGATCATGCCGTAGACGATGTCGCCGCCCCCGTAGTTGACCGTGGCGTTGAGCCCGGTGACGGAGCCGCCGTGGGTACCGGTGGTGGAGCCGCGCCGCGTCACGGACATGCCGACCGTGGCGTCGGCGGCGCTGGTGATGTCCTGGCTGCCGACGGTGCCGGGGTGCGTGAGCCCGGTGTTGGAGTAGCGCACCAGGCCGTAGTCGTTGGTCGGGAAGCTGGAGCCCGAGGTCGGACCGATGGTCGTGGTGCGAGCGGAGTTGGTGTACCAGGTGCCCGCGCCGTCGGTGCAGTGGCCCGCGGTCACGAAGTAGTACGTACCCGCAGAATTACGGACGTTGAAGCCGAGCGAGCAGCGCCAGCTGGAGGCGTAGATCGCGTCGCCGCCGGAGATCAGCTTGCTCAGCTTGCCGGGGGTGCGCTCGACCTTGAGGGCGCCCGCGTTGGCACCCGCTTCGCGCTTGATCTCGTTGATCTCGGCCTGGGAGACGGTGCTGTCCGCCGTCACCACGAGCCGCTTCGTCTTCGGGTCGACGTTCCAGGCCGTACCCGCCACATCCGCCGCGAGCACCGCGTCGCTCGCCTCGGCAAGTTGGGCGGTGCTGTAGGTGGTGGCCTCATCCGCCATGGCGGTGGGGGCGGCGAGGGCACCCGCCGCCACGAGCGAACCGGCCGCTACGACCAGGGACACACGTCTCGCGACGCTGCTGCGGGGGGTGGTGCGCTTGATCCTCACTTCACGTTCCTCCGAGGGAATCGGGGGTCCGCCCGGGTAGAGCCGACCCGTGAGGCGCAGCCGGGAGCACCGCGGATCCGCTGTCCGGATCCGACTACGACGTGCCCCTGACAAGCGCTGCTCGGAGTATTCGATCCGGCCAGGGGGCGCACAAGGGCGCCTTTCGGCCGTCCGCGGTACACACACGTCCGCCCCGGCGGCGGATGCGTCGCGGTGTTCCGCGGGTGCCGTCGGGGTCCCTCGTCATGAGTCCGACGTACGGAAGCGCCTCGGGGTTCCCGTACAACTCCCGTCACCGGTCGGGCCATTGGCACAGCGAGGAGTTCCGTACGGAGCCACCCGATATGCCCGGTACGGACCGACCGGAACCGGCACCCCCGCATGGCCGGAAGTTGCCCTTCCGGATGCCCCGCGATGACCCCGCGATGACCCGGATCCCGCCGCGCACGGGAGCGGGCCCCGGCGCGGCGGTCTCTCAACAGCCGCAGTCGCAGCCGCAGTCACAGTCGCCGCAGCCGCCGCCGTCACCCTCGCCGCCACAACAGCTGCAGCAGTTACCGCAGTTGCTGCAGCACTCACACGCGTCGCAGCAGTCGTTGCACAGCCCTTCCTTGCGCTCCCGGCTCCACGGGTCGTCGTACGCGCCGCAGCACATCTGGCACGTACAGGCGAGCCCCGCCCACACCAGGCACCCGGCGAGCAGCCCGCGCCGGTCACGGCGCGGCGGCTCCGGCGGACCGGGCGGCGGCCCGAAGGGCCCACCGGGACCGGGCGCGTACGGACCGCCGGGCCCCGGCGCGTACGGACCCGGCTGCTGGTGCGCGCACGAGGCGGTGCCGAAGGCGCGGTCCACGGAGCGCGGCAGCTCGTGCACGAGCAGGGTGTGCGCGAGCCGCGCGTCGGTGAACTCCACGTCCCGCAGGGCGAGTCGGATGCCGCGCAGCGCGTCGTCCGCGAACCGGCGCGCCTCGGTGAGCGAAGTCCCGGTCACGGTCAGCGGGTTCCACGCCCCGCGCGCCGCGTCCTCGGCCCGGTCCTCCACCGCGTCCAGGAGGTGCGCGAGCCGCCCGAAAAGCCGCCCGGCCTCGGCGAGCGGCGCCGCGTTGCCCGGCCGCCCGGCGAGCTGCGCGGTGTACGCGAAGGCCGCCGCGGTCGCCGTCTCGGTCGGCTCGGTGACGGTGAGCAGCGCGGTGCCGGGCCCGGCGAGCGCCTCGATGCCGCCCTGCCGCGCGACCGCGTCCACGAGTACGGCGGTGTCGAAGCCGAGGTCGGCGCCGGTGCGCGCGCCGGCCAGGTCCCAGGAGCGGGCCACCCGCCGCGCGGCCGCCGCCACCGGCCGCCGCGCCAGCATCCCGTCCCGGTCGGCCACGTGGTCGCGCACCTTCGCCGAGGCGAGGACCAGGGACACGGCCGCGGCGAGCCGCGCGCCCTCGCCCTGGGCGACCGAGGCGCCGCGCATGCCGCGCAGCGGACAGGGCCCCGCGCTGCGCCGCCAGTCGGTGGCCCGCTCGACCTGAGCCTCCGTCAGAACCGAGACCAGTAGCCCGTCGTAGTTGGTGACGACCCGCGCGAACTGGCCATGATCACTGCGCAGTGCGAGGCAGAGCCCGCACAGATGCGCCATCCACTGCGTCTTGAGCCCGTCACCGAGGCGGTGACTGCAGGGCCTGACGATGCCGAACAAGTCGACTCCCCCGTGCTTAGCCGATCAGTTGCGACCGCATCGTATCGGCCAACTCGGGCACCTCGACACGCCCGTCGTCACCCATACGCCTCGACAAGTCATATTTCACTCACTGTCAGCAGCCGTACCCCGTAAGGCCTTTGGAGAAAGGGGGTGCGTTGTGCACCAGTACCGTCACGAAAACCCCGCGCGGCGACTATCCACTTGGCGCCACATCCGCATCATGGACGACCATAGGGGGGCGGACAGCAGGAACCGCTGCGAGAGGAGGCGTCCATGGGATCGGTGCGCAAGGCGAGTGCTTGGCTTGGCCTCGTCGACGACAACGATGACGAGCGTTACTACGACGGGTACGAAGACGAGAGGGCCGAGGGGTCCGAGACCGGCAACGCCTGGGTGACCGACCCGCGGGTGCAGGTGGCGTCCGAGCAGGCCGAGGAGAAGGGCCGCCGGATCGGCACCATCGCCCCGGACAGCTTCCGGGACGCGCGCGCCATCGGTGAACTGTTCCGGGACGGGGTCCCGGTCATCGTGAACCTCACGTCGATGGACCCCGGCGACGCCAAGCGCGTGGTGGACTTCGCGGCCGGCCTCACCTTCGGCCTGCGCGGCTCCATCGAGCGCGTGGCCACCAGGGTCTTCCTGCTCTCCCCGGCCGACACCCGCATCGTCAACGGCGAAGCGGCTGCCCGGCCGGCGGACGGCTTCTTCAACCAGAGTTAGCGGCAGGGCCGCTCACCGAACCCCTGGACCCGTCCCGGTCTACCGGAACGCGTCGAGCCCGGTGAGCGCCTTGCCGAGCACCAGTTGGTGCATCTCGACGGTGCCCTCGTAGGTGAGCACCGATTCGAGATTCGTCGCGTGCCGCATCACCGGGTATTCGAGCGAGATCCCGTTGGCCCCGAGGATCGTGCGCGACGTACGGCAGATCTCGATGGCCTCTCGTACGTTGTTGAGCTTGCCGAAGCTGACCTGCTCGGGCCGCAGTCGGCCGGCGTCGAGCCGGCGTCCGAGGTGATGGGCGAGCAGGATGCCCTTGTGCAGTTCGACCGCCATGTCGGCGAGCTTGGCCTGGGTGAGCTGGAAGCCGCCGATGGGCCGCCCGAACTGCTCGCGCGTCTTCGCGTACTCCAACGCCGCCTCGAAGGACGCGCGGGCGGCCCCCATCGCGCCCCACACGATGCCGTAGCGCGCGTGGCTCAGGCAGCTCAACGGGCCGCGCAGGCCGGTGACTTCGGGCAGTACGGCGTCGGCGGGCAGCCGGACCTCGTCGAGGACGAGTTCGCTGGTGACCGAGGCGCGCAGGGACCACTTGTGCTTGATCTCGGGGGCGGCGAAGCCCGGGGTGTCGGTGGGGACGACGAAGCCCCTGATCCCGCCACCGTCCTCATCGGTCTGCGCCCAGACCACCGCGACCCCGGCCACCGAGCCGTTGGTGATCCACATCTTGCGGCCGGTCAGAACCCAGTCGGTGCCGTCCCGCTTCGCGTGGGTGCGCATCGCGGCCGGGTCGGAGCCGTGGTCGGGCTCGGTCAGGCCGAAGCAGCCGATGATCTCGCCCGCCGCCATCCCCGGCAGCCACCGCTGCTTCTGCTCCTCGGAGCCGAACCGCCAGATCGCGTACATCGCGAGCGAGCCCTGCACCGAGACCAGGGAGCGGATCCCCGAGTCGGCGGCCTCCAGCTCCAGACAGGCGAGGCCGTACTGGACGGCGCTGGCGCCCGCGCAGCCGTAGCCGGTGAGGGACATGCCGAGGGCACCCAAGTCGCCGAGTTCCCGAGCCAGTTCGCGTACGCCGGGCAGTTCGCCGCGCTCGTACCAGTCCGCGATGTGCGGCAGCACCCGGTCGCCCGCCCAGGTCCGCACGGTGTCTCGGATGGCGAGGTCCTCGGGGGCGAGCAGATCGTCGAGGCCGAGCGGGTCGGCGGGGTCGAACGGCGGCAGGGCTGAGCGGGACGACATGGCTGGGCCTCCGGACACGCAAAACTAGCAGTGGTAGTTACGGCGTGCTGCGACGGTACGACGCGGCGTCCCGTACGTCCAGGGTGCCCCGGCGCGGGTCAGGCGGAGGATTCGGCGGCGACGGCGCCTCGCTCGCGCGGGGCCGGCGCGGACTTCTTGCCGCCCTCGGGCGCGACGGCCACAGCGGTGGCCGTGTCTTCGGCGCTCTCGTCGACCGGGGAGACCGCGAGGTCCATGGAGCGGGGCAGCTTGAGCGCGGCGAGCGAGCCGAGCAGCAGCAGACCGGCGCTGGCGAACAGGGTGACGTGCAGTCCGTGCACGAAGGAGTCACGGGCGGCGCTGCGCAGGGCTTCCCCGGCGGCGGCGTCCAGGCCGTGCGCGACCTCGTAGGCCTCGCCGAGGGAGTGCCGGGCGGCGGCGGCCGCGTCGGCCGGGACCCCGGGGACCGACTGGAGGCCGGGTCCGTAGGCGGCGTTCATGACGCTGCCGATGAAGGCTATGCCGATGCCGCTGCCCAGCTGGTACGAGGTCTCGCCGATGGCCGCGGCACCTCCCGCCTGGCCCTGGGTGACCTCGCTGAGCATCGATTCGTACGCCCCGAACAGCGTGGTCTGCAGGCCGAATCCGAGCAGCACGAAGCCGGTCAGAAGCAGCGCGAGGTTGTCCTTGTGGCCCATGAAGGTGAGCGTGAGGACGGCCACCGCGGTCAGGCCGAAGCCGAGCGAGACCATCAGGCGCGGGCCGAGGCGGGGCAGGATCGAGGAGCCGGTGAGCCCGCCCGCCATCGCGGCGAGGGTCAGCGGCACCATCCGCAGACCGGTCTCCAGGGGCGAGAGCCCGAGCACCAGCTGGAGGTACTGCGCGGCGATCAGCATGAGGCCGACCAGGGCCAGCATCGCGATGATGATGCAGCCGACCGACGTACCGAAGGCCGGACGGGAGAACAGGCTGAGGTCGACCAGCGGGTGCTTGCGGCGGCGCTGGCGGCGTACGAAGCCCACCAGGAGCAGCACGCCGAGCAGCAGCGGCACGACCGTCAGCAGGCTGAGCACACCCTCGCCGCCGCCCGCGCGCTTGATGCCGAGCACGACGCCGAAGAGTCCGCCCGCGGCCATCAGCGCACCCACCACGTCCCACGGGCCGTCGCGGTCGCCGGTGGACTCGGGCAGCAGCCAGCGGCCCACCAGGAGGCTGGCGAACATCAGCGGGATGTTGATGAGGAAGACCGAGCCCCACCAGAAGTGTTCGAGCAGGAAGCCGCCGAGCAGCGGTCCCGCGGCGGCGCCGACGGCGGCCACCGCGCTCCAGATGCCGATGGCGAGGGCCCGTTCGCGGCGGTCGGGGAAGACCTGCCGGACGATGGAGAGCGTCGCGGGCATGATCATCGCGCCGCCGACGCCGAGCAGGACCCGCGCGGCGATCAGGGTCTTCGGTTCGTGGGCGAGCGCCGCCATGGCGGAGGCGAAGCCGAAGAGGCCGTACCCGAGCAGCAGCACCTTGCGGCGGCCGACGCGGTCGCCGAGGGTGCCGAAGAGGATCAGGAGCGAGGCGCAGACCAGTGGGTACGAGTCGACGATCCACAGGAGCTGGATGCCGCCGGGCTTGAGGTCCTCGGTGACGGCCGGCACGGCGACGTGCAGCACGGTCGAGTCGATGGCGACGATCGCGAGGCTGACGCACAGGACTATGAGGACGACCCAGCGGTTGGCGCCTTCGGGGCGTCCGATGCCCATGCGGTCCAGGAGCCGGGATACCGAGGGCCGCTTCGGAGCAGCCGTAGTCGTCCCGGACATCTAGTACCTCCCAGTGATCCTCGTACTCGGGCGGTCGGCGGTGCGGCGGCTCGGCCGGCGGCAAGGCGCCCGACTGCGCGTACGAAGTGAGCCGTCAGCGTACGCGAGTTCACCGCCGCCGAGGGTGTCCCACCTCTCACCCGTCCAACGACCAGGGTGTGGCGTACGCCACGCCCGGCCGTCCCTCTCCCCCGTCCCGCCAGGGCGTCTCCCCTCCTATCTACGACCGCCGGGGGGTACACGGTTCCCCGCTCCGCCCATAATCGAGCCCGTGACCGATCTTGATCGACTTGTTCCCGCCGACTTCCGCGGCCGGGCCCGGAGCGCGCTGCGCCGGGCCGCGCCCGCGCTGCTCGTGTACGCCGGGGTGCGTGCGCTCGGGCTCGTGGTGCTCGCGGTGTGGTCGGCGGCGAACGGCAAGAGCGCGCACCAGCTCCTGACCGCGCGCTGGGACTCGCTCTGGTACACCCGCGTCGCCGACTTCGGCTACGGCTGGGAGACCCGGCTCCCGGACGGCTCCGTCCACTCCAACCTGGCGTTCTTCCCGCTGCTCCCGTGGCTGGAGCGGCTCGGCGCCGCGGTCAGCCCGCTGTCGTACGCGGACGCGGGGCTCGTGGCCGCCTGGCTCGCCTCGCTCGCCGCGGCCCTGGGGATCTTCCTGATCGCCGAGCGGCTGTACGGGCAGCGGGCCGGGGTCTGCGCGGTGGCGCTGTGGGCGGTGCTGCCGGTCGGGATCGTGCAGTCGATGGCGTACAGCGAGTCGCTGTTCACGGCGCTCGCGGCCTGGTCGCTCTACGCGGTGCTGCGCGAGCGCTGGGTGCTCGCCGGGCTGCTCGCCGCGCTCGCGGGCCTGACCCGGCCGGTGGGCGCGGCGGTGGTGGCGGCGCTGTGGGTGACGGCGGCGCTGACGGTTCTGCGCGAGCGGCGGGCGTCCTGGCGCCTCGTGCTCGGCGTCGTGCTCGCACCGCTCGGGGCCGCGGGCTACGTGCTGTGGGTCGGCCACCGGACCGGCGAGGGCCTCTTCGGCTACCTGGACGTGCAGGCGCAGTGGGGCAACGGCTTCGACGGGGGCTGGGCCTTCGCGCGGTTCGTCGGGGCGATGCTGACCTCGTTCCCGTCCGTGCTTGGCGGGCTCGGCCTGATCGTCGGCGTGTGCCTGGTGATCTGGCTGTACGTCCTGGGCGTGCGCCGGGGTCAGCCGCCCGCGCTGCTCGTGTACTGCGGGATCGTCGTCGCGCTCGCACTCTGCGCCTCGGGGTACTTCGGCTCCAAGCCGCGGCTGCTGCTGCCCGCCTTCCCGCTGCTGCTGCCGCTCGCGGTGGGCCTGGCGCGGTGGCGCACCTCGCGGGTGGCGGTGCTGCTCGCGGTGGCGGCGGCCGGCTCGGCGGTGTACGGGGCGTTCTGGCTGAACGGCTCGGGGCCGCCGTGATCCGGCCGTTCAGGATGCCGGCGCGTCCGCCGTGGCGGCGGAAACTCCGCCGGAGTCACGGGTGAACTAATTCAACCGGCATCCAAATCGCCGTAACTAAAGATCAAATAAATTGGGATCCAAGGTCATCGGTTTTTGCCGAATGCTCTGGAATAAAGGCCGCCCTGAGATCAATCCCACATCACATCGTCATCACAAACCCACTGGTTCGGCCTAGCACCCCGCTCACTCGCTGTAGCGTCGATTGAGTGCGTACCGAACGAAACCTGACCCGTCTGGACCGGCTCTTTGCCCGGCTAGACCGGGAACCCGAACGGCCGGCGGGCCTCGAAGTGCCGAGTATGAGCCCGCACCGGATCGTGCTGTTCGGCTCGACGCTGGTCTTCTACCTGCTCATCGTCGTGGCCGTGATCAACACGTCATGGCTGGTCCGGCTCGACTGGCAGTTGATGTTCTTCCGGCCCTATCAGCAGTGGCCCGAGGTGCACGCCTTCATCGACTACTACGTGGTGCTCGGCCAGCGCGGCCCCACCGCCGTGATGGTCGCGGCCTGGCTGGGCTGGCGCTCCTGGCGGCAGCACACGCTCCGGCCGCTCCTGATGCTGGGCACCTCGCTGCTGCTGCTCAACCTCACGGTGGGCGCGGCCAAGCTGAGCATGGGCCGCCTCGGCCCGCACTACGCCACGGTCATCGGCTCCAACGAGATGTGGCGGACCGGCGACATATTCCCTTCGGGCCACACCGCCAACGCCGTCGTGACCTGGGGCATCCTCGCCTACCTCGCCTCCAGCGCGCGGACCCGCCGCTATCTGTCGGCGCTCTCCGCGGTGGTCTCGCTCGGCGTCGGCCTGAGCACGGTCTACCTGGGCACGCACTGGCTCAGCGACGTGCTGCTCGGCTGGGCCGCGGGCCTGCTGATCCTGCTGGCGCTGCCCTGGTTCGAGCCGCTGGTCACGCGGATAGAGGCCAGGGTCCTGGCCGAGCGGGACCGGCTGCTCAG
This sequence comes from Streptomyces boluensis, assembly GCF_009908195.1. Lineage (GTDB taxonomy): Bacteria > Actinomycetota > Actinomycetes > Streptomycetales > Streptomycetaceae > Streptomyces > Streptomyces boluensis. Next base: position 10,379 of record NZ_JAAAHS010000118.1, on the reverse strand, counting down.
GCGCTTCCGCGACACCTCGGCGGCCCCCGCTCCGGCACCCCCGCTGTTCCCGCAGCCCGGACCGGCCGCCGACGACGGCACTCCGGCACGCGAGCCGGTGGGCGCCGCGCGCACGAGCCGTACGACCGGGCACTTCACCCAGCGCGGCCACCTGGTGCGCGCGGAGCGTGCCCCGGTCACCCCGGCCGGCAGCCGCCGGCCCGCCCACGCGGACAGCTCCACCCGCGTCAGCCACTCCACCCCGGCCAGCCCGGTGACCGGCGGCTGACCCGAGAGCCGCGGGGCGGTACGCACAGCTGAACCCCGCACGCGAAGGCCCCGGCCTCCCCCTCGAGGGAGCCGGGGCCTTCGCCGTGCGCCGCGGACGCTCGCGCTCAGCCCTTCCAGCAGCGCTGTACGGTGCCGTCGCTGACCTCGAAGTTGAGCCGCCCGGAGCGGAACTCCATCGTCACCATCGCGCCGGGCGGCAGCGACCTGACGGTGGACCAGCCGCGCTCACGGGCCAGGCGCTCAGCGCCCGCGACGTCGAGTCCGACATACGCGTCGGGGGCGTCCTGCGGGTCTGCGGGGGGTGTCGGTATGGGTGCCATACGGCCACCGTAGGCCGCGCTCACCACACAGGGAAAGGCCCGCCGAAATCCGTGGGAGGCGGATACCCAGGGTCACCCACACCTACGAGGTCACGCTTGTGTCACAGGTCCGCCACATCTGTTTGCCGATTCTTGGCTCACACGAACGAGCGGTTTCTTATCATTCCGGTGCACCCTGCAATTGCCTGTGCCGGGCCCTGAATTCACCCCTGCCGGAACCGAAGATCCAATTATTCCTGCATTTGATTCCGGGGCCCAGGAAGATTATTGACGTGCCGTCCGCGAATTCCAGGACGGCCGCCCCTGAGACCGTACAATCCACGCCGAGCGGGAAACTCGGGCGCGTACCACCCCTGTTGGAGTCGGCCGCGGCGCGCGCATCATGGCGTGAGTCTCGATGCCTGAGCCCGTGATCCGCGAAGGGGCAGCAATGGGAACGGACACCGCGCCGGCGGCCACGCGGCCGGAACGCAAGCCCCGGCCCGGACGGGTGCTCGTGGACTGGCTGACGACGACCGACCACAAGAAGATCGGCCATCTCTACCTGATCACGTCGTTCGGCTTCTTCCTCGTCGGCGGGTTCCTGGCCCTGATGATGCGGGCCGAACTGGCCAGGCCCGGTCTGCAGTTGATGGACAACAACCAGTTCAACCAGGCGTTCACGCTGCACGGCACGATCATGCTGCTGCTGTTCGCGACGCCGGCGTTCGCGGGCTTCGCCAACGAGCTGATGCCGTTACAGATCGGCTCCCCCGACGTGGCGTTCCCGCGCCTCAACATGCTCTCGTACTGGCTGTACCTCTTCGGCGGGCTCATCGTGGTCGGCTCGCTGCTCGTGCCGACGGGGCCCGCCAACTTCGGCTGGTTCGCGTACGCGCCGCTGAACAGCCTGGAGCGGTCGCCCGGCATCGGCGCCGACATGTGGATCATGGGGCTCGCGCTCGCCGGGTTCGGCACGATCCTCGGCTCGGTGAACTTCCTGACCACGATCATCGGGATGCGGGCGCCCGGCATGACGATGTTCCGGATGCCGATCTTCACGTGGAACGTGCTGTTCACGTCCATCCTGGTGCTGATGGCGTTCCCGGTCCTCGCGGCCGCGCTGCTCGTCCTGGAGGCGGACCGGCGGTTCCACTCGGTGGTCTTCGACGCGGAGTTCGGCGGGGCGCTGCTCTGGCAGCACATGTTCTGGTTCTTCGGGCATCCGGAGGTCTACATCATCGCGCTGCCGTTCTTCGGCATCATCACGGAGATCATCCCGGTGTTCAGCCGCAAGCCGATCTTCGGGTACGTGCCGCTGGTCGGCGCCACCATGGCCATCACCGGTCTGTCGGTGGTCGTGTGGGCGCACCACATGTTCGCGACCGGCGCGGTGCTGCTCCCGTTCTTCTCGTTCATGTCGTTCCTGATCGCCGTGCCGACGGGCGTGAAGTTCTTCAACTGGACCGGCACGATGCTCAAGGGCTCGCTGAGCTTCGAGACACCGATGCTGTGGTCGGTCGGCTTCCTGGTGTCGTTCCTGTTCGGCGGCCTGACCGGGGTGATCCTCGCGTCGCCGCCGCTCGACTTCCATGTGACCGACTCGTACTTCGTGGTGGCGCACTTCCACTACGTGGTGTTCGGCACCGTCGTCTTCGCGACGTTCGCCGGGTTCTACTTCTGGTGGCCCAAGTTCACCGGCAAGATGCTCGACGAACGGCTCGGCAAGATCCAGTTCTGGACCCTCTTCGTCGGCTTCCACACCACGTTCCTCGTGCAGCACTGGCTGGGCGCGGAGGGCATGCCGCGGCGGTACGCGGACTATCTCGCCGCCGACGGCTTCACGGTGCTCAACACGGTCTCGACCATCGGGGCGTTCCTGCTCGGCATCTCCACGCTGCCGTTCCTCTACAACGTCTGGTGGACCGCCAAGTACGGCGCGAAGGTCGAGGTGGACGACCCCTGGGGGTTCGGCCGCTCCCTGGAGTGGGCCACGTCCTGCCCGCCGCCGCGGCACAACTTCAACCAGCTCCCCCGGATCCGCTCCGAGTCCCCGGCGTTCGACCTGCACCATCCGGAGTACGCGGCGCTCGACCCGGACCGTGCGCAGGGCCGGGACGCTGCAGCGCGCGTGACAGGCGATCCCGGGCCGAGCTGAGGTACTCGGTGAGCTCCGCGGGCTGAAGGACCTCGAAGTCGAGGCCCAGGAGCAGCACATGGACCACCATGACGTCGAGGCTGCCGGCGCCGGTGCGCAGCAGACAGCTGGTCGCGCTCTCCGCCTCCAGGGTTCCGGTCGAGGGCGAGATGCGGGCGGCGGCCTCCGGCAGCGGTACGAGGAGCCGGACCAGGGCCTGTTCGGCGTATGTGCGGCGGGAGACGCCCTCGGACACGTAGACCGCGAGGTCGTGCGCGGGCGGAGTGCGCGGGGCGAAGCGCGGGCCGTGCGGGGGCCGGGGCGTGACGCGGTCGACGCGGAAGGTGCGCCAGTCGTCCCGGTCCAGGTCCCAGGCGACCAGGTACCAGCGGTGTTCGGTGCAGACCAGGCGGTGCGGCTCGACGGTGCGGCGGGTGACGTTGCCCTCGTGGTCGCGGTACTCGCAGCGCAGCCGCTCGCCGTCCCGGCACAAGTGGGCCAGTTCGGTGAGGACTTCGGGGTCGACGGTGGATGTCTGCGGTCCGCGCAGCATCGGCACGGTGACCGCGTTGAGGGCCCCCACCCGGCGCCGCAGCCGGTTCGGCAGCACCTGCTCCAGCTTGGCCAGGGCGCGTACCGAGGACTCTCCGATGCCCTCGATGCCCTGGCTCGCGGCGGTGCGCAGGCCGACCGCGACGGCCACGGCCTCGTCGTCGTCGAGCAGCAGCGGCGGCATCTCGGCGCCCACGCCGAGGCGGTAGCCGCCTCCGGTGCCCGGCGACGCGTGCACCGGGTAGCCGAGCGCGCGCAGCCGGCCGACGTCGCGGCGGACGGTGCGCGCGGTGACGTCGAGCCGGTCGGCGAGGTCCGCGCCGGACCAGTCGCGGTGCGCCTGGAGCAGGGAGAGCAGGCGCAGCAGCCGTGCCGAGGTCTCCATCATGCGACGAGTCTGCCGGACTTCGCGGACAGCTGCTGTCCGCAAGTACCCCTGTGCGTACCTCTGTTGGGGCGGCTCAGACCGTCGGCGTCACCCGCAGCGCGAGGTCGTTGTCGCGGGTGTAGTACGGGCCGACGGCCACGGTGCCGGTGCGGACCTCCGGGTACGTGAAGATCGGCTTCTTGTCGGCCACGTCGTCGAGGAGCCGGGCCACCCGGGCCGCCGGGCCGCCCGTGCCCTGGGGCAGCAGCCACAGGTCCCAGGTGCCGGGCCCGCCGGTCAGCGCCGCGTACGCCACGGTGAGGCCGAAGTCGGCGCCCGTCACGGTGACTTCGACGCGGCGCGGGGCCGCGGTTCCGGTGCGTTCGCGCAGCTCGGCGTGGGCGCGCGGGCTGAACGGCACGCCGAAGAGGCGGCCGCGCACCGTCAACTCGGCGCCGGAGATGAGCAGTTCACCGGCCTCGGCGTGCGGGGCGCGGTGCCAGGCGCGCACCGTGAGGTTGCCGTGCTTGGTGGCGTACGGGATGCGCACCGCGGTGTGCGGGCGGGTGCCGCTCGGCATCCGGTCGACGAGCGAGCGCAGGTCGTTCACGCCGGGCGAGAGACGGCGCGGGGCGGCGTCGCCGTGGTCCACGTACACGTCCCAGCGGCCCTCGGCGAGCTGGACGCTGCTGGGCAGCACGGCGCGCAGCCGGCCGTCGGCGGCCGGGGTGAGCGGCAGCCGGGTCTCCCGCGCCGGGGCGCCGTGGGGTTGCCGGTCGCGCAGCCGGAGCAGCAGGTACGCGGCGCCGGGCAGGCCCAGGTCGGCGAGGTCGAAGGTGAGTCCGCCCGCGGAGTCGGCGACGCAGTCGGCGCGCGGGGCGAGCTCGTCCGCTTCCACCTCGTCCGGTACGAGCGGCGGCAGCATTACGGTCATGCGGTCCTCCCCTTTCTCAGGGCGGCGCGCCCCGCGGCCCTGACCGCGTACGCGCCGCCGAGCAGCGCGCCGCGGGAGCGGTGCACCGAGCCGCGGAGCCGGCCGATGCGGCCGCCGGAACCGGTGCGTCCGGTCAGTTCGGTGAACAGCGATTCGTACCGCTCGGCGATGCGGGCGGGGTCGAAGCGCTGTGAGTCGTGCAGTGCGGCGGAGGCCATCCGGCCGCGCAGCTCGTCGTCGTTGATCAGTTCCAGGAGGCCACCGGCGATGGCGTTCACGTCGCCCACCGGGACAAGTCGGCCGTCGACACCGTTGTTGATGATCTCGCCGGGGCCGTGCGGGCAGTCCGTGGAGACCACGGGCAGTCCGCAGCGCATGGCCTCGACGATGGTCATGCCGAACGACTCCAGGCTGGAGGTGACGGCGGCGATGGAGCCCTTGGCCCACTCGGGCTCGATGGGGTGGGCGGGGCCCATGAGGAACACGTGGTTGTAGAGGCCGAGTTCGTCGATCAGGGTGCGCAGCGCGTCCTTCTGCCGACCGCCGCCGTAGATCCGCAGCCGCCAGTCGGGCCGCTGTCTGCGCACCTGGTCGAAGGCCCGGATCAGCAGGTCGTACCGCTTGACCGGGGCGAGCCGGCCGGCCGCGACGACCCACTTGCCGGTGCCGTCGGCGGGGGCGACGCCGGGCTCGGGCACCGGGTTGCCCATCGAGTGGACGCGCACTCCGGGCAGCCGCATCTTGCCGCGGTAGGCCCCGGCGTCGGCCTCGGTCGTCGTGGTCAGCGCGTCGAGGCGGGGGTAGACGCCGCGCAGTTGGGCGCGCAGGGCCTTGGAGTGGCTGTCGAGGGTGAGGTGTTCCTGGCCCACGCGGAGCGGGCCGCTGCGGGCCTGGCGGGCGATGTGCACGTTCAGGCCGGGCCTTGTGCCCACGAGGACATCGGCTTCGACGGTCGCGAGGTGGTCGGCGATGCGACGGTCGGTCAGCGCGTTGTACTGGTCGAAACGGCCCTCGGCGCGCGGGAAGACCCGCGCCGGGCGGTGGTACTCGGGGCTGTCGCCCTCGTACCCCGCGGTGCCCTTGCGGATGTCGACGAGGTGGCGCACCCGCACCCGCGGATCGACCTCGAACACCGGGTCGTCGCGGTGCCGGTTGACCGACACGACCTCCACATCGTGCTGCTCGGCCAGGGTGTTGGCGAGGTTGTACGTCGTCCGGATCGTCCCCCCGATTCCGTACGCGTTATGTATCAGGAAAGAGATATGCATGCGTCCCCGTATCCCACGCTTCCCCGCGGACAGTCCGGTCTCGTCCGCCTTCCGCAGGGTTAGAGCGGAACCAGGTGCGGATGGTTGGGCGCCATCATCATCTTGTTCCAGAACAGTTGCCCTATTGGTAGGTGATTTCGGGAACCCTCGGACGCTTCCCCGCATCAGGGGCAGTGGGGGTGGTCCTCGAGGCCCGGCGGAGGGGCGGCTTCCGGCGCCCGCACGGCTCAGGGCTCGTACGCCAGTTGCGGTACGACGAAGCAGTTGCGGTTCATGTCGCCCTGCGTGACCCAGCCCTTCCCGTCGCGCCAACGGGCCACGGACAGACAGGTCCTGCGGGTCTGCGGCGGCTGCGCGCGGTGCTCGAAGACGACCGGGACGAGCAGCCCGTGTGCGCTGTACGGGCCGCCGCGCTCCATGAACGCGTCCACGCACGCGCGCGTGGTGCCGGTCGGCCGTCGTTCGCAGGACCTGGCGGCGTCCGTGAACCACTGGGCGGCCGCCCACCCTTCGAGCGCCCACTGCGACGGTTTCCGGCCCTTCATCGCGTCCCGGAACTCCCGTACGGCCGCGTGGTCCGTGTCCTCGTAGTTGCGGCTCGAACCGGTCACCCACAGGGAGTTGCGGCAGTGCGGCGCGTCCTTGTAGTCCTCGGCGACCGTGGACGTCCAGTTCTGCGCGTTGGTGACCTTGGCCGTGACGCGGGCGCCGACCTCGTCCATGGCCCGGCACAGGCGCGCGTTGCCGTTCGTGTCCATCGCGTCGAGGACGAGGTCGACGCCCCGCTCCTTGAGGTCGGCGGCCACCGCGCGGAAGTTGGGCAGGGCGAAGTCGACCTGCTCGGTGACCACTTGGTACCCCTCGGCCCGCAGCCCCCGGGTGACGAGCCGCGCGTACCCGGCGGACGCCGACTGGTTGTAGGAGACGACGGCGGCGGTCCGCGCCCCGTGCTCCCGCTTGAAGTAGCGGTACACCTCGGTCCCGCCGTAACTCCGCCCGCCCCAGCCGGGCGCACCGCCCACGCGCGGGGCGAGGCTGCCGTAGATCGAGTACAGATGCGGATACGTGTCGTACGCGGGCCCGACCGGCTGGCCGCCGATATCGGGCACCCCGGCGGCGGACACCCGCGAGGCACCCGCGTAGTCGAGGACCGAGGTGGCGACCAGGGCGACCACCTTGTGCTCGTCGACGAGCTCGTGCACGCACGCGTTGTTGCCGACACCGCTGCCGCCGTCGTCGCAGGTGTGCACCTCGACCGTGCGGCCGTCGACGCCGCCACGCGCGTTGAGGCGCTCGAAGTAGGCCTGCGCGCCGTCCCTCGGTCCGGTGAAGGCGTCGGCGCCGACCGGGCTGGTCGCGCTGGTGACGATGCCGACGCGCAGGGGTCCCGCGCCCGCGCGCGTGGGGCCGTCGGACGGGCCGGTGAAGTCGCTCTCCGGCAGGCGGCTGCCGCAGGCCGTGCCGAGGAGCACGATCAGGGCGGCGGCCAGCAGCTCAGCAGCCCGGAACCGGGTTCGCATCGCCGCTGCTCAACTGCACCAGCGCGCAGAGCGTCCTGACCGACACCTTCCAGGTGCCGTCCTGCTCGACCGAGACTCCTGCGGCGTCCCGCAGCGCCGGGTTCCCGTTCAGGGCCAGCGTGTACCGCACGTCCGCCTCCGTCGCCGAAGTGAACTTCACCGCCGAGACGTTCGCCGTGACCTGGTTGCCGCGCTCGTCGTGGCTGAAGGAGTTCAGCACCTCGCGCATCTCGGAGCCGTTCTCCAGGAGGGCTTCCTTGTCGTCGAGGGAGACCTTCGGGTCGAAGAACCTCTCCCAGTTCTCCGTGACCTCGTGCTTCGCCGCGGCGGGGTCGGCGGGCCTGTCGGTGCGCTGCACGGAGGGGCTCGGCGACGTCATGGAGCTCCCCGAGCCGTTGTCGTCCCCGCAGCCCGTGACGGCCGCCCCCGCCATCAGGACGGCGGCCGCAGCCCAGGCCGCGATCCGTGCCCCGCCCTGCCTGCGCCTGCTGCTCCCGAGCACCATCTGGCTCACCGCCGGGTCAATCGTCCGGGCCAGGACTGGCCGGTGCTTTCAGGGTCGGCTCCCAGGAGGCATAGTGCAAGCGTTCTCCTGATATGGCCTGACATGTACAGATGCGTACGGAGACCGCCTTCCTCTCCCCGGGAGCCTCGATGCGTACCGCCCGCCCGCGCACGCTCCACCCGCTGCTCTGGGCCGCGTCGGCCGCCCTCGCCCTCGGCGCCGCGCTCTGCGTACTCGGCTGGTACGGGATCTCCGGCGAGCGCTTCACCGCACGGCAGGTGCCCTACCTCGCGTCCTGCACCCTGCCCGGCGCCGCCCTGCTCGTGGCCGGTGCCGTGCTCCTCGTCGGCGGCCGGCACGCGCTGGCCACCGCGCGCGTGGAGCAGCTTTACGCACTCCTGGTGGCGGCCGACCCCGGCGCCCCCGAGGCCGACGCGGGAGTCCACGCCCCCGTCGCGAGCAGCGCCGACCTGCTCCAGGTGCCGGGCGGCACGCTCTACCACCGGGCCGACTGCCCGCTGGTCGTGGGCAAGCCCGCCGCCGTACCCGCGGACCCGGACGGTGGCGGCCTCACCCCCTGCCCGGTCTGCGAACCCGGCCCGCCCGACGACGCCCCTGACGACCGCACACCGCCCGACCGCGCCCCGGACGACAGCTCCCCGGACGAGGCAGCGCCGGAGTCCTGACGTGTCCTCCCTGACGTACGACCTCACGCTCGCCGGTCTCGCCGTCGGCAGCGCGGCCGCGCTCACCGGCATCGGCCTGATCGTCACCTACCGGGCCACCGGCGTGCTCAACCTCGCGCACGGCGCGGTCGCCATGGTCTGCGCCTACCTGCTGCGCCACCTCACCGTCGAGTGGCACTGGCCGCTGTGGCTCGCCGCCCTTGTCACCCTGTGCGTGGTGGCGCCGGGCATCGGACTCGCCCTGGAACGCGCCGTGTTCCGGCCCCTCGCCGTCCTCGGCGGCGCCCCCGCCCAGACCCTGGTGGCGTCCATCGGGGTGTTCGTCCTGCTCGTCGGCGGCGCGGCGCTCGTCTGGGGGCCGGGGGCGCGCGCCGACGCCCCCGAGCTGTTCGGCCGCGCCCCCTGGGCGCCGCTCGGGGCGGCGCTGCTCCTGGCCGTCTGCGTGTGGGCGGTGACCCGCTGGACCCGTTTCGGCGGCGAGCTGCGCGCGGTCGTCGACAACCGCGCCCTGGCCGTGCTCGGCGGCATCGACGCGGACCGGGTCGCGGCGGCCGGCTGGGCCTTCGGCTCGTTCACGGCAGGCCTGACCGGCGTCCTGCTCGCACCGTACGTACGCCTCGACCCGTACGGACTCCCGCTGCTCGTCATGGAGGTGGTCGCCGTCGCGGTCGCCGCCCGGCTGCGCAGCCTGCCCCTCGCGGTGGCCGTCGCGCTCGGCATCGGTGTCGCGCAGAGCCAGTTGACCCGGCTGCACCCGGCAGGCTGGGGTGAGCCGCTGCTCCAGGCGGTCGGCGCGAACCTGTTCGTGGTGACGCTGCTCGTCGCCGCGCTGCTGCTGCCGGGACCCGGCCGGGGCGCGGGTCCCGATGTGCTGCCGCGCACCGCCACCGCGCGCGTGCGCACCCCGCACGGAGCCTGGGTCGCGGCCGCTGTGCTCTTCCTGCTGCCGCTCGGCTTCGCGGGCTCCGACCTGCACACGGCCGTACAGGTCCCGGCCCTCGGCGTGGTCCTGCTCTCGCTGGTCGTGGTCACCGGCAGGGGCGGTCAGATCTCCCTCGGGCAGGCGGCGTACGCGGGCCTCGGCGCCCTGTTCACGGCGCTGCTCGCGGCCGGGCGGTTCCCCGGACTGCCCGCGCTGCCCACGCTGCTCGCGCTCGGCGTCGCGGTGCTGCTCGTCGCGCCGCTCGGCCTGCTCACCGGCTGGCCCGCGTGCCGTCGGCGCGGACTCGCGCTCGCCCTGGCCACGTTCGCGGTCGGGGTGGGCGTGAGCCGCTTCGTGTTCGCGCAGCCGTACGCGACGGCGGGGCTCGACCTCGACCGCCCCGCGGGACTCGGCGACGACCGCGCCTACTACGTGCTCGAACTCGCCCTGCTCTGCGCCGCGTTGCTCGCCGTGGCCGCGCTGCGCCGTGGCCGCACCGGCCGGGCGCTCGCCGCGCTGCGCGACCACGAGGGCGGCGCCGCCGCCTCCGGGGTGCCCGTCCCTCGCCTGAAGGTCGGCGCCTTCGTGGTGGGCGCCGCCCTGGCCGCGCTCGGCGGCGGCATGCTCGGCCTGGGCGTGCGCGCCTTCGACCCGGCCGCGTTCGACCCGGTGCGCGGGCTGCTGTGGTTCGCGGCCGTGGTGGTGCTCGGTGCGGACTCGCTGCTCGGCGCGCTGCTCGCCGCGGCGCTCCTGGTCGGCCTCGACGCGGGCGCGCGTGGTGGCGTCGCGGCCGCGCTGATCGGCGTCCTCGCGGTGCTCGTGGGCCGCTTCCCCGGCGGTCCGTACGAGGCGCTGCGCACGGCCACCACGCGCCTGCGCCCACGCCGGACGGCGCCCCTGACGCCGCTGGGGGCCCGGG
>NZ_JAAAHS010000117.1 GCF_009908195.1 Streptomyces boluensis | reverse complement strand
GGGGAGCTTGCGGGGAGAGCTTCCCGTGCGGGAGACATGAGGGGGTTACCTGGATTTCATGCGATCAGGGAACCCTTGACATGCTGCCCTACGTACTATTACCGGCCACATCTTGTCGGCCGTCTTGTCTGTAACGGGGAGTCACATGCGTCATTTCGGGCATATAGCCCCCGAGGTTCGGGAGCGCTTGTTCCACACGGAGCCCTGCGAGTTCACCGAGGACTCGCCCGCCGCCCTGCTCTCGGTCGCGCTGGGCGCCACTCTGTACTCCCCGGCGACCCGGCCCCATCTCGCCGACGACATCGTCAAGCAGGCCGCGCGCGGAGTGGTCTCCATGGTGCTGTGCCTGGAGGACTCCATCGACGACGCGGATGTCGAGGCCGCCGAGGCGAACCTCGTGGCCCAGCTGACCGAGCTCGCCGGCCGGGACCCGGAGGCGGAGTTCTCGCGGCCGCTGCTTTTCATACGCGTCCGGCAGCCCGCGCAGATACCCGACCTGGTGCGCCGGCTCGGCCCCGCCGCCGCGATCCTCTCCGGGTTCGTCCTGCCGAAGTTCACCGAAGAACGCGGTGTGCCCTTCCTCGAGGCCCTCACCGCGGCTGAATCCGCCAGCGGGCGGCGGCTGTTCGCGATGCCCGTCCTCGAGTCGCCCGAGCTGCTCCACCTGGAGACCCGCGCCGACACCCTCGCCGGGATCGCCCGCACCGTGGACAAGTACCGCGACCGCGTCCTCGCCCTCCGCCTGGGCGTCACCGACTTCTGCTCCGCGTACGGACTGCGCCGCCAGCCCGACATGACCGCGTACGACGTGCAGATCGTCGCCTCCGTCATCGCCGATGTGGTCAACGTCCTGGGGCGGGCCGACGGCACCGGATTCACCGTGACCGGGCCCGTGTGGGAGTACTTCCGGGTCCAGGAGCGCATGTTCAAGCCGCAGTTGCGCAGCAGCCCCTTCCTCGGGCGCGCGGAGGAGCTGCGGGCCGCGCTCATCGAGCACGACATGGACGGGCTGCTCCGCGAGATCGGCCTCGACCGGGCCAACGGACTGCTCGGCAAGACCTGCATCCACCCCTCGCACGTGCTGCCCGTGCACGCCCTCTCCGTGGTCAGTCACGAGGAGTACAGCGACGCCCAGGACATCCTGCGGCCCGAGCGCGGCGGTGGCGGAGTGATGCGTTCCGCGTACACGAACAAGATGAACGAGGTGAAGCCGCACCGTGCCTGGGCCGAGCGCACCCTCCAGCGCGCCCGCGCCTTCGGCGTGGCCAACGAGGACGTCGGCTTCGTGGAGCTGCTCACCGTCGGCCTGGACGGCGCCGCCTGACGCGGGCGCGGAACAGGGACCGGGAGCCGGAGCGGGACACGAGCAGGGACGAACGTGACGTACGCAAGCGACAAGAGGGACACGAACGACGTGGTGTGGTCGGGAACATGGGTCGCCCAGCGGCTCGGGGTCGAGCTGGACGGCGACGAAGGACTGCGGGACCTGCTCGGTCTCGCCCTGCGCCGCAACCCGAAACGGGCCCACCTGCTCGTGTCCAACGTCCTCGGCAAGCACGTCCCGCAGTCGCCCACCGCGGTGTGGCGCGCCGGGTACGACCTCGGCGTCCGGGTCCGCGCCCTGCTCGGTGACGACGAGGCCGCGCGCTCCGTCGTACTCGGATACGCGGAGACCGCCACCGGGCTCGGCCACTCCGTCGCCGACGGCCTGGCCCTCGCCCCGTATCTGCACTCCACCCGGCGGCCGGTGCCCGGCGTCGAGCGGGCCGGCGGCTTCGAGGAGTCCCACTCGCACGCGACCTCGCATCTGCTGCTCCCCGAGGACCCCGAACTCCTTGCGGGGGAGGGGCCGTTGGTCCTGGTCGACGACGAGTTCTCCACCGGCAACACCGTCCTCAACACCATCCGCGCGCTGCACGAGCGCTACCCGCGCGGGCGGTACGTGATCGTCGCCCTGGTCGACATGCGCTCGCCCGCCGACCGGGGCCGCCTCGCCGAGTTCGCCGGCGAGATCGACGCCCGCGTCGACCTGGTCGCCCTCGCCTCCGGGACGGTACGGCTGCCCGAGGGCGTACTGGAGCGGGGGCAGGCCCTGGTCGCGGAGTACGAGACGGGGGTGGCCGGTGCCGCCGCGCCCACCGCTACCGTGCCCACCACCGCCGTGCCCGTACAGCGCGGGAACGCCCGGATCGCGCGGGTCGGCCTCGGCTGGCCCGGCGGAGTGCCGGACGGCGGGCGGCACGGCTTCACCGCCGCGCACCGGAAGCGCCTCGAGGCGGCCGTGCCCGGCATGGCCGGCCGGCTCGCCGACGCGCTGCCCGCGGGCGCGCGCCGGGTGCTCGTGCTCGGCTTCGAGGAGCTGATGTACGCGCCGCTGCGGCTCGCCGTCGACCTGGAACAGCGCGTCGACGCCGAGGTCCGCTACTCGACCACCACCCGCTCCCCGGTGCTCGCCGTGGACGACCCCGGCTACGCGATCCGCAGTCGCCTGGTCTTCCCCGCGCATGACGCACCGGCCGACGGGCCCGGCGACCGGTACGCGTACAACGTGGCGGGCGGCGGCTTCGACACCGTCGTCGCCGTCGTCGACACGGCCGCCGACACCCCCGAACTGCACGCCCCCGATGGCCTGTTGGCGCAGCTCGCCCGGCACGCCGAGCACGTCCTGCTCGCGGTCGTCCCGTCCCACGTACCCGGCGCGTCCCCCGTGTCCGGCGAGTCCCACGTACCCGGTGCCGAGCGCACCGGGGGCGCCCCCGAACGGCAGGAAGACCTCAGCATGCTGCCCGACCCCCTGCGCGGCCCCGCGTTCTCCTCCTACGCGCCGGACGAGGTCGGCTGGCTGCTCCAGGACCTGTCCCAGGCCGAGTTGGAGGCGCCGACCGAGGAGCGCGAGGAGGCGATCCAGAGCGGCGGCGCGCACTACGCCGAGTCGCTGCCGGTCGAGTACCAGCCGAGCGAGCAGTATCAGCAGCTGTTCAAGGCCGCCCTTGAGACCTCCGCCGCGCGGATCGCGCAGGCCGTCGGCACCGTCACCGAGACCGTGCTCGCCGAGCGCGGGCCGCGGCCCGTCCTGGTGTCCCTCGCCCGCGCGGGCACCCCGGTCGGCGTCCTCATGCGGCGCTGGGCCGAGCAGCGGCACGGCCTCGACCTGCCGCACTACGCGGTGTCGATCGTGCGCGGCCGCGGCATCGACGCCAACGCACTGCGCTGGCTCGCCGCCCACCACGACCCCGCCGACGTGGTCTTCGTCGACGGCTGGACCGGCAAGGGCGCCATCACCCGCGAACTGGCCCAGGCGGTCGAGGCGTTCGAGGCCGCCGGGGGCGCCACCGGCTTCGACCCGGAGATCGCCGTGCTCGCCGACCCGGGCTCCTGCGTACGCACCTACGGCACCCGCGAGGACTTCCTGATCCCGTCGGCCTGCCTCAACTCCACGGTGTCCGGGCTCATATCGCGCACCGTGCTCCGCGCCGACCTGGTGGGCCCGGACGACTTCCACGGCGCGAAGTTCTACCGCGACCTGGCCGGCTCCGATGTGTCCGGGCACTTCCTCGACACCGTCACGGCCCGCTTCGACGAGGTGGCCGCGGCCGTCGACGCCCAGGTCAAGGAGGCACTGTCGGCGGACCGCGCGCCGACCTGGGAGGGCTGGGCCGCCGTCGAGCGGATCAGTACGGAGTACGGCATCCACGACGTGAACCTGGTCAAGCCCGGCGTCGGCGAGACCACCCGGGTACTGCTCCGCCGGGTGCCGTGGAAGATCCTCGCCCAGCGGGACGCGGGCGCCGACCTCGACCACGTACGCCTCCTCGCCCAGCAGCGCGGCGTCGAGGTGGAGGAGGTGGACGGACTCCCGTACACCTGCGTCGGGTTGATCCACCCCCAGTACACCCGGGGCGCGACCGGCGCCGACGGCAAGGCGGTGACGGGCAAGTGAGCACCACACTCGTCGCCAGCGACCTCGACCGCACCCTCATCTACTCCGCGGCGGCCCTGCAGCTCCCGATGCCCGACGCGGAGGCCCCACGGCTGCTCTGCGTCGAGCTGTACGAGGGCAAGCCGCTGTCGTACGTGACGGAGGACGCCGCCGGGCTCCTGGCCGAGCTGTCCCGGCGCACCGTCTTCGTACCGACGACGACGCGTACCCCCGAGCAGTACCAGCGCATCCGTCTCCCGGGCCGCGCACCGAGGTTCGCGATCTGCGCCAACGGCGGCCGGCTGCTCGTCGACGGCGTCAGCGACCGGGACTGGCAGCGGCAGGTCGCCGCGCGCCTGGCCGAGGAGTGCGCCCCGCTCGACGAGGTCCGCGCCCACCTGGTGCGCAGTGCCGACGCGTCCTGGCTGCTCAAGGAGCGGGTCGCCGAGGACCTGTTCGCGTATCTCGTGGTGGAGCGGTCACTGCTCCCGGAGGGCTGGGTCAAGGAGCTCTCCCGCTGGGCGGAGGAGCGCGGCTGGACGGTCTCGCTGCAGGGCCGCAAGATCTACGCGGTGCCGAAGCCGCTGACCAAGAGCGCCGCCATGCGCGAGGTCGCCCGGCGCACCGGCGCCGACCTCACCCTCGCCGCGGGCGACTCGCTCCTCGACGCCGACCTGCTGCTCGCCGCCGACCGGGCCTGGCGCCCCGGCCACGGCGAGCTGGCCGACACCGGCCTGACCGCGCCGCACCTCACCGTTCTTCCAGAGCGTGGGATCGAGGCGGGGGAGCGGATTCTGCGGGAGTTCCTCTACGCCGCCGGACCGGGCCGGTCCGCCTGACGATCCGCAGGGCGACAAAGAGCAGGACCGCCGCGGCGGCGGCACCGAGGACCACCGTCGAGTACGTGGAGACATAGCCGGTCACCTGCGCCCAGTTCTCGCCGAGCGCGTACCCGGCGAGAACGAACAGGGTGTTCCAGAGCGCGCTGCCGAGTGCGGTGAGCCACAGGAACGTGGGCAGCGGCATGCGCTCGACGCCCGCGGGCACCGAGATCAGGCTGCGGAAGACCGGGATCATCCGGCCGAAGAACACGGCCTTCGTGCCGTGCCGCGTGAACCAGGCCTCGGTCCGCTCGATGTCGGCGACCTTCACCAGGGGCAGCCGCGCGGCGATGGCCACCGTACGGTCCCGGCCGAGCAGCGCGCCCACGCCGTACAGCGCGAGCGCGCCGACGACGGAGCCGGCGGTGGTCCAGAACAGGGCGCCCGCGAGGCTCAGTTGGCCGGTGCTCGCGGCGAAGCCGGTGAGCGGCAGGATCACCTCGCTGGGCAGCGGCGGGAAGAGGTTCTCCAGGGCGATGGCGAGCCCGGCGCCGGGCGCCCCGAGGGTGTCCATCAGGCCGGTGACCCACTGCGGAGCGGTGCTCTCGATCATGCGGGCCAGGCTAGGCGGCGCACCTGAAGCGAAGCTGAAGACCGGACCTGGACCTTCGGGGGTACGTCAGCCGCAGCAGCCTCCGCCGCAGCAGCCGCCGCCTCCGCCACCCCCGGCGGCGGGTGCGGGCGCGGCGGACGAGCCGCCCACGGCCACTGCCGAGAGCAGCTTCACGGTGTCGTCGTGCCCGGCGGGGCAGTCGGCGGGGGCGGACGACTCGGCCATCGGGCGGCTGAGCTCGAAGGTGTCGCCGCAGGTCCGGCAGCGGAATTCGTAGCGAGGCATGCGCTCAGGTTAACGGGGAGCGGGCCGCGCGGAACCCCCTTCAGCGGACCCACCGTGCCCGGCGGTCAGCGCACCACCGTGCCCGGCGGTCAGCGCACCACCGTGCCCGCCCCCGCGCCGAGCAGTCCCAGCTCGGCCCGGGTGGGCGCCCCTTCCCAGTCGCCGTACGAGGCCACCGCGAAGGCGCCCGTGGTGACCGCGCGGTCGAGCCGGGCCGCGGTGTCCGCCCCGTCGAGGAGCGCGGAGAGGTACCCGGCGACGAACGCGTCCCCCGCGCCCACCGCGTCGACGGCCGTGACCCGGCGGGCCGGTGCGTGCAGGGTGCCGCCCGTGCCGTGCCCGGTGTGCGCCGTCGCGCCGTCCGCGCCCAGCTTGACGACGACCTCGCCGACGCCGAGCCCGAGCAGCGCCTCGGCCTGCGCGGACGGGTCCGTTCCGGCGGGGCCCCGGAGCGTGTCCTCGGGCAGGCAGAGCGGCAGCTCGTCGTCGGAGGCGATCAGCACGTCGACGTACGGCACCCAGGAGCGCAGTTCCTCGGCGGCGTCCTCCCGACTCCACAGCCGGGAGCGGAAGTTGACGTCGAGGCAGACGAGCGTGGAGTGCTCCTGGGCCAGGCGCAGCACGCGCCGGGCGGCGGCCCTGGCCGCGGGGCCGAGGGCCGGGGTGATGCCGGTCAGGTGCACGGCACGCGGCGGTTCGGCGAGGAACGCGGCCTCGACCGCGCAGGCCTCCACCCGCGAACCCGCCGACCCCGCACGGTAGTAGTGCACCCGCGTGACCTCGGGCAGTCGCGGCTCGAAGAGGATCAGACCCGTCGGCGCCGCCTCGTCGCGCGATGCTCCCCTGACATCCACGCCCTCGGCCCGCAGGGTACGCAGGACCAGTTCACCGGCCTCGTCGGCGCCGACCGCACCGGCCCAGCGGACCGGGTGGCCGAGGCGGGAGAGGCCGATGGCGACGTTCGACTCGGCGCCCGCCACGGAGACGTCAAGGGTGCCGCCGAGCTTCAGCGGCCCGCCGCCGCGCAGCGCCATCATGGTCTCGCCGAAGGTGAACACACTTCCCGGGCGAGCGGTATCCGTAGTGCTCACGCTGTCCGTGGTGCTCACGCGCAGACCGCCTTGAACTCGGCGGCCCGGCGGCGCAGTGCGTCGAGGTCGCCCCCGTCGGCGGCGTCCCCGACCAGCGGCGAGCCGACCCCGACGGCCACTGCGCCCGCCTTCAGATACGCGGCGGCCTCGACCGTGCCGACCCCGCCGACCGGCACGAACGGCAGGTCGGGGAACGGGGCCCGGAGCGCCTTCAGATAGGCGGGGCCGCCCATGGCGGACGCGGGGAACACCTTGAGCGCGGTCGCCTCGGTGGCCACCGCCTCGCACACCTCGGTGGGCGTGAGCACCCCGGCGAGCGTGGGCAGCCCCTGTCGTACGGCGGCGCGGAAGCCGGGGCCGAGGCCGGGCGTCACGATCAGGTTGGCGCCCGCGTCGGCCGCGCGGGCGGCGTCCGCCTCGGTGACGACGGTGCCGGCGCCGAGCCAGGCCTGCGTACCGAGCTCGCGGCGGGCCCGCTCGATGACCCTGAGCGCGTCGGCGCCGCTCAGCGAGACCTCGATGAGCGGGACCCCGGCCTCGGCGAGGGCCATCACCGTACGGAAGGACGCTTCCTGGTCCTTGCCGCGGATGATGGCGACGAGGCGCTCCGTTCGCAGGGCGGCACTGAGGTCCGCGGTACTGAAGTCCATGGTGGGTCGTTCCTCTGGGAGTTGTGCGGGTGGTGCGGGTGGTGCGGGTGGTGCGGTGTTACGGATGGTGCTGAGGCTTACGGGTCGGGGCTCACCATTCGGCGAACGTGCCGTCCGGGTGGCGCCACACCGGGTTGCGCCAGGCGTGCCCGGCCCGGTCGGCGGCGCGCACCGCGGCCTCGTCGATGTCGACGCCGAGGCCGGGCCGTTCGGTCCTGAGCAGGTGGCCCGCGTGGAAGCGGAACGGCTCGGGGTCGGCGACGTAGTCGAGGAGTTCGGCGTCCTCGTTGTAGTGGATGCCGGTCGACTGCTCCTGGATCAGGAAGTTCGGGGTGGTGAAGGCCACTTGGAGGCTCGCGGCCAGCGCGACCGGGCCGAGCGGGCAGTGCGGGGCGAGCTGCGCGCCGTACACCTCGGCGAGGGCGGCGATCCGGCGGAGCTCGGAGATGCCGCCGGCGTGCGAGATGTCGGGCTGGACGACCGCGACGCCGGCCTGCAGCGGAGCGAGGAACTCGCCGCGGGAGAAAAGCCGTTCGCCGAGCGCGAGCGGGATGTTCGAGGCGTTCACCAGGTCCGGCAGGGCGTGCGCGTGCTCGGGCAGCACGGGTTCCTCGACGAACATCGGCGCGTACTCGGCGAGCAGCGGAAGGAGCCGCCGGGCGTTCGCGGGGGACACCCGGCCGTGGAAGTCGAGCGCGAAGTCCCGTCCCTCGCCCAGGACTTCGCGGGCGGTCTCGACACGGGCCAGGCAGGCGCGGACCTCGGCGCGGGTGGCGAGCGGGGTCATCCGGCCGCTGCCGTTCATCTTGACCGCGGTGAAGCCCGCCTCGGTCTGCCCGGCGACGGCGTCCCGGATCGCGCCCGGCTCGTCGCCGCCCACCCAGGCGTAGGCGCGGACCCGGTCCCGTACCGGACCGCCGAGCAGTTGGTGCACGGGCCGGCCGTACGCCTTGCCCTTGATGTCCCACAGGGCCTGGTCGAGGCCTGCGACGGCGGAGGAGAGCACCGGGCCGCCACGGTAGAAGCCGCCCTTGGTCATGACCTGCCAGTGGTCCTCGATCCGCAGCGGGTCCTGGCCGACCAGGTACTCGGCGAGCACCTCGACGGCGGCGCGCACCGGCTCGGCGCGCCCCTCGACGACCGGCTCGCCCCAGCCGACCAGGCCCTCGTCGGTCTCCACGCGGACGAACAGCCAGCGCGGCGGGGCGAGGAACGTCTCCAGGCGGGTGATCCTCACGGGTCAACTTCCTTTCCGTGGGCGGGAGTCGGCACGGTGCTCCGCAGCGGCGCGGGCGTCACGGGTGGTCGCGCAGGGACAGGTCGAGCAACTCCAGCATCGCGTCGTACGCCCCGTCCGGGTCGCCCTCGCGCACCCGCGCGACGACCGCCGCGTGCGTGGGCAGCGGGTCGTCGTGCGCGCCCGCGTGCACCTGCCGGTCACGGGTGACCAGTACGGGGATGATCACCCGGCGCATCTGCGCGAAGAAGCGGTTGCCGGACGCGGCGAGCAGCGCGGTGTGGAACGAGGCGTCGGCGCGCACCGCGAGCACCGGGTCGCCGTCGCTCGCGGCCATCGCGTCCAGGGCGGCGTCGAGGGCGGCCAGGTCGGTGTCCGTGCGGTGCTCGGCGGCGGCCGCGGCGGCGGCGGGTTCGACGGCGCGGCGCAGGGCGAGCAGATCGGCGAAGAAGTCGTTCGGCGCCCCGGCGGCCAGCCGCCAGCGCAGTACGTCGGTGTCGAGCAGGTTCCACTCGACGCGGGGCCGGACGAACGTGCCGCGCTTCTGCCGGGCGTCGAGCAGCCCCTTGGTGGTGAGCACCTTGATCGCCTCGCGCAGCACGGTCTGGCTGACGTCGAACTCGGCCATGAGCCGCGGCAGATCGAGGGTGTCGCCCTCCTCGTACGTCCCGTCGAAGAGGCGCAGGGCGAGCGCTTCGACGGCGACCTTGTGGACCCCGCGCCCGGCGTAGGCGGACGCGTCCACGGGCGCCTGGACGACGGGCGCTACTCGTGACATTCCGGCCCCTTCGGTGGCTTTCTGGTCAGCCGCAGGTTGGCACGAGTAATGCTTATTCAGCAATTAAACGCTTCGGCCCCGCACCTGCCTCCGCACCGGTTCCTGCATCTGCCCCCGCGTCTGCACCTGCCCCCGCGTCCGCCCCTGCAGCCGGGCCCGCCGCAGAGCCCGCCGCTCACGCTCCGCCTGCTCGGGGTGGCGGGCCTTCCAGTACGGG
Organism: Streptomyces boluensis; assembly: GCF_009908195.1. Lineage (GTDB taxonomy): Bacteria > Actinomycetota > Actinomycetes > Streptomycetales > Streptomycetaceae > Streptomyces > Streptomyces boluensis. The sequence goes on along the minus strand of NZ_JAAAHS010000117.1, from coordinate 9,619 downwards.
TTGTCGTGCGGCAGCGCGCTGCCCACCCGCCCGTACATGCCGAAGACCATGAGCATCACGCCGACGACAAAGCTGAACAGCACGTTCTGGATGCGGAACGCCAGGAAGTTGAACCCGGTCTCCAGAAGCGCCAGGTTCACGAAGCCGCTGAGCACGAAGACGACGCCGAGGACCATGTTGAGCATCGACGCGAAGTTGCCGCCGATCACCATGCCCACGAACAGCAGCAGCCCCACGCAGATCGAGAGCACGCTGAGCGAGCCGTTGGTGTTCAGGCCCCCGACCGTGTCGCCCTGGGTGTCGAAGAAGCCGACCTTGTCGATCAGGCCGAGGATCCCGAACGCCAGCAGCACGAGCCCGGTGAGCCCGGCGCCGACCCGGTAGACCTGGCTGAGCCGGTGGTCGACGGGAAGGTGCTCGTCGAGCGTGATCCGCCGCTTCGCGGTGGGGTGGAACGGTGCGTGCGTGGCCATGTCCGCCTCCCTAGCGGTGGGGCCCGTACCCTCCAGGATCCGCCCGCGCGGGTACGGGTGCCACATCGGCGTGAGTGGCGGCTGAGCCTCAGACCGGCCCGCCGCGGTCCTGCCGGATCTGGGCGACGACCCGGCCGACCGTGGCGCGTACCGCCTCCGTCTCGGTGAGGAAGTGCCAGTAGTCGGGGTGTCGGCCCTCCAGGCCGTCGACCGCGCGGTCCAGGCGGGACACCGCGTCGTCGAGGGGCCGGGCATGGCGCGGATCGGGGGTGGCGCGGCCCGTCATCGCGAGGCGCTGGGCGTCCCGGATCGCGAACCGGGTGCGCTCGATCTCCGCCTGCGGGTCCTTGGACACGGCGTTGAGCTGCCGCAGCCGCTCGCCCGCCGCGGACACCGCCTCGTCGGTGTGGTTGAGCAGCGCTCGTACGGTGCTGAGCAGCGCCGTGGCGTCCGGCCAGCGCTGCTCCGCGCGGGCCTTACGCGCCTCGGCGAGCTTCGCCTCGGCCTGCCGTACCGCATCCGCGGCCTGCTCGGGCACCTGCTGCAGGTCCTGCCAGCAGGCGGCCGTGAACCGGCGCCGCAGCTCGCTCAGGATCGGCTCGACCTGCGCGCTGCGGGTGGTCAGCGCCTGCGCGCGGGTGCGCAGCGACACCAGGCGCCGGTCGGTCTCGGCGGCCCGCTCGGGCAGCCGCTCGGCCTCCGCCCGCACCGCCTCCGCGTCCCGCAGCACCCGGTCGGCGCGCTGCAGTGTCTCGGGTACGCCGTGCCGGCCCGCGCCCTGGTTGAGCTTGGTCAGCTCCGGGCCGAGCGCGGCGAGCCGGGCGGCCAGGTCGTCGGCGCGCAGCCCCGAGCCGCGGGCTGTGTCGAGTGCGGTGCTCGCGGCGAGCAGTGCCTGCCGGGCCCGCTCCACGGCCGGGGCGAGCCGGGCCAGTTGGGTCTCGGCCTTGTCGAGCAGCGGCCCGAGGCCCCGTGTGAACCGGTCGAGTTCCTGCCTGACGCGGAGCAACTCGTCCTTGGCGCCGGTCAGTTCGGCCCTGGCCCGGCCGGCGACGGCGGCCTCCAGGTCGTCCCGGTCGAGGTCGTGCGCGTCGACCGCGGTGATGTAGCGGTGGCTGACCTCGTCGATCCGGCGGCCGAGCGCGTCGAAGTCGGCGGCGACCTGGCGGGCGGCGGGCGAACTGTCGACGGCCGTGATCGTCTCGATCGAGATGCGCAGGTCACGCTGGGCGGTGTCCAGGTCGTAGAACGCCTCCGCCGCCGCGTCCTTGGCGGCCTGCGCCTCGGCCCGCGCGCTCTCGCCCCGGCCGCCGCCGAACCAGCGCCGCGTCCCGCCGCCGGCGAAGGCGCCCGGCAGTACGGCGACGAGTAGCGGCAACGGCAGCAGTGCGAGCCCCACCAGGTCCCGCAGCGCTCCGGTCCGCCGTCCACGAGGGCGTGAGGAGAGGCGAGGGGCGACCTGCTGCGCGTACGGCTGCGGTGGTGTCGCCGTCACTTCTCACTCCCGTGCTGTCGTCCGCCCGGCCTGGGACTCCTCCCGGCCGAGGCCGGAGGGCCATTCTCCCACCCGATGAAGACGAACACACGGGCCGTTCAGTTCACCTCCACGCCGCCGTCCTCGCTGCGCACGTTCACGATGTGCGTGCTGCTGTCGTCGCGCTTCACACCCACGTCCACCGAGCCGTCCCCCGACGAGGCGGCCACCTTGTACGCGCCGTCCGGCAGGTCCACCGAGACCGCGCCGTCCTCGCTGTGCGCCTCGACCCGGTCCGGGACGGTGCGCAGGCCGAGCCGCACCCGGCCGTCGTCGGAGCGGGCGTCGATCCGCCGCGAGTCGACGTCGACCACGTCGACCGCGCCGTCGGCGGCGCGCAGTTCGAGCGGCCCCGAGGTGTCCTTGACGGTGACCCGGCCGTCGTCGGAGCGGATACGCACGGCGGTACGGAGCCCCTCGGCGGTCACCTCGCCGTCCTTGTTGAGCACCCGCACCCCGGCCTCGCGCGGCACCTCGATCCGGTGCCGGGCGGAGCAGGCGCTGACGAACCCGTCGCAGTTCACGCGCAGTTGCAGGGTGTCGCCGTCCATCGCCCAGGTGACCTCGGGGTCCTCGCCGAGCACGGTGCTGCCCTCGAACCACCGGGTGACCCGCACCTCGTCCACGTCGGCGGCCACCACGTCGAGCGCCGAGTCGTCCGAGTCGATGGTCAACGTCCGCCCCTGGAGCGGGAACGACCGCTTCTCCGGATCGTCGTCGTCCCCCGCGCTCGCCCCGCACCCGCTCAACAGCACGACGGCGGCCAGCGCGGCCCCGAGCACGGCGACAGGGCGGTGGATTCGTACGGTACGGACGCTCATCACGGTCTCCCCCAGGGGCGGTGCGGCGCCATCGCCGCGGTCCCCCTGAACGTACGGATCCCGCCGCGGCGCGGGCATCCGGGCGGCCACCGGATCTTTCCTGGGGCTAGCCCCCGGCCGACCCGTACTGGTTTGCGGGGCAGTGCCCCCGGCAGGGTAAGGTGACCACTCGTCCCGGGCGCGTAGCTCAGGGGTAGAGCGTCGCCCTTACAAGGCGAATGTCGGCGGTTCGAAACCGTCCGCGCCCACCGGGTATGAACTGGACAGAAGCCCCGCACCGTGATCGGTGCGGGGCTTCTTCTGCCCTCGATGTCCTTCGGCACCCAACTCATCGTCAGGAACCGCAGCACCCGGCTGAAGTCCCGGCCCGCCACAACGTCCCCGACTAGTTGGTTGGCATCCGGGCCGAACATGAAGCGGCTCATCCCGGTAGGGGCGGGGCCGCTTCGCTGTGCCATGGGTGTTTGACCTGCAGGTTCCTGCCGTGGGTCTCTGGCAAGTCAGGTTGCCGTCACGCATCCAGGTGGTTTTGCTCCAGTTCTGGGCGCTGACGGGCGTTATTGCGTAGCGCGATGCCAAGATCACTCGCAGCTACGTCGGCTGAGTTCTCGCTGTTCGTAGCAGTGCATCCCCCTCTCATGGCCGCTGGCGCATGCCGTCGGCCATGCACGCCTTCAGGAGAAGTCATGAGCTCAGTCAGCCGGCGCCGCGTCGGGATCCTCGCGGCCGCCACCACCACGGCCTTCGCCGCCGCCCTCGTCGGACCCGCCACCGCGTCGGGAACCGTGGAGCGGTCTGCCCAGGCCGCCCCCGGCGACCCCGTCAATTACGGCGACGTGATCACGCTGGAGAACCAGCACGGCGGCAGCGGCGGCTACCTCGACACCCGCAATGCCGCCGGTGTGAGCGGCGCGAAGTACGGGGTCTCGACTGCTACGAAGCCCAACCGGGACAACGGCAGCGGCCGCTGGAAGATCGTCAACGCCGCCGACGCCGCCAAGACCGGCCGCGTCAACAACGGCGATGTGGTCCAGCTCGTCAACCAGTACAACGGTGGCCGGGGCGGCTACCTGGACGCCAACCAGCCCGCCAACATGTCGGGCAGCAAGTACAAGGTCTACACGACCGACAAGCGCGACCGGGACAGCGGCAGCGGCCAGTGGACCGTGATGGCCACGTCCGGCCAGAGTGGACCGATCGTCGAAGGCGGGGGCATCCACCTGCTCAACCGCTACAAGGACAACGGCGGCTTCCTCGACACCCGTAACCATGCAACAGACGGCAACAAGTACGGCGTCGTCACCAGCAACTCCTGGGACCGCGACAAGGGCAGCGGCACCTGGAAGGTCGGCAAGGTCGGCTGACAAGCCACCCCCGGAGGGGCTGCGTGAGGTCGGCTCTGCCGGACGCGCGCCGAATCCGGCAGGGTGCTCTGACCGCATGGCGAAGCGGCCTGCTCCCGATGGGGGGCGGGCCGCTTCGTTGTGTCTTGATCCGGGGTATGACCTGCCACTTCTCTGACCCCACTCCTCGTTGATGCCGTGCCTCGGGTGGGCCACAAGTTGCGAAGACGCGCTCTTACAACGCGAATGTCGGCGGTTCGAAACCGTCCGCGCCCACCGGGTATCACCTGGACAGAAGCCCCGCACCGTGATCGGTGCGGGGCTTCTTCTGGATCATTTGGGAGATCAGGGCGATGCTTCCGCATCTCGGGCGTCACGTGTTCGTAGGTGCCCTCGACGCCGCGGCGCAGGCCCGCGTCACGCGGTCCCGGATCGTCCGCCAGGCTGGGCACCTGTTCCTGTTCATCGTGGAAGAGGCTGTCCTGCGCTACCAGTTGGGCGGCAAGGAGGCGATGGCCGGACTGCTCGGCCGGCTTTTCCACATGTACGACGGGCCCTCGCGCCACAACGAAAGACGCCCTCTGGCCTGCCTGGAGGTTCCTGAAGCCGTCTCTCTGGGGCATCGGCGGGCTTGTCGTTGCGAGTCGTGACGGATCCACGCGCGTCCTACTGAGGGGTCGTTTTCCGGCCATATGCGTTGAAATGTCGTGCGTGCCGCTTGTTGGGGCCAGCCCCCAACACGCAGGCGGATCCGGCTAAACCCTGTCAACTTGTACTGACGAGCTTGCTGGGGCAAGGGCGCCTCTCCGTCATGATCCGCTCGTCGTCGACACGGACTCCGGGTCTGGTCAGGACGACGGCCGTCCATGAGGCACGGCCCTTTCTGCGGAAGACGGAGAAGCAAGTCGTGAAGCTGAAGTCAGGAAACAAGCGCGCCCTCGTCGGCGGCGGCACCGCCGTGCTGCTGGCGCTCGCCGGCGCCACCGGCTACGCGGTCGCGGACGCCGGCACCCGGGCGAACGAGGCAAAGGCCCCGCACTCGCAGGTCGCCCTTCAGGCGGACAAAAACGGCAAGATCATCAAGCAGGAAGGCGTCGCCTCGGTCACGAGGGTCGTGGGCGCGCCCGGCGAATACTGCGTGAAGCCGGTCAGCACGGTGGACGCGGCTTCGACCATTCCATTCGCCCAGCAGACCACCTGGATCGGCAACATCTGGGTTGGGTTCAGCGGCGGATGCCAAACCGGCGAGTACCACGTGGTGACCTACTCAGACTCCATCGGCACGCGCGCGGATCGCCCCTTCCGCCTCCTCGTCCCCTAAGCGACGGTCACGCCTGCTGTCGGACACGCAGGATGACCACGAGGGCGTCACTCGGGACTACCGCCGCAGCGCAGGTCTGCGGCGTGCCAGGCACCCAGCCGAGAAGCCGACGAACCCCGGAACGAGTGTCCGCCAGGGGTGCATCCATGTCGGCTCCTGGGAGGAACTCTTCCCGCAAGAGCCGTGATGCCCCTCAGCCTGCTACCGCCCGGTCCCGCATCCCGAATCGCCAAGGCCGGTCCTGCCGGCCTGTTCCGCCTGCCGCCCGCCCCGGGCCGCAAACTCCACGTCGCAGCCGCCGAAAGCGCGGGGCGACCTCCGAAGGGAAACACCTCCATGCCGTCCCGTCTGAGCCGGTACCGCCGCAGCACTCTCGCCCTCACCGCCGCCTTGGCGACGCTCCCCGCCCTGTCCGGCACCGCCACCGCCGACGAACCGGTCGACCTGGATGTCGCCCATGTGCGCGCCGCCGCGAAGGTAGCGGCGGACGGCACCCTCCTGGCGACCAGGAACGTCGACTCGTCCTACCGCGCCTACCAGGGCGCTTACTGCGTGAAGATCTCCGACCCGCGCATCGACTTGAGCAACGCCGTCATCACGGCAACGGCCACCAAGATCTACGCCCGCATGCTCAGCGCCACCGGCGAGCCCACCCAGGACTGCGGCTACGCCACCGACACCGTCACCGTCCACACGATCTACGAGAACGCCGTTCTCCACGACGCGCCGTTCACCGTAGCCGTGCTGTAGCCCCACCACTACGCAGCCTGAAGCGTTGATGCACGAAGCCGCCCCTGTTTCCCGCCGTATGGCAGGGAGCAGGGGCGGTGGCATTGTGCGCGGCGGCACGTGGGTGCTTCGGGGTGGCCCGGAAACCCCGTGTGCCGGGCACCGGCCCTGTGGCACGCTCGCGCCATGACGACGACCAGAAAGGTCCATGCCGCGTAGGCGGCCGGGGCGGGTGCGGGTCGAGGGGCGGCTGCATCCCCGTTCCCCGTACTTAGCGTCGCGATCAAAGATCCCCGAACTCTCCGTCGCCGCGCACGCGGAGATCGCCAGGATCGAGCGGAGCCGGAGCTATCTGTGGGTCGGTGCGACCGAGACGAGTCTGCTGCTCTGGGACAAATTCGTGCGTACGGCCGACCACCGGCTCTGGGTCGGGAACCGGGGCGGGTGCTGGGTCTGGGAGTGCTGTGGCGACCCGTATCTGGCGCGTGACTTTCTTGAAGGTGTGCTGCTGAGCATGTCCCCGCGCGGCAGGCGTGAGCTCTGGGCCCTGGTGGGGCCGCTCGACGCCCGCTACTGACGGCAGGACATCGCGATGGGCTCCGCCACACTCTTATGCAACTTGTTGCACAACGGTCTCCCCGTGGGTTACAACAAATCGACCGCACCCCGGCAGGAGCCATGGAGGCCCCCGATGAGCCAGAGCCCGCAGAGCCCGAGCGCCGGCCCGTACCCGCATCTCATGCGCCCCCTCGACCTGGGGTTCACCACCCTGCCCAACCGCGTGATCATGGGCTCCATGCACGTCGGTCTTGAAGAGGCCGAGCGTGGCTTCGAGCGGATGGCGGCGTTCTACGCGGAGCGGGCGCGCGGTGGGGCCGGGCTCATCGTGACCGGGGGCATCGCGCCGAACGAGGCCGGGCGGCCGTGGGCGGGCGGGGCCAAGCTGAGCACCGCCGAAGAGGTCGAGCAGCACCGCGGCGTGACCGAGGCCGTGCACCGGGCGGGCGGCCGGATCGCCATGCAGATCCTGCACTTCGGGCGGTACGCGTACCACGAGGACCTGGTCGCGCCGAGTGCGATCCAGGCGCCCATCAGCCCCTTCGTACCGAACGAGTTGAGCGACGCCGAGGTCGAGCGGACCGTCGAGGACTTCGTGCGGACCGCCGAACTCGCCAAGGAGGCCGGGTACGACGGCGTCGAGATCATGGGCTCCGAGGGGTACTTGATCAACGAGTTCATCGCCGGGGGCACCAACCACCGCACCGACCGCTGGGGCGGCTCGTACGAGAACCGGACGCGGTTCCCGCTGGAGATCGTGCGGCGGACGAGGGAGCGGGTCGGGGACGACTTCATCCTGATCTACCGGCTCTCCATGCTCGACCTGGTGCCGGGCGGCTCCACCTTCGACGAGGTCGTCGCCCTCGCCAAGGAGATCGAGGCCGCGGGCGCCACCATCATCAACACCGGCATCGGCTGGCACGAGGCGCGCATCCCTACCATCGCGACCTCGGTGCCGCGCGGCGCGTACGCCTGGGTGACGAAGAAGGTCATGGGCGCGGTGTCGGTGCCGCTGGTCACCAGCAACCGCATCAACACCCCTGAGATCGCCGAGCAGTTGCTCGCCGACGGGCACGCCGACCTGGTCTCCCTCGCCCGGCCGTTCCTCGCCGACCCGGAGTTCGTGGCCAAGGCCCGCGAGGGCCGCGCCGAGGCCATCAACACCTGCATCGGCTGCAACCAGGCCTGCCTGGACCACACCTTCAACCTGCAGATCACCTCCTGCCTGGTGAACCCGCGGGCCTGCCACGAGACCGAGCTCGTCCTCGAACCGGTCAAGGAGATACGGCGGCGCAAGCGGATCGGTGTCGTCGGCGCCGGGCCCGCCGGGCTCGCGTTCGCCGTCTCCGCCGCCGAACGCGGCCACGAGGTCACCCTCTTCGACGCCGCCGACGCGATCGGCGGCCAGCTCAACATGGCCCGCAAGGTCCCGGGCAAGGAGGAGTTCGACGAGACGATCCGCTACTACCGCACACAGCTCGAACTCCGGGGCGTGGACGTCCGGTTGAACACCCGAGTCACCGCCGAGGAGCTGGCCTCCGGTGCGTACGGCGCGACGTACGACGACATCGTGATCGCGACCGGCGTCAGCCCGCGCACCCCCGACATCCCCGGCGTCGACCACCCCCGCGTCCTCAGCTACCTGGATGTGCTGCGGGACGGGGCCGAGGTGGGCGAGAAGGTCGCGATCGTCGGCGCGGGCGGCATCGGCTTCGACGTGGCGGAGTTCCTCACCGACGGCGGCGAGCAGGCCAGCCTGGACCCGGCCACGTACTTCCGGCAGTGGGGCGTCGACATGGACTACCGCGACCGCGGCGGTCTGCGCGCGCCCGAGCGGCCCGCGCCGCCGCGCCAGGTGCATCTGCTGCAGCGCAAGACGAGCAAGGTCGGCGCCGGGCTCGGCAAGACCACCGGCTGGATCCACCGCACCGAACTGCGCCACCGCGGCGTCACGATGGTCGCCGGTGTCACCTACGAGCGGATCGACGACGCGGGCCTGCACATCGGCGTCGACGGCGACACCCAGGTCCTCGACGTGGACACGGTCGTCCTCTGCTCCGGCCAGGAACCGCGCCGCGAGCTGTACGACGCGCTGCTCGCCGCCGGGCAGTCCGCGCACGTCATCGGCGGTGCCGACGTCGCCGCCGAGCTGGACGCGAAGCGGGCGATCAAGCAGGGTACGGAGCTGGCGGCGGCCCTGTAGTCGATTGCCCCGCACCGTCGACTCGGTTGCCGTCGATCGCCCTGCGGGCTCGTCCTCAAGCGCCGGACGGGCTGGTTGAATGCGGGGCATGTCCCTCCCGTACGCGATCCTCACCGCCCTTCTGGAGAAGCCCTCGTCCGGACTCGAACTGACCCGGCGATTCGACCGGTCCATCGGGTACTTCTGGTCCGCGACGCATCAGCAGATCTACCGCGAGCTCGGCAAGCTGGAGGACGCCGGACTGATCCGGGTCCTGCCGTCGCCCAAGGCGACCCGCGGGCAGCGCAAGGCGTACGAAGTGCTGCCCGCGGGCCGGGCCGAACTGACCGCGTGGGTGGGCAAGTCGGAGGACCCCAAGCCGGTCCGCTCCGCCCTGCTGCTGCGTATGCGTGCCGCGGCCGTGGTCGGCCACGAGGGCCTGGAGGCCGAGCTGCACCGCCATCTCGCCCTGCACCGGGCGCAGTTGAGTGAGTACGAGCAGATCGAGACCCGTGACTTCCCGGCCGAGCGGGACCGTACGGAGGACCGGCTGCGGCATCTGGTGCTGCGGGGCGGTATCGAGCTGGAGACCTTCTGGATCTCCTGGACCACGGAGGCGCTGGAGACGCTGGCGGCGATGGGCGCGGAGGGGGCGGGGGAG
>NZ_JAAAHS010000116.1 GCF_009908195.1 Streptomyces boluensis | reverse complement strand
TCCCTGATGGTGACCAGTGCCGAGAACATCGGGATCGGACGGCTCACCGGGGTGCGCAGCCGCTTCGTCACGGCGGGGGCGGGGGTCCTGCTCATCGCGGTGGGCCTGATCGCCCCGGTGTCGCGGGCCCTGGCCGCCGTACCGGCCCCGGTGGTGGGCGGTTCGGCCCTCGTCGTGTACGCGGTGATCGCGGTCATGGGCGTCGAGATGCTCGGCCGCGCCGGGCTCGGCGACCACACGGTTGCCACCACGGCGGCCGTGGCCCTGGCGGCCGGACTGCTCCCGGTCGTCTCGCCCGGCTTGTACGACGGGTTCCCGCAAGCGATGCGTACGGTCCTCGGCAACGGTGTGGTGGCGGGCACGGTGGCGGCGGTACTGCTGCACGCCTTGTTCCGGGTACGGCTCCGTTGCGCCAACAGGTCGGTGCTGGGAGGCAGTTGAGGGTGCCCCGGCCGGATCAACGGGCCGGGGCGCGCCTACGCGGCATTGCAAGATCAGGCCGGCACACAGAGGATCCCCAGGGCGGTCGCAACGTTCGACGGCAGGTCGTTCATCGTGTCCAGCACCAGCCGGTGCTCGGTCCACGGGGCGAACTCCTCCCGCACACGTTCCACCGCCGCCCACGTCGGCTCGGCGAAGCCCTCGATGCCCCGGGACCGGGCCTCCAACCGACGACGGTGTTCCGCAGGGTCCGAGCACACCGCCTCGATGAACACCACCGGCACACCATGACGATCCGCCAGGGCCCGCCACTGCCCCCGCGCCGCCTCCACGGCGTTCACGGCATCGACGATCACGGTCTGGCCCATGCCGAGCACACCGTCGGCCACGGCCTCGGCCACGACGTACGCCGCCAGGCCCGTGGGCTGGCCACGCTTCACCCCCGCACGCCACATCGCCGCCTCGATCGGATCCACGGACACGACCGGGGCGGTCAGCTTCCGCCCCAGGGCCTCGGCGACCGAACTCTTCCCCGCACCGGGCAGCCCCGCCATCGCGATCAACATGACGACACCTTCGCACGCCCGCCCGGAATCGCTCACCGAGCAGTGCCTGAAGGGGAGTTGACACCACCTTCCGCGGCAGAGTCTGCGCCCGTGCCCGCGAGCGCGTCCGCACGCGCCCGCAGTGAAGCGTGCAGGGCCCGGACCGCCCTCGGCGCGTCGCCTCGGCGGCGCTGCAACACCACCAGCACGCGTGTGGTCTCGTCGAGCAGCGGGCGGTACGTGATCAGGCCGGCCCGCTCCAGCGGATCGCCCGCCACACTGAAGTCCGGCAGCAGAGTGACACCCAGGCCCTCGGCGACGAGCACCTTTCCGAGCTCGGCGCCGTCCGTGGAGTAGGCCAAGTGCGGGGCCTTGAACAGCCGGTGGGCGTAACGGTGCATGACGTACCCCGAGCGCATTCCGATCAACGGGGCCCCCTCCAGATCGGCGGGGCTGAGCGCCTTCCGCCTTGCCAGCGGGTCGTCGGCACGCAGGCACACCACCGGGCGGCCGCTCAACAGTTCCGTGGTCTCCAGGTCGGGGGGAGTGTCGTCGCCGTCGAGGTAGTTGACCAGGCCGAGGTCGAATCGGCCCTCGCGCAGGCCCCGGTGGATGTCGTCCTGCTGTGTGCCGACCATTTCGACCTGTGTCGCAGGATGCTGCGCGTGGAACTCACGGACAGCGGGCACGAGGAGCGGGACCGTCGCCGCGTTCACCGTGCCGACACGGACCATCCGGCTGCTGTGGTGCTGGTCGTGCGCCGCGCGGCGCAGCCGGTCCACGGACTCCAGGACGCCGATGATGTGCGGCAGCAGCTCCCGCCCCTCGTCGCCCCCGGCTCCTCCCGCACCGCTCATCTCGTCGCGCATCTCGGTCGGCAGTTCTCCGCGAACGGCCACGAGGTCCACCATCTCGACGTGCGCAGCCTTCCCGCCGAGGCGCTGCTGTCTGCCGACACCAAGCACCCGGAGATCGCACGGGCCGTCGACCTTGTGGCCCGCTCGGACGCTCTGATCGTCGCGAGCCCCGTGTACAAAGCCGCGTACTCGGGCGTCCTGAAGACGTTCCTCGACCTCCTGCCGCAGTACGGGCTGCGCGGCAAGGCGGTGCTGCCGCTGGCCACCGGAGGCTCGCCCGCGCACGTCCTCGCCGTCGACTACGCGCTGCGTCCCGTGCTGACCTCGCTTGGCGCCGACGTCGCCCAGGGCTGGTTCGTCCTCGACCGGCACATCACGGTCGGCACCGACCGCGCCGTCACGCTCGCGCCCGAGGCGGGCGACGCCCTCGCCCCGGTCGTCGACCGCTTCCGCGCAGCCCTGCCCGCCGGGTCGCGGCTCGCCGCCGCCTGACCCATGGCTATCGGCTTTCCCTTGCACCCCGCCACCCCGTTCGGCCCGGAGACCACGAGCGCCGATGTGTTCTCTGTCGTACGGAAGTTGGCCACCCGATTCGCCGCCGACGACGCCCGACGCGACGCCGAGCGGATCCTCCCGTACGACGAGATCCGCGCCCTGACCGAGGCAGGCCTGTTCACGCTCAGCGTGCCGAAGATCCACGGCGGGCCGGGCCTCTCCACGCGCGACCTGGGCGGGGTGTTCACCGAGCTGGTCGCGGGCGACGCCAGCATCGGGCAGATCCCGCAGAACCACTACGGAAGCCGGGTCGTGCACGGCACCAAGTACTACGCCACCGGCGCCCTGTTCGCCCACTGGATCCCCGTCCACGCCGCCGGCGAGGAGGGCCGGGTGCACGCGGCCTGGGTGCCCGCCGACGACCCCGGCGTCACCGTCGAGGACGACTGGAACGGCCTGGGGCAGCGCACCACCGGCAGCGGGACCGTCCGCTTCGCGCACGTCCGGGTGCCCGCCGAGCGGATCGTGCCGGTGTACACGATCTTCGAGAAGGACGAGCTGTTCGGCGCGTACGGGCAGTACCTGCACGCCGCGATCGACACCGGCATCGCCGTCGCCGCGCTGCGCGACGGTAAGCGGCTCATCCACGACATCGCCCGCCCCCGCAAGGAGACCGGCCTCGACCGGGCCGCCGACGAGGAGGCGATCGTCGACCTGTTCGGCGAGCTCGCCCTGCGGGTACGCACCGCCCGCGCCCTGCTGCGGGAGGCCGGCGAGGCGGTGGACGCGGCCCGCGTCGACCTCAACACCCGTACGGCGGCGGCTTCAGCCGCGGTGGCGGAGGCTTCAGCCGCGGTGGCGGCGGCCCGCGCGCACTCCGATGAGGTCTCCCTCAAAGTGTCCGGCGGCATCTTCGAACTCATCGGCACCCGCGCCGCCGACCGCGCCCTGAACCTGGACCGGCACTGGCGCAACGCCCGCACCCACACCCTGCACGACCCCCGCCGCCTCAAGCTCCGCTACCTCGGCGGCTGGGAGCTCAACGACACCCCGCCGCCCGCCAACGGCCTCGTGTGACCGACCCCGTTAAGGATCTCCCCATGTCTCTGACCTTCCACTGGTTCCTGCCCACCAACGGGGACAGCCGCCACATCGTCGGCGGCGGGCACGGCGTGCCCACCGGCTCGGCCGGTGGTGACCGCCCCGCCTCGCTCGCCTACCTGGGCCAAGTCGCCCGTACCGCCGAGCAGTTGGGCTTCGAGGGCGCGCTCACCCCGACCGGAGCCTGGTGCGAGGACGCCTGGCTGAGCACCGCCATGCTCGTCGAGCGGACCGAACGCCTGAAGTTCCTCGTAGCGTTCCGGCCAGGCCTGATGGCGCCCGCGCTCGCCGCGCAGATGGCCGCGACGTACCAACGGCACTCCGGCGGCCGGCTGTTGCTGAACGTCGTCACCGGCGGTGAGGACCACGAGCAACGCGCGTACGGCGACTTCCTCGACAAGGAGGCCCGCTACGCCCGCACCGACGAGTTCCTGCACATCACCCGGGCGTTGTGGCGCGGCGAGAGGGTCGACTTCGACGGGCAGCACGAGCGGGTCGCCGACGCCCGCCTGACCCGCCTGCCCGACCCGGTGCCGCCCGTCTACTTCGGCGGTTCGTCGAAGGCGGCGGGCCCGGTCGCCGCGCGCCACAGCGACGTCTACCTCACCTGGGGCGAGCCGCCCGCGCAGGTCGCCGAGAAGATCGCCTGGATCCGTACGCAGGCGAAGGCGGAGAGGCGGGAGGTGCGGTTCGGCATCCGGCTGCACGTCATCGCCCGCGACACGGCCGAGGAGGCGTGGGCGCAGGCCGGGCGTCTCCTGTCCGGCATCAACCCGCAGGTCGTGGCCAACGTCCAGGCGGGCCTTGCCCGTTCGGGCTCCGAAGGGCAGAAGCGGATGCTCGCGCTGCACGGCGGCTCCACCGACCGCCTGGAGATCTACCCGAACCTGTGGGCCGGCATCGGCCTCGTGCGCGGCGGCGCAGGCACCGCCCTCGTCGGCTCCCACACGGAGATCGCCGACCGCATCGCCGAGTACCACGCCCTCGGCATCGACGAGTTCGTGCTCTCCGGCTACCCGCACGTCGAGGAGGCGTACTGGTTCGGTGAGGGCGTGCTGCCCGTCCTCGCCGACCGCGGCCTGTGGCGGCACCCGGACGCGGCTGCCCTTGACAGGACGCCGGCGGCGGTACCGTTCGCCTCGTAACCCAGGGCAGAGCTCGTAACCCCTCAGTAGAGAAAGGCAGTTGAGACCCCGGGGGATCCCCCGGGGCCTCAACTCGTGCCGTCAGCCACGGCGGTGGCGCGCCGCCGAGTGGGATGCGGGCAGCCGGTCGCCGCGTCCGAACAGCTTCGACGTGCGCGGCGCGGGTGTACGGGTGTCGGGGTGCGGCGAAGAGGTGTCCTTGCCGGGCCCGACTCCACGACGCGCCCGTCCTTCATCACGAGAACGTCGTCGCTGACGTGCCGGACGACGCCGAGGTCGTGCGAGAGCTGCGCACTGCCGGGAGACTCGCGCCCCGGGTGTTTCGGCGGCGCAACGCCAGGTGTGCTCACCTCCGATCCTGCACGCGTGTCCGGTACGACGGCCGGCCGGCGGCAACCCAGCAGGACCTCGTAAGGCCCGGCCTGGCCGGCGGTGTCTTCTGAACACCCGCCGTGCAGCTCGTTCAGTGAGTCGCGGGTCTCCTCACGATGCGCTGGAGAACTCGAAGTGAACGGCCAAGGCAGCGCTTCCTACTGTCTGTCTGGCCGGGCGATCTGTCATCGACTTCGAAACGCAGTGCGCCATCAAGCCGTTGGCCTGCTGTTCCTTGGGAGAGAGGAACGAATCTCGGTGATCCGTACGCCCTCTGCGCATGCGTCGATGATGACTGAGGCTTTTCCAACCTCAGTCTGACGTCGCCCAGGTCTTTCAGTGGGAAGGCGGCAGCTCAGATGCGGGTTCGTGGGCCGGCAGGGCGGCGCCGGCGGCCCGGGCGAGCTGCTTTCACGGCCTGCGAGCCTGATCCGCGCCGATTACCCTGAAGGAAGACGTTCGACCCTTTCAACTCCGGCTCCAAGTGCCAAGTGCCGGAACGCCGTCCGAAACGGCATCTGAGCGAAGCCTCGCCAGGGAGGCGCAGCCGCATGGCTCACGAGCAGATCCCCGGTATTGATCCCACCGCGCAGCCGAGTGGGGACGGGTGCGCAGAGTGCCTGGCAGGCGATGGACCGGGGTGGTGGTTCCACCTGCGGCGCTGCGCGGCGTGCGGGCACATCGGATGCTGTGACTCCTCGCCCTCGCAGCACGGCACGAAGCATGCCCGGGAGGCCGGGCACCCCTTCCTGACGAACTTCGAGCCCGGCGAGTCCTGGTTCTGGAACATCGAGACCGAGCAGTACTACGAGGGTCCGCCCCTGGCACCGCCCACCTCACACCCGGCCTCGCAGCCGACTCCGGGGCCGCGTGGCAAGGTCCCGGCGGACTGGCAGCTTCACCTGCACTGACCTGGTCCGGAGTCTCTTGGACCGGCAGATGCCATTGGCCCTGGTTTGACATGTTTCTGTCGGATGTCAGGGTGGTGGGTGGGGCCAATGTTGGGAGGCTCGGCATGGCATCAGGTTCAGCATGGCGTTCCACAGCACGGCAACTTCCGCTCAGGCTCACGGTCGGCACGTTCTTCCTCAACTCGGGACTGTCGAAACGCGGTTCGGACGAGGCCACCGCCCAGAGGCTGCAGCAGTTCGCTGCCACCACCTACCCGTTCCTGGGCAAACTCGACGCCCAGAAGTTCGTCCGGCTGCTCTCCGCCGGGGAGCTCGCCGTTGCCACCACGCTGCTCCTGCCCGTCGTCCCCGCCGCTGTCGCAGGGGTGGCGTTGACCGCATTCTCCGTTGGCACCCTCGGGCTCTACCTGCGGACGCCGGGGATGCGGCGGGAAGGCAGCCTGCGCCCGACCGAGCAGGGAACCGTGCTGGCCAAGGACGTTTGGATGTTGGGCATCGGCGTCTCCCTGATCGCCGAGGGCGTGAACGAACACCGGTGACGCACCACGAGCACGTCGGCCCCACCACTGCCGTACGCAGGCGGCGCCGAGTCTGCCGTCGGGGAACTCCGCCGCGAGGTGCCATGTCGTACCGCAAGGGTTGCTCCCCAGCGCCGCAGACAACCCACCGAGATCCGGACCAGGTGCGGACCAACTAAGCCCCGCGACAGGCGACTTCACCCATAGTCGCAGGTCAGAAAGGGTGCACGGCCGTGCACCAGCAGCAGACGAAGAACCTGCTTGTTTCATACAGCCCGGAGAAGCTCGGGTTCTTCCAGAGCCTCAAGTCGGGTGCCTGGCGGGAGCTTTACCCTTCCAGGCACCCACAGCCCCGCAGCCGCTGCACCGCGACGGCTGGCGTCTCCCTGTCGTCAGCCCAACGAGCAAGCTCGGAAGGCAAGTTGGAACAGGCTCACACGGTCGGCCGGTGGTTCGGGGTGTATGCCCAGGTGCGGAGTTGCTCTACGGCCTTGCCGATGCGGAAGACGGTCGGGTCGTCATAGGTGTGGCCGACGATCTGGACGCCGGTCGGAAGGCCCCAACTGGAGTGGCCGCTCGGCACGTTGAGGACGGGGCAGCGGTTGCTGATGTTGAAGGGCAGCGTCATGGCCGCCCACAGCGGCTCGCCGTGGTCCTCGCCGTTCACCACCAGACGCCCCAGGAGGTCGTCCCCGGCGGGCAGTCCGGGGACAGCCGTGGTCGGGCAGATCAGGGCGTCGAAGGGGGCCATCGCCTCGGCCAGTTCGCGCTGCAACCGGGTCTCGACGCGCAGACCGTCCACGTAGGTGACCTGCTCACCGGCGACGGCCATGGTGTCGGCGAAGGCTGCCGCGTACGGCGACATCCGGTCGCGGTGCTCGGCTTCGATCTCACGGACCATGGCGCCGAAAATCGTGGAGAAGTGTGCGGCGACACTGATGAGGAGGTCGTCCTTGGTCCACGGGAGTTCGATCTCCTCGACGATCGCGCCCGCGTCGGTGAGGGCGCGGGCGACGGCGCGGGTGTGGGCCTCGATCTCCGGGTGCACGTCGTAGGCGCCCAGGCGCAGACACAGGGCGATGCGCATCCCCGCGACCGCGTCGTACTCGGTCGGCAGGACGAGTTTCGGGCGCAACGACACGTGGTCGCGCGGGTCCGGTCCTGCCAGAACGTTGGCGAAGGTGACGCAGTCGTCGACGGTGCGTGCCATGGGGCCGTCGCCGCGGTAGTGGTCGGCGGACAGCGGTGCCACGCCGGGGATCCGGCCGTACGGGGCCTTGTATCCGACGGTGCCGGTGAAGGCGGCGGGGATGCGGGTCGAGCCGCCGATGTCGGACGCGGAGGCGAGCAGCGCGGTACCGGCGGCGAGGGCGGCGCCGGCGCCGCCGGACGAGCCGCCGGGGGTGAAGTCGGGGTTCCACGGATTGCGGGTGACGCCCCACAGGCGGCTGTGGGTGAAGGTGGCGATGGAGAACTCGGGGGTGGCGGTACGGGCGTGGATGATGCCGCCCGCGTCCAGGATCCGGTCGATGACCGGGGCGTTCTCGGTCGCGGTGTTGCCGACGTTGACGAGGGAGCCCTCGGTGAGGGAGCGCCCGGCGATGGCGTGCTTCTCCTTGGTGGCGACCGGTATGCCTTCGAGCGGGCGCGGCGTCAGGCCGCCCTTGCCGAGGAAGCGGTCCTCGGCGTGCCGGGCCTGGTCGAGTGCCTCGTCGTAGAGCTGCTCAGTGAAGGCGTTGACGACCGGTTCCGTCTGTTCCGCGCGGTCGATGACGGCGCGCATCAGCTCCACCGGGGAGAGTTCGCGGGCGTCAAAGAGCCGTCGCGCCTCGGTGGCGCTGAGGTAGGCGAGATCGGCGCCGGCGTCGTTCGGGTTCATGCGGACTTCCTTACGGATGAAGGGACTTCACGGGCGAGGGTGGGTAGGGGATGTCAGCCGAGCAGTCGTTTGAGCGCGGCGTTGATCCAGGCCGTCGCCTCCCCTGCGGCAGGGCTGAGGTGGTCCATGCCGTAGAAGCCGTGGACGAGGCCGTCGAACCGCCGGTGCGCGACGCGTACGCCGGTGCCCCGCAGCGCTTCGGCGTACGCGTCTCCCTCATCACGCAGCGGGTCGTACTCCGCGGTGGCCACGACGGCCGGAGCGAGCCCGGAGAGGTCCTTCGCCCGCAGGGGTGCGACCCGCGGGTCGGCTCCGAACGCGGCGGAGGCTGGATCGGATGGGCTGACGCCGAGGTACTGCTCGAAGAACCAGTGCAGTTCCGCGGTGGTGAGGAAGTAGCCTTCGCCGTTCTCGGTACGCGACGGGTACGCGCCTGCCATGTCCGTGCTGGGGTAGACCAGGAGTTGGGCGGCGAGCGACAGTCCGTCGGCGTGGGCCTGCTGTGCGCACACGGCGGAGAGCGTCGCTCCGGCGCTGTCGCCGCCGACGACCAGCCGGGCAGGGTCGCCGCCGAACGCGTCCACGTGCTGTGCGACCCAGGTCAGGGCGGCGTACGCGTCCTCGACCGCGGCGGGGAAACGATGTTCGGGCGCGAGCCGGTAGTCGACGCTCACCACGACGGCGTCGAGGTCGCGGCACAGGGTCCTGGCGTGCACGTCATGTGTGTCGAGGTCGCCGGCCACCCAGCCGCCGCCGTGCAGGTACACCACCGTTGGCACGGGCGTCGTGGCATGCGGCCGGTAGACGCGGGCCGGGACGGAATCCGCCAGCACCGTCGAGGTCACCGTCGCGGCCTCGGGCTTCGTGGCCTGGTCGAGGTGGTCGACGGTCAGCGCCCGCAGCCGGGCTCTGGCCTGTGCGACAGCGTTCTCCCCTGGCTCGGGGGCGTCGAGTTGCTGGAGGCTTCGCAAGAACGCGGCGATGTCCGGGTCCAGGGGCACGTCACTTCTCCCGCCGGTCGCCGGCACACAACCAGTGCGCGGCTGCCGCGAGCAGCGCCGTCACACCGGTGTGGATCGTGGGTTCGGGGACGGGGGCGAAGTACGGGGAGTGGTTGGCCGGGACCGTGTCGGGCAGGCCGTCCGTCAGCAAGGTGTCGGGGTCGATGTGCTCGAAGAAGGCCGGGTCGGCGCCGCCGAAGTGCCAGAAGACGGAGGGGACTCCGAGCGCCGCGCCGAAGACGCCGAAGTCCTCGCTGCCGGTGAGGGGTTCGGGCAGGGTGAACACCCGCTCCCCGCCCAGGACTTCGGCGATCGCGGTCAGTACGGTGCCGGTGGCTTCGGCGTCGTTGACGGTGACCGGGAAAGGGTTGAATCCCGTGATCTCGGGCTCCTTGGGCGCCCCGGACGCGGCGGCCTCGGCACGGACGATCCGTTCGACGGCCGCCAGGACCCGCTCCCGTACGGCGGGAGTCGTGGAGCGGATGTTGATCCGCAGGTCCGCGGTGTCGGGAATGATGTTCTCCTTGGTGCCCGCGTGCAGCGAGCCGACGGTCACCACGGCGGTCTGTGCCGCCCCCACCTCCCGGGAGACGACCGTCTGCAGCCGCATGACGACCGCCGCGGCCATGACGATCGGATCGACGGTGGTTTCGGGCGTGGACCCGTGTCCGCCGCGGCCGTGGAGACGGACCCGCAGGCTGTCGGAGGCGGCCATCACCGTGCCCGGACGGGTGCCGACGAGACCGACGGGGGCCGGGGACACATGCTGGCCGAGGCAGACATCAGCGCGCGGGAAGCGGTCCAGGAAGCCGTCCTCGATCATGGCCGGTGCCCCGCCGACCTCCTCCGCCGGCTGGAACACCGCGACGACCGTGCCATGCCATTCGTCACGGGCGGCGGCGAGTTGGGCGCTCGCGCCGAGCAGGCAGGTGACGTGCATGTCATGGCCGCAGGCGTGCATGACGGGAACCTTGTTGCCCTCACTGTCGACGCCCATCTCCTGGGAGGCGTACGGCAGTTGCGTCCGCTCCCGCACCGGGAGGCCGTCCATGTCGGCACGGAGAAGGACCACCGGGCCCTCGCCGTTGGCCAGGACTCCGACGACGCCGGTGCCGCCGACGCCCTCGGTGACCTCCCAGCCCTGCTTGCGCAGCCGTTCGGCGACGACTCCTGCCGTGCGGACCTCCTGGAAGGACAGCTCGGGGTGGGCGTGCAGGTCCTCGTAGAGGGCGAGCAGGCCGGGCAGCCGGTCCGGGAGGCCGGACAGCAGGCGCGCGGCGGAGGCGGCGGTCATGAGTGTTCCTTTGCGGGCGTGGGGAGTTCGGACACGCCGGTGGCGGCCCGGAAGGAGGCGGCGTCCTGCGGGGTGAGCAGCGCCATCACAAGAGCGATGGCCGCGCCGAGCACCAGGGACGCGAAGGCCACCTTGAACGAGAAGGCGTCGGCGAGCGCGCCGATGACGGGCGGGGCGACCATGCCGGCCACTTGGCCGCCGAAGACGATCGCTCCGCTGCCCACGCCGACGTCCTCGGCCGCGAGGCCGCCCAGCGGCACGGCGAGGATCGGCATGTAGCAGAGGGAGACGGCTGTCGTGGCGAGCGTGCCGAAGACGATGAAACCGGTGAGCGACGGCGAGAAGACCATGAACAGCAGCGTGACGGCGGCCGCCGTCATGCTGGGCACGATCACCCTGCGGTGGTGGCCGCCGAGGCGGTCCGCGAGCCGCCCGCCGACGACGATCGCGCCGGTCGCGGCGAGGCCGGGAATCGCCACGAGGGCCCCGGTCGAGGCGAGCGAGACGCCGTACTCCTCGCTCACATAGGACGGGATCCACGTGCTGAGACCCCACACGATCAGGCTGTAGCCGAACATCATGGTGCTGAACCGCCAGATCACGGCCTTGCCCAGGACGCCCCCGGCGCGCCGCCGGTCGACGCGGGGCTCGGGCTCCACCACCGGCAGCGGCGCGGGGAGCCACACCCGTATCGCCACCACGACGAAGACGCCGAGCGCCGCCGTCGAGAAGAACGCCGAACGCCAGCCGAAGACGGCGATCAGAGGTGCGACGAGGAGCGGAGTGAGCACGCCCGCAAGGGCGTTGGAGCTCATGATGACGCCGTTGGCACCCATCCGCTCGGCACGTGTGGTCCGCTCCACGAGGACCTTCATCGAAGCGGGCGGGAAGACGCCTTCGGCCGTGCCGAACGCGAACCGCATCAGCAGCAGGACGCCGAACGACCAGGCGAAGCCGGTCAGCGCGGTGAACACCGACCAGGAGAACAGGGCCCAGAGCATGACCCGCCGGGCGCCGTACCGGTCGGCAAGCAGGCCGCCCGGGATCTGGCACAGGGCGTACGCGAGGAAGAACGCCGAGACGATCAGGCCCTGTTCCCCGCGGCCCACGTCGAACTCGTCGCCGATGGAGGGCAGGGCCAGGTTGATGACGAGCCGGTCGGCGTAGTCGACCAGCCAGGCGGTGAACAGCAGGACGATCGTGATCCGGACGGTTCTCCGGGTGGACTTCGGGGGCGGAGCAGACACGCGGCACTCCTTCGACTCCGGGCAGCCGAAGCCGGGGCTGGGCATCGGCCGGAAGTGCCCCTACGATCCGGTCCGTGACAGGAATCCCTGGAGAATTGCAGGAAAACATCTCAGGAGGAGCGACGGTCCCCGATTCCCGCGGGACCGGCGGAGGTGCTCCGTTCTCCGAAGTGGACCTGGCCCTCGTCGACGCCCTCCAGGCCGCTCCCCGGGCACCGTGGTCCCGGATCGGCCGGGCCATCGGCGTGGACGCGACCACGGCGGCCCGCCGCTGGGAACGGCTGCGCGCGAACGGCCTGGCCTGGGTCAGCGCGTACGACTCCGCGAAGGCGACGACCGTCGCCTACGTCGAGGTCAGGTGCCGGCCCCGGGCCGTGGAATCCGCCGGCGCCGCCCTGGCCGCCATGCCCTGGGTCTTCAGCGTCGACGAGACGGCCGGTGACTTCGATCTCCTGGCGTCGGTCGTCGCTGCCGACCTGCCCGCCCTGGGCCGCTCGGTGCACGGTCTGATCGGCGGCCTGAAAGGCGTACGGTCCACCCGTACGCGCCTCGGCATCACCCTGTACAGCGAAGGCGGTGACTGGCGCATGCGGGCCATGGAACCGTCCGGTGACGCGGAGCTCTCCGCTCCGCGCACCTCGCACCCGGTCCCGTACAGCGCCCACATGCACCACCGGCCGCCGCCCGGGGACCAGGCCCTCCTGGAAGCCCTCGGCCGTGATGGACGCCTCGGCTACACCGACTTGGGCACCGCGACCGGCATGAGCGAACACAGCGCCCGACGCCGGCTCCAGCGGATGATCCGGGACCGGGACATCACCTTCCGCTGCGACCTGGCCCACCCCCTCGCCGGGCTGTCGACCGTCGTGCTCTACCGCACCGCGGTCCCGCACACCCACCTCGAAGCCACGGGCAACGCGCTGGCCCGACGGGAAGAGGTCCGCCTGGCCGTGTCCGTCAGCGGCTCCGACAACCTCCTCGTCATGGTCTGGCTGCGCGGCCTGCACGCCATCGACCCCTTCGAGGCGCACCTCGCGGAACGCTTCCCGCACCTGAAGGTCAGCGACCGCACCGTTTTCCTCCACTCCCGCAAACGCATGGGCCGACTCCTCGACACCACCGGCCGCGCCGTCGGGCACGTCCCCTTCTCCCTGCCCCAGGTCTGACCCCGGCACCTGCCACGCCTCGCGCTCTCCCCGGCCTGCCTGGTGAGAGCCGTTCGCCTCTTCCTCGTCGCGGCTTCGGATGGTTATGTTCGGATGAACATAGGCGGGGCGCCGATGGAGACGCCCCCCACGACCGGGAGGGCCAGAGCCGAAATGAGCGATTCCCGCAGCCTCGCGCGCTGCTGCATGCCGACCGGCGGCGGTCCGGCGGCCGTCTCCGTGACCGTACCGCTGACCGCGGCGCCGAGCCGGGTGCGCGACGAGCGGGGGATGGTGTCACTGCCGGGCGGCGAGTTCCTGATGGGCACGGACGACGCCGAGGGCTTCGCCGGGGACGGCGAGGGGCCGGTGCGGGCCGTGCGGCTCGACCCGTTCCGCATCGACGTGTGCGCGGTGACCAACGAGCAGTACGCGGCCTTCGTCGCCGACACCGGGTACCGCACCGACGCCGAACGCATCGGCTGGTCGTACGTGTTCGCCGGCTTCCTGCCGGCGGCCCTGCGGCGCGGTGCGCCCCGGCCGGAGCGAACCCCCTGGTGGTGCGGAGTGCGGGGTGCCGCCTGGGGCCGGCCGGAGGGGCCCGGCAGCACGCGCGAGGGGCGCGGTGACCACCCGGTCGTGCACGTGTCCTGGAACGACGCCGCCGCGTACGCCGCGTGGGCGGGCAAGCGGCTGCCGACCGAGGCCGAGTGGGAGTACGCCGCCCGCGGCGGGCTCGAGCAGCGGCGGTACCCCTGGGGCGACGAGCTCGACCCCGACGGCGGCTACCGCTGCAACATCTGGCGCGGCACCTTTCCCGCGAAGAACACCGCCGCCGACGGGTACCGCGGCACGGCCCCCGTCGACGCGTTCGAGCCCAATGGCTTCGGCCTGTACAACACCTCCGGAAACGTCTGGGAGTGGTGCGCCGACTGGTGGACCACAAACCATGGATCCGCCCGGCCGCTGGTCAACCCCCAAGGCCCGCGCGGCGGTTCGGACAAGGCGATGCGCGGCGGCTCGCACCTGTGCCACGTCTCGTACTGCAACCGCTACCGCGTCGCGGCCCGGACCGCCAACAGCCCGGACAGTTCCAGCGGGCACGCGGGTTTCCGCTGCGTCGCGCCCGTGTGAAGACTCTTGACACCGTCCGGGCGGCGGGTGAATCTGAGCCTAGCTAGGTTCCTGAGAACATAAGAGGTTCGGATGCAGCTCGACTACGTGATCCTCGGTGCGCTGGCGCTTCGCCGCCTGTCCGGCTACGACCTGCGCCGCTGGATGGAAGGTCCGGGCCGGTACATCGGGTACGGCGTCAAGCTGCCGCAGATCTACCGCCGGCTCGGCACCCTGGTGGAGCGCGGCTGGGTGGACTTCGACGTCGACCCGCGCGAGGGCCGCCCGGACGCCAAGGTCTACCGGCTCACCGAGGAGGGCGAACAGGCGCTGCTCGCATGGGCGCGCTCCCCGTACGAGCCGTCGCCGCGCCCCATGGACCCGGAGTTCAAGCTGCGCTTCCTCTTCGCCGGGCAGCTCGACCCCGAGATCGCCCTGGACGTCGTCCGCACGGAGCTCGCGTACCGGCTCAAGCATGACGCGCTCAGCGCCGCCGCGCCCGTCCCCGTCGAGTACGAGCCGCAGATCGATGGTCTTGACGCGGACTGGGCCCGAGAGGTGCACACCATGGCCCACGAGCACGGTTACGCGTTCACGGCCTCCTACATCGCCTGGCTCCAGCTGACCGAGGCCCGCTTGGAGGCGCGGCTCGGCCGCTGACCCCCACCACACCTGCAAAACCCCAACACCCCAGCGCCCCATACCGCTTCCGCACCACGTGACGAGCCGGACCGCCACGCGGCGGTCCCCCCTGCCCGACCCCCTCCAGGGAGCCGTACATGCGCATCATCTACGTCGACGTGGACACCCTCCGCGCCGACCACACGACCCCGTACGGATATCACCGGCCCACCACCCCCAACCTGCAGAAGCTCGCCGACAGGTCCGTCACCTTCGACCGCTACTACTGCTCCGACTCACCGTGCCTGCCCTCGCGTACCGCCCTGACAAGTGGTCAGTTCGGCATCAGCAACGGGGTGATCGGGCATTTCGGGCCCGCCGCGCAGTTCCGGCTCGACGCCGGGCACGGCCCCGAGCCCGACCGGCCGCTGCTCGGCCAGCGCCTCGGCTTCGGCGGGTACTACACCGCCGCCGTGTCGGTCTTCGCCGAACGCCATCGCGCGTACTTCTTCCACGCCAACTTCCGCGAGTCGATCCGCGCCACCGACCGGCTGGGCGACGAGGAGGCGCACGACGTCAACCGCGCCGCGATCGACTGGCTGCGCCGGCATGCGGACGACGACAACTGGTATCTGCACCTGACCTATTGGGACCCGCACACCAACTACACGCAGCCCGCCGAGTGGACCGAGCAGATGGCCGCCTCCGGGCCCGTGCAGTCCTGGCCCGACGAGGAGACGATCGCCGCGCACGCCGAGGTCTACGGCCCGCGCAGCGCTCTCGACCTGCACTACTCGATCCGCGGCGCGGGCACCTCGCCCGTCCCGCACAACATGCCCGACGCGATCCGCTCCCGCGCCGATTTCGAGCACCTGGTCAACGGATTCGACGGCGCCATCGCCTACTGGGACCACCACTTCGGTCAACTCCTCGCCACCCTGGAGGAGTTGGGGATCGCCGACGAGACCGCGGTGATCGTCAGCGCGGACCACGGGGAGTCCTTCGGCGAGCTGGGCTCGTACGCCGAACACGGGCACGCGAGCGAGCCCGTCCACCGTGTCCCGCTGATCGTGCACTGGCCGGGGCTCACCGACCGGCTGCCCGACGAGGCCCGCCGCAACGACGCCCTCCTCTACAACATCGACCTCGCCCCCACCCTGTGCGAGCTGCTCGGCCTGGACGTCCCGGCCGGCTGGCAGGGGGCCTCGTTCGCGCCCGCGGTCCGCGGCGAGACGATCGACTCGCGCGAGTACCTCGTCCTCGGGCACGGCGCCCACACCTACCAGCGTGCCGTCCGCACCCGCGATCACCTCTACCTGCGCACCTACCACCCCGGCAGCTTCCGTACCGAGTGGGAGCAGCTTTTCCACGTCACCAAGGACCCTTACCTGACACGGGACTTGATGGACGAGGAGCCCGGCCTCGCGGCACGGATGCGGTCGCATCTCGCCGAGTGGTGGCACGAGTACGCGGGCCGCCCCGGCGCTCTGCCCGACCCCATGCAGGCCACCCTGCAGACCGGTCCCACGTACTACAACGACCCCGTCCGCTACGCCGCGCACCTGCGCGCCACCGGCCGCGCCCACCTCGCCGACGACCTGGAGCAGCGCCTCGCCACGCTGAACATCCCCGTGTCCTGGCACGCCCCCGACCGGCCGCGCACCGCCGAGCTCCTCGAACGCTGGGTCCACCTGCTGCAGACCCGCGACCAGCGCGCATCCACCCAGCAGGACGGCTGAGCCTCCCCATCCGCGCGCGTACCCGCACCGGATCCGCGCACGTACCCGCACCGGCGAAGGAGCCGTGATGCCGACCGACGCCGTACCACCAGTACCGCCTGTATCCGTACGATCCGTGCCGCCACCCACGAAGGCGCCACCGCCCGGCGCCCCCCGCCGATGGCGTCAACTCGCCCTCCTGGGCGGGCTGCTGAATGTGGACAACAGCGAGTCCAGTGTCCAGTCCGTCCTCTTTCCCGCGCTGCGCGCCTCCCTCGGCCTTCCGCTCGCCGCGCTCGGCCAGCTGGTCGCCGCGAGCAAGCTGATCACCGTCGTCGCCGGGCCCCTCTGGGTCGCGCTGGCCCGCCGGTGGCCGCGCAAGAACGTCCTCGCCGTCTGCTGCGGCTTCTGGGGTGTGTGGACCGCGGCCATGGGCCTGGCCCAGAACTTCGTCCAGCTCCTCGTCCTGGCCACCATCGCCTCTGCCGGGATCGCGGGCGGCGGCCCTCTCGTCAACGGCCTGGTCGCCGACCTCTTCGACGACGCCGACCGCGGCCGCGCGTCCGGAGTGCTGTACGGCATCGCCGCACTGGGTCTCGGCGTCACGGGCCCGCTGCTCGGCCTGCTCTCAGACGTGGAGAACGGCTGGCGGTACGGATTCTTCGCCTCCGGCGCCTTCCAGATCGTCTTCGGCGTGCTGATCCTCGCCTTCCTCCGCGACCCGGGCATCGGCGCCCGGGAGGGCGCCGGGCCGGACGCCGTGGCCCGGCTGACCCGGGCGCAGTTCCGCGGGCTGCTGCGCAACCGCACCCTGGTCCTGATCTGCGTACAACGCCTGACCACCGGGCAGTTCATCCTGATCAGCTTCGGAGTCACCTTCCTGGTCGACGAGCGCGGCTTCAGCAACGCCACCGCCTCCCTGGTGACACCAGCCGTCACCGTCACCTACCTGCTCGGCACGTTCCTCGGCGGCTTCGTCGCCGACCGGGTCCACCGGCGGCACCCGCGCACCGGCCGGATCGCGGCCATGCAGACGGCGATCGTCGCCTATGCCGTGGTCGCCTACGCCGCCACCCAGATCGACTGGGGCCCGATGTGGGCGTACATGGTGGTGTTCAGCCTGGTGGGCGCCGCGCAGAGCGTCACTCCCGGCATCAACCGGCCGGTGGTGATGTCGGTGGTGCTGCCCGAACTGCGCAGCGCGGCCTTCGCGTTGATGCTCTCCGTCGAGGCCGCCGGGTGGGCCATCAGTTCCCTCCTGGTCGGCTACCTCGGCGACGCGTTCGGCCTGCAGACGGCGTTCCTGTGGCTGGCCGTCGTCCTCATGCTGGCCAACGGCGCCCTGGTCACGCTGCTCTACCGGCCCTACGTGCGCGACACCGCGGCCGTCCGGTCGGAACTGGCCCGCCGCGCCGCCTCCATCGGAGGAACGGACCACGCATGACCACCGTCACCGCGATCATCCCGACCCCGTACACGGAGAACGCCTCATGAGTACCCGCACCGCCCGCCCCAACTTCCTGATCCTCATGCCGGACCAGCTGCGCGCGGACGCGCTCGGCGCCTTCGGTAACCCGCACGCGAGCACCCCGCACCTCGACGCGCTCGCCGCGCGCGGCACCCGCTTCACCAACGCCTACGTCCAGCACCCGGTCTGCTCCCCCAGCCGCGCCTCGATCCTCACCGGCTGGTACCCGCACACCGCGGGCCACCGCACCCTCACCCACCTCCTCAAGGACCACGAGCCGAACCTCCTGCGCATCCTCAAGGACGCCGGATACCACGTCACTTGGGCCGGCATGCGCGGTGACACCTTCGCACCCGGCGTCACCGAGTCCAGCGTCGACGAGTACGGCTTCTCGACCTGGCCCACCCGGCTCTACGACGGGGACTACCCGGAGGGCGTCTGGTCCCGCCTGTTCTACCGGGGCCAGGTCCCCGACGACGGCGGGATCGACCCCGACGAGGCCGCGGTGCGCACCGCCGAGCAGTGGCTGCGCGAGCCCCCGCAGGACCGGCCCTGGGTACTGTTCGTGCCGCTGGTGGCGCCGCACTGCCCGTTCCAGGTGGAGGAGCCATGGTTCTCCCGGTTCGACCGCGACGCGGTGCCCGACCCGGCCCCGCCCGGCGATCCCTCCGGCGAACCGCGCTACCTGCGCGCCGTCCGCGAAGCCCACAGCCTGGACAAGGTCACCCCCGAACAGTGGCGCGAGGTCGTGGCCACCTACTACGGCATGGTCTCCCGCCTCGACGACCAAGTAGGCCGCATCAACAAGGCAGTTGAGCAAGCCAGCGCCGCCGCCGACACCGTCACCCTCGTCTTCGCCGACCACGGCGAATACCTCGGCGACCACGGAGTGATCGAGAAGTGGCCGTCCGCGATGCACGACTGCATCACCCGCGACCCGCTGATCATCAGCGGTGCCGGGCTCGGCGACGGCGGCCAGGAGTGCGACGCGATGGTGGAGATGGTCGACGTCCTGCCCACCGTGCTCGGCCTCGCGGGCGCGCCCGCACCCCACCGTCACTTCGGCCGCAGCCTGCTGCCACTGCTGATCGACCCGGCGGCACCACACCGCGAACTCGCCTTCACCGAGGGCGGATTCACGATCGCCGAGGAACCGCAGATGGAGCGCGCGGACTTCCCTTACGACCTGAAGTCCGCGCTCCAGCACCAGGACCCGACCCTGGCGGGCAAGGCCGTCGCCGTCCGGGACCAGGAGTGGACGTACGTGTGGCGGCTGTACGAGCCGCCCGAGCTGTACCAGCGGGCGAAGGACCCGCACGAGCGCACCAACCTCGCGGGCCGCCCCGAACACGCCGACGTGGAACGGCGCCTGCACGACGCCGTGCTGCGCTGGCTGGTGGAGACCTCCGACGTCATCCCGGCCGACCCCGACCCGCGCCGGCCC
>NZ_JAAAHS010000115.1 GCF_009908195.1 Streptomyces boluensis | reverse complement strand
CTCCTTGCCGAGGCCGGGCATCCAGGGCGCGTCGGAGGTGCCGGAGAGCAGAGTCACCCCGAGCACCCCGGCGTACACGGCGCACGCGACGCCCACGAGCCAGCCGATCCGGCGCAGCCGACGGCTGCGGCCGCCGGACTCGTCGACGAACACCGGGCCGTCCGGCTCACGGGGTTCGTACGCCGCCCGCAACCGGCGGCCCACGCCGTCGACCTGGACCGTCACTTCGTTCGGATCATGCGTGTGCCCCAGAAGGGCACCTTCTCGCCATTGCTCCACTGTCGTACGCCCATCCCCCACTGAATGGAATACGGGCGCGCGAGACCGGGCACTCGCCGCCGGACCAGGCCCCCACCCGGTCCGAGGGGGTGAGAGACACCCCCTGGCGCCCCCCACTACTACCTGTTGCGCCCGGAACACAGAATGTAGCGCACGACGCTGACAGTCGTATTTTCTCGGTCAATTCCGCTGCGTCATGATCTGCGCGTCCATGGGCGGAATCCACGCATCCGTAGGGAGATCGAGCCAGCTCAGCGCGTCCGCCGCCGCCTCACACGCGGCCCGCAGCGCGTCAAGTCCCGGGTGGACCAAGCCCCTTCGCCACACCAGCGACACCGGCGACAGCGGCACCGGGCGGACCAGCGGGCGCAGCACACAGCCCGGCATCGGCGGAAAGTCGACCACCGCGAGAACCGGGTTCCGGGTCTTGGCCATGATCCGCCGGAACTCCTCGGCGCCCACCGCGAGCGGCGCGGGCTCCGCGACCTCGATGCCGCGCCCCTCGAAGAGGCGGTGCGCCAGGTCCGTCCACTCCAGGGTGCGCGGATTCCCGGCGCCCGCGTACACGGTCTCGCCCGCGAGCGCGTCGAGCGGCACCTCGGTACGGGCGGCCAGCGGATGGTCGGCGGGCAGCACCACCGCCATCGGCTCGTACCGCACCGGCAGCTGGGCCAGCGGGGCGCGAAGGGCCGGGTCGAGGCCCGCGTACCGCCCGAACGAGGCGTCGAGCCGGCCCGCGAGGATCTCGGCGGCGGCACCGGTGAGGCCGCTCTCGTAGCGGGCCATCAGCTCGCATTCCGGGGCGAGTTCACGGGCACGCGCGAGGAGCCGTTCGAAGACCAGGCCCGGACTGTTCACGTCGACGAGCAGGGCACGCCCGGCGCCGGTCGCCGCGGCGATCAGCTCGTCCTGCGCCTCCAGCACCCTGCGGGCGTACGGAACGAGGCGCTCCGCGTCCGCGGTCAGCGCCACCTGCCGGGTCGTACGGACGAACAGCTCCACCCCCAACTCCCGCTCCAGGCGGCGCACATCACGGCTCAGCGCCTGCTGGGCGACGTACAGGCGGGCGGCGGCACGGGTGAAGTGCAGCTCGTCGGCGACAACGAGGAAGGCCCGCAGCAGCCGGGGCTCCAGGTCACGGGGCGGCGGCGGCACGGTACCTCCAGGTCACGGACGGGAGTGGGCAGCGCATGAATGGGCAGCGCACAGGCAAGACCCCGGCTGAACCAGAATCTACAACTCACGTGCGTGAATGGCCCGTTCACAGGTGTTGGACGCCGCACAGCCGCCACCCGGAACCTTGCTCCATGGCCAATCCGTACACCCGGCTGTTCGAAACGCCCGCCACGCGCGCGTTCACGCTCGGCAACCTCGTCGCCCGCCTCCCCATGGGCATGTTCGGCGTGAGCGCCATCATCATGATCGCCGACCGCTACGGCTCGTACGCCCTGGCCGGAGCGGTCACCGCCACCGGACTCGCCGCCACCGCCGTCGTCGCGCCGTACACCGCCCGTCTGGTGGACCGGTACGGCCAGGCACGGACGGCCAGGCCCGCCACCGCGATCGCGGTGCTCGGCTCGCTGCTCCTCGCCCTCTGCGTCCACCTCCAGGCGCCTTCCTGGACGCTGTTCGCCGCGTACGCGCTCACCGCCACCACGCCCAACACCGGCGGCATGTCCCGCGCCCGCTGGCAGCACCTGTACCGGGGCGACCCGGCCCGGCTGCACACCGCCAACTCCTTCGAGCAGGCGGCGGACGAGCTCTGCTTCATGCTCGGCCCGGTCGTCGCCGCGCTCCTGTGCACCGCCCTGTTCCCGGAGGCGGGCACCCTCACCGGGGCCGTACTCCTGCTCCTAGGGGTGCTGGTTTTCACCGCGCAGCGCGGCACGGAACCCCCGCCTCAGGGGCGCACCACCAAGTCCCGCTCCCCCATCGCCGCCCCCGGAATGCTCCCGCTGCTCACGGTTTTCCTCGCCACTGGTGCCGTTTTCGGCTCCATGGAGGTCGTTACGGTCGCCTACGCGGACAGCCTCGGGCACGCCGCGGCCGCGGGCCCCGTACTGGCCCTCCAGGCGGCGGGTTCGTGCGCGGCCGGACTCCTGTACGGGATGCGCGGCCCGAGCGGCCCCGCCCCGCGCCGCTTCCTGCTCTGCCTCGCCGCGATGGCGGCCCTGATGACGCTGCCGCTGCTCGCCGCGGGTCTCACGGGTTCGCTGTCCGTGCTCGCCGGGGCGCTGCTCGTCGCGGGCATGGCGACCGCGCCGACCATGGTCACCGGCATGGGCCTGGTGCAGGCCCGCACCCCCGAGGGCCGGCTCAACGAGGGCATGACCCTCGCCGTGACCGGTCTCCTCGGAGGCATCGCCTGCGGCAGCGCGCTCGGCGGCTGGACGGTGGAACACCTGGGCCCGGTGACGGCCTACGCGGTCCCGGCCACCGCGGCCGCCGCCGCCCTCGCGCTGTTCAGCACGGTGACGGTTTACGCCAGGAGCACTCGACGTCGGCGCCGCGCACCCCTGCCCGCTGCACGCCAGGCCGTGCGATGACCGTCTTCGCTGCGGACGAGCTCGCGAGCGTCACCACGATCGCGTCCTCCAGGGCCTTCACCGAGGAGGGCAGATAGTTGTTGAGCACGATGCTGAACACCAGCTCGCGCCCCTCCGCGTCCTTCACGTACCCGGAAAGCCCCGAGGCCCCCGTCAACGACCCTGTCTT
Organism: Streptomyces boluensis; assembly: GCF_009908195.1. Classification (GTDB taxonomy): domain Bacteria; phylum Actinomycetota; class Actinomycetes; order Streptomycetales; family Streptomycetaceae; genus Streptomyces; species Streptomyces boluensis. The sequence goes on along the minus strand of NZ_JAAAHS010000115.1, from coordinate 16,378 downwards.
CGCACGGGCGTTGAGCGCCGCGGGCGTGTCACACATCCGCGAGCGCAGCGTGCCGCCCACGAAGCGGTCCGGGTCGCAGGCCACCGGCAGGGACCGCAGCCACTGCTCGTACCAGGGCGCGTCCCGTACCGACAGGAGCAGCCCGGCGAGCTGCTCGGCCGGGATGTTGTTCATCCGCGAGAGCCCGGACCCGTCCACCTGCCGCAGCTTCGACGTGTCCACGCCCTCCTTCTCCAGGAAGCCGTCCACGGCGGCGAGGCCCGCGCTCCACGTACCGGCGCCGCCCTCCTCGTACCCCAGCGTCTTGACGAGCGCCTCGGCATGCATGTTGTTGGACAACTTCATGAACGGTACGAGGAGTTCCGCGAGCGGCATGGACCGGTGCCCGGCGATCCGCCGGGCACCCTTCGGTGTGGCCGCGCCGAGCCGGGTGCCGCCCTCGACCCGCACCCCGTGCCGGGCGAGCGCGTCCCGGAAGACGGCCGCCGCGTACCCGGTGGGCTCCCACACGGACACCCACTCCTGGGCCGGATCGCCGCCGGCCGGCAGGTTCCCGCTGACGGTCACCTCGTTGCCGCCGTGCCCGCGCTCCACGGTCAGGGTGCTCGGCTCGCCCGCGGCCACCGTCCGCGCCCGGTTCACCACGTCCACGTACCCGGTCCTCGGCGTGAGCCCGATCCGCGGTCGCTCCCCCGCCGCCGCACCCGGCGTGACCTCGACGATCACCGTCCCCGAGTCGTAGTCCTTGTCGGGCGCCACGGTGAGCGCGGAGGTCTGCGCCGAGTAGTACGCGGACTCGTCGTCGGCCGCCCAGGACCGGCCGAGCCGCCGGTCGTCGAAGCGGGTGTCGTCGGCGACCAGGCGCCCGGTCACCTTGCGCACCCCGGCCTTCGCCACGTCGGCGGCGAGCCGGTCGTAGTCCTCGGCGAGCGTGGTCGGGTCGCCGCCGCCGCGCAGATAGAGGTCACCGGAGAGCACCTCGCCCTGCTGCGTGCCGTGCGCGAGGGCATCGGTGCGGAAGCGGTAATCGGGGCCGAGCAGCGCCGTCGCCGCGGCCGACGTGGGCAGTTTTGTATTGGACGCGGGCATCAGGCGGCTGCTCGGCCGGTGCGAGTAGAGGGTCTCGCCGCTCTCGGCGTCGGCGATCACGACGCTCGCCGCCCCGCCCTCCATACGCGGGTCGGCGAGGATCGTGTCGATGGCCTCGGGCAGTCCGGGCGGACCGGACGCGGCGTCCGCTCCACCCGGCGCGCTCCAGGTCAAGGTGGCGGCGAGGCCGACGAGCGCGGGCCAAACGGCGGCGCGCGCAAGGGAGTTGGTTCTCGCGGGTCTGCTCATGCCGGGAGGATCCCGGAAACCCGCCGACAGCGACAGACGACCCGCGCGACCGCTTTCCCCCGCATCCCCGCGCAACCGTTTCCCCGGCACTCTCACGCGGGCCTCAGCCCAGCCCCCACGCCTTCCCGAGCCGGTACGCCGCGCACAGGTCCACGTCCAGGAGGTACGCCCCGGCCGTCCCGCACTGCTCCGCCCCGCTGCCCGGGTCGACCGGCTGCCCGTGCCCCATGCCGGTGAGGGAGTACGTCTCCACGACAGCGCCGCCGTCCGGCCCCCGGAACACCTGATGCGGGTACCCGCCGACGGTGTCGCTCACATCCGCGGCCTGGTCGGCGCCGTGCACATCGGTCCACTGCTCGACGAGATCGCCCATGTTGACCGGCTTGACGGTGGTGTCGGCGCTGCCGTGCAGCACGGTGAGGCGCGGCCACGGCCCGGCGTACCCGGGATGCGCGGCCCGCACCCGGTCGCCCCACTGCCGCGGCGTCTGCGTGGCCCCCACGTACATGCACACATACGGCGACCCGGCGGCCTGCGCGCAGCCGTACGGCAGCCCGGCCACGACGCCGCCCGCGGTGAACTTCTCCGGGTACGCGGCCATCATCACGGACGTCATCGCCCCGCCCGCCGAGAGCCCGGTGACATGGACACGCGCCGGGTCCCCGGAGGCGTCGGCGAGCTGCCGGTCCACCATCTGCGCGAGCGACGCGGCCTCACCCTGCCCGCGCGAACTGTCGCCCGCCTCGAACCAGTTGAAGCACCGGTTCGCGTTGTTGGCGGTCTGCTGCTCGGGTACGACGACGGAGAACCCCCAGCGGTCGGCGAGCTCGGTCCAGCCGCTGCCGGGCCCGTACCCGGCGGCGTTCTGGGTGCAGCCGTGCAGGACGACGACCACTGGACGCCCGGCGGGCAGCCCCTCGGGGACGTGGCGGTACATTTTCAGGGCTCCGGGATTGGAGCCGAATCCGGTGACTTCCTCAAGGCCCGCCGCCGCGTCGGCACGCGGCACGGGCAGCAGCAGCGAGAACAGCGCTGCCACCGTGGCCAGGGCGAGGAGGAATAGGGATTTCTTCGATCGTGCGGCTCTGGTCGATGTCATAGGGAGGGACGGTAGAAGCGTCACACCCACCCGGATATGGGTTCCGCACCCATGACCGAGGGGCTCCGATATAGGGGCTGGGCACATGAAAAGGCCCCCGACGCCGAGGCATCGAGGGCCTTCCCATACATGGGAATTGTGGAGATGGCGGGAATCGAACCCGCGTCCAACGGTGTGGAATCAGGGCTTCTCCGTGTGCAGTTCGCTGCGATTTTCTCAGCCCCGGAGATCACGCGAACAAGTCTCCGACGGGCTCAGTCACTGTTTGATTTCCCTCTACACCCCGTGACCGGGCGTAGAGGTTTAGTTCCCTAGATTATGCCAGGATCCGGGTCGGGAACTTCCCCGGGCTGACACCCTTTTAGGGTCCTTCAGTCGCTGTTATTAGGCAGCGAGGGCGAAGGACTGGGAATCGCTCTTGGTGTTGGCGATTATTGGTTGCGACATATGGTTAACGAGATCATTGCCGCTTCCTCGACACGCTTCCCCTGAATCGACATCCGCTGTCGAAACCGATCATCCCCATGTTGATTTTTCAAAGCGGACCCCGAGGGATCCTGTGCCCCGTCACCTGCGGAGCGAACTCCATCGTACGTGACCAACGCACGCCGGTGCCAGCCAATTCCCGCACCACGCACGAGGCACCCGAACGAGGCGCCGGCACGAGACACCACACACGAGCCGCTACGCGCGCTCCCCGCGCTTCACCGCCGCCACCGCCCGGTCCGTCTCCCGCCGGTCCTGCTTCTCGCGCAGCGTCTGCCGCTTGTCGTACTCCTTCTTGCCCTTGGCGAGAGCGATCTCGACCTTGGCCCGGCCGCCCTTGAAGTACAGGACGAGCGGCACGATCGTGTGACTCGTCTCCTGCGCCTTGGACTCCAGCTTGTCGATCTCCGCGCGGTGCATCAGCAGCTTCCGCTTGCGGCGCGCGGCGTGGTTGGTCCAGGTGCCCTGGGCGTACTCCGGGACGTGGACGTTGTGCAGCCACGCCTCGTGGCCGTCGATCTGCACGAAGCCGTCCACGAGCGAGGCCCTGCCCTGGCGCAGCGACTTGACCTCGGTGCCGGTCAGGACGATGCCGCACTCGTAGGTGTCGATGATGAGGTAGTCGTGCCGGGCCTTCTTGTTCTGGGCGATGATCTTCCGCCCGTCACCCTTGTCCTTGTCTTTGTCTTTTTTCTTCGCAGCCATAGTGCGGCCATTTTCGCACTACGAGGGGGTGCCGAGGCCACTCAATACTGTGCGGGCCCTGGACTCCGCGCCCTCGTCCACGTCCAGGTCGGGTGTGATGCCCTGGCCGTCGACGGTCCGGCCCGACGGCGTGCGGTAGTGGCCGACGGTGAGCTCGGCGACCGATCCGTCGGGCAGCCGGCTCGGCATCTGCACCGAGCCCTTGCCGAAGGTCCGTGAGCCCAGGACGACCGCGCGGCCGCGGTCCTGAAGGGCTCCGGCGAGGAGTTCGGCCGCGCTCATCGTGCCGCCGTCGACGAGCGCGACCAGGGGTCTGGTCGTATCGCCGCCGGAGCGCGCGTGCAGGGCGCGCTGCTTGCCGCGCACGTCGTACGTCGCGACCAGGCCGCCGTCGAGGAACGCGGACGCGGCGGTCACGGCCTCCCGGACCAGGCCGCCGGAGTTGCCCCGCAGGTCGAGCAGGACGCCGGTGCCGTGCGGGGCGGAGCGGACCGCCTGGCGGACCCGCTCGCCGGTGCCCCTGGTGAAGGCGGAGACCTTGATCCGCAGGGTGGAGCCGCCGAGTTGCTCGACGCTGACGGTCGGGGTCTCAAGGCGGGCCCGGCGCAGGCTCTCGGTCCACGCGCGCGTGCCGCGCTGCAGGCCGAGCTCGACCTCGGTGCCCGCGGCGTCACCGGTGCCGCGCAGCCGGTCGACGACCTCGCGGACCGGGCGGCCCTCGGTCGGCCTGCCGTCGATGGAGCGCAGCAGGTCGCCGGTGCGGATACCGGCGCGCTGGGCGGGACCGCCGTGCTGCACCCGGTCGACCTCGATGGACCCGTCGCGGTCCCGGCGGGTCCACAGGCCCACGCCGACATACGCGCCGTCTAGCTCCTCGGCGAACTCCTCGTACTCCGTGGGGTCGTACACCGTGCCCCAGCGGTCGCCGCTGCGGCTGACCTCTTCCTCGGCGGCGGCGGCGGGGGACTTGCCGTCGGCCATGGCCTCGGCGGCAGCGTCCGCGACCCGGTCGCGGTGCGAGGCGGAGGCGGCCGGAAGGGCGGACTCCGCGTGGCCCTGGCCGCCGAAGGAACCCGTCGCGGCACCGGCCGCGAGCACTCCGGCGAAGACCAATGCCAGGGCCGCCCCGCGGCGGACGCTGCGGGGCCGGGAGAACCTTTGGAGGCCCGACATGAGCGTGAGTCTAGGACAACGCAGGGCGCCGTACGGCCGGTTGACCGTACGGCGCCCTGGTCATGTGTCACACCTTGAGGTACTTGCGCAAAGCGAAGAACGCTGCCAGTGCGGGCATCAGCAAACCGATCCCGAGGACGAGCGGCAGCTTGGCGAGCAGCTGGTCCCAGCCGACGAACTGGATCAACTGCAGCTTGTCCGCGAGCGCCAGGCCGTGGTCGATGAGGAAGTACCGCCCCACGACCAGCATCACGGAGGCGACACCGGCACCGAGCAGACCGGCGAAGGCGGCCTCCATGATGAACGGCATCTGGATGTAGAAGCTGGAGGCGCCGACGAGCCGCATGATGCCGGTCTCACGTCTGCGGCTGAACGCCGATACGCGCACGGTGTTGACGATCAGCATCAGCGCGACGATGAGCATCAGCGCCATCACCGCGAGAGCCGCGTAGTTCATGCCGTTGAGCAGCTCGAAGAGGTTGTCGACGGTCTTGCGCTGGTCCTGCACGGACTGCACGCCCGGCCGGTCCGAGAAGGCGCTGGCGATCACCTGGTACTTCTCGGGGTCCTTCAGCTTGATCCGGTACGACTCCTGCATCTGGTCCGGCGTCAGGGAGTTGACCAGCGGCGAGTCGCCGAACTGCTCCTTGTAGTGCTTGTACGCCTGGTCGCTGGACTCCTTGATGACGTTGTCGACGACCGGCATCTTGTCCAGGTCGGCGAGGATCGTGTCCTTCTGCTCCGACGTGACCGCGCCCTTGGTGCACTTCGGGTCGGTCTCGGCATCTCCCTTGTTGCAGAAGAAGATGGCGACGTTGACCTTGTCGTACCAGTAGCCCTTCATCGTGCTCACCTGGTCGCGCATGAGCAGCGAGCCGCCGAAGAGCGCCAGGGAGAGGGCGACGGAGACGATGACCGCGAAGGTCATCGTGAGATTGCGGCGGAGACCGACGCCGATCTCCGACAGGACGAATTGGGCGCGCATGGCGTCCTTTCAATGCTCGTTAGCTGCCCGGTACTACTACTGGGGCTCGTGCTCAGTGCTGGTAGCCGTAGACGCCGCGCGACTGGTCGCGGACGAGGCGGCCCTTCTCCAGCTCGATGACGCGCTTGCGCATCTGGTCCACGATCTGCTGGTCGTGGGTGGCCATCACGACAGTGGTGCCGGTCCGGTTGATGCGGTCGAGCAGCTTCATGATGCCCACGGAGGTCTGCGGGTCCAGGTTGCCGGTGGGCTCGTCGGCGATCAGCAGCATCGGACGGTTCACGAAGGCGCGGGCGATGGCCACGCGCTGCTGCTCACCACCCGAGAGCTCGCCGGGCATCCGGTCCTCCTTGCCGCCGAGGCCGACCAGGTCGAGCACCTCGGGGACGGTCTTACGGATGGTGCCGCGGGGCTTGCCGATCACTTCGAGCGCGAAGGCGACGTTCTCGCCGACCGTCTTGTTGGGCAGCAGCCGGAAGTCCTGGAACACGGTGCCCAGCTGACGCCGCATCTGCGGCACCTTCCAGTTGGACAGGCGCGCCAGGTCCTTGCCCAGGACGTGCACCTGGCCGTGGCTGGCCCGCTCCTCGCGCAGCAGCAGCCGCAGGAAGGTGGACTTGCCGGAGCCGGAGGACCCCACGAGGAAGACGAACTCGCCCCTCTCGATCTCGAGGGAGACGTCCCGAAGCGCAGGACGGGTCTGCTTCGGGTAGGTCTTGGACACGTTGTCGAATCGGATCACGGATGCGCCTCGTACGTCTGGGGGCGTCGGGGGTAGGTGAGCGTGACCCTACGCGAAGCCGCGTCAGTGGCGCAGTCGGCGTCCTGGGTTGCGCGTTTTATCACGGATCTGACCGGCCTGCGATCCGGAACACTTCGGGCTGAACCAGACGAGTTCCGGCGGGGCGCGCCGAAATCCGGGGAAGCTGGCACAGTGGTAGAGGGAACGGTTGCGTTCCCCTGAGCGTTGTGCGGAGCGAGCCGGTGCGATGCGACCGCGTCACGGCGTGGAGCAGATCGACGCATGGCGACTTCGCCGCGCGGGAGGAGGAGGCGGCATGACCTTTGACAAGTTGGTGTGCGCGAACTGCGCGGCACCGGTGAGCGAAGGGCGCTGCCCCGTATGCCGGGCGAACCGCCAGCGGATGCAGCAGGAGAGCCCGCTGGCCGGGCTGAGCCCGGCCACCCTGATCGCGCTGCTCATCGTGCTGATCGGCGCCATGGCGCTCCTGGCGCACCAGGCCTGAGCGCGGGCGCGGGCCGGACCGCGGACATGAGAAAGGGCCCGGAGCGGGAAGCTCCGGGCCCTTTCCTGCACGCTCAGCGCGTGGCTACTGCCAGTGATCAGGCAGCGGCACCGCTACGGCCACCGACGAGGCGGGGCAGCATACGGAAGCCCACACCGCCGGCGATCATCGTGGCCGCACCGATCAGCAGGAACGTGGTCTCGGCGGCGCCCGTCTCGGCGAGCTCCCCCTTGTCCTTGCCCTGGTCGGCGGGGGCCTCGGGAGCGGTGTCCGTCAGCCCCTCCTTGCCCTGACCCTGCTCGACGGGCTCGTTGCCGCCGTCGGGGTCGGTGTTGTCGTTGCCGCCGCCGTTACCGCCGCCGTTGCCGTTGCCGTTACCCGGCTCGGTGGGCTCGTCGGTCGGGTCCGTCGGCTCGTCGGTCGGGTCCGTCGGGTCCGTCGGCTCGTCCGTCGGGTCCGTCGGGTCCGTGGGCTCGTCGGTCGGGTCCGTCGGGTCCGTCGGCTCGTCCGTCGGGTCGGTCGGGATGTCGGTCGGCGGGTCCGTCGGCTCCTCGTCATCGCCGCCGCCCGGGAGGTCGACGCCGACGTCCAGGCCGTCCTCGTCGACACCGACGTTGGCACCGGTGTCGCCCGGAAGCTCAATACCGATACCCACTGCGGAAGCGGCGCCGGCCGCGGCCAGCGAAGCACCAGCGGCAATTACCGCACCGGCCGCTATCCGCGCTACGCGAATCCGCGTCTTCTTCGTCATCTGCTGCTACCCCCAGTAGCTGTTTCGTTTGTGGAGCAGCGCCCAGGGCAAAAGCCTGTTGGGAGATTGGGAGTAGACATCCGGCCCCCCGTCACACGTGCCCCAGTAATACGCATGCCGCGAGCCAGACTTCCCACAATTAAAGGCCGCGTCAAGGCCGTTGCGCACGAGATGTCCGGTATGCAGCGAGTTGAGCGGCGTATGGAGATCCGACTGTGACGGAAACAGCAACTGCCGTTCAAGAGCGGCCTCTTGAACGGCAGTTACCTTGTCGACAAAGACGCGGAGTGCGCGCTACTTGTCCTGCTGCTTGCGCCAGCGGATGCCCGCCTCGAGGAAGCCGTCGATCTCACCGTCGAGCACCGACTGCGGGTTGCCGACCTCGAATTCGGTGCGCAGGTCCTTCACCATCTGGTAGGGGTGCAGGACGTACGAACGCATCTGGTTGCCCCAGGAGCTGCCGCCGTCGCCCTTGAGGGCGTCCATCCGGGCGCGCTCCTCCTGGCGCTGACGCTCGAGCAGCTTGGCCTGCAGGACGTTCATGGCGCTCGCCTTGTTCTGGATCTGCGAGCGTTCGTTCTGGCAGGAGACCACGATGCCGGTGGGGAGGTGCGTGATGCGCACCGCGGAGTCGGTGGTGTTGACGCCCTGGCCGCCGGGGCCGGAGGCGCGGTACACGTCGACGCGCAGCTCGGACTCGTCGATGTCGACATGGTCCGAGGACTCCACGACCGGGAGGATCTCCACGCCCGCGAACGAGGTCTGCCGACGGCCCTGGTTGTCGAACGGCGAGATGCGCACCAGGCGGTGCGTGCCCTGCTCGACGGAGAGCGTGCCGTAGGCGTAAGGGGCCTTGACGACGAAGGTGGTCGACTTGATGCCGGCCTCTTCGGCGTACGACGTCTCGTAGACCTCCGTGCCGTATCCGTGGCGCTCGGCCCAGCGGAGGTACATGCGCTGGAGCTGCTCGGCGAAGTCGGCCGCGTCGACGCCGCCGGCCTCCGCGCGGATGTTGACCAGGGCCTCGCGCTCGTCGTACTCACCGGAGAGGAGGGTGCGGACCTCCATCTCGTCCAGCGCCTTCTTGACCTCGGTCAGCTCGGCCTCGGCCTCGGCGCGGGTGTCCGGGTCGTCCTCCTCCTCGGCCATCTGGAAGAGGACTTCGAGGTCGTCGAGGCGGCCGCGCAGGGCCTCCGCCTTACGGACCTCGGCCTGGAGGTGCGAGAGCCGGCTCGTGATCTTCTGCGCCGCCTCCGGGTCGTCCCACAGGGACGGCGCCGCGGCCTGCTCCTCGAGCACGGCGATATCGGCCCTCATGCTGTCCAGATCCAGGACCGCCTCGATGGACGTCATGGTGGAGGCGAGGGACTTGAGCTCTTCGGAAACATCGACGACTGCCACGACACCAGCGTAACGGCTCGGCGAACCGGGCCCGTCCCCCCTGTGGACAACCGTCCGCGGCCCCGTACGTCAGGGGTTCGCGGGTGCGGTGGGGCTCGCGCCCTTGTTGTCCCGCGGGGTCGCGTCCGCGTCGTCGCCGCCCGTGGCCAGCCAGCCGCCCACACCGACCGCCGCCACCAGGAGGACCGCGACGGTGCCGAGTACGAGCCGGCGGCGCCGGGTCTCCACCCGGTGCCGGGCCGAGCCGGGGCGCGGGGCGCCGGACGCGCGCGGGGCGCGGGCCGTTCCCCTGGCGCCGCCCGCGAGTTCGTCCGGGCCCGGCACCCGCATCGAGGTGTGGGTGTCCCGGTTGGAGTCCGTCGCCGCGCCCGGCACGAGCGGCACGGCGCCGCGCCGCGGGGTGCCGGGCTCCGGGTCGTACGGCTCGTTCTCGCCGTACGGGGCGGGCTCCTCCTGCGGCTCGGCGTCCGGCTCGTCCACGTCCAGGGGGCCCATCCCGGCGAGCAGCGGCAGTTGCTCACGCAGCCGGGCGCCGAGTTCGGAGGCGCGCAGCCGGGACGCGGGCGCCTTGGCGAGGCACTGCACGAGCAGCTGCCACAGCTCCTCCGGGATGCCCGGGAGCGGAACGACGGTCTCCGTGACGTGCCGGCGCAGCACCGCGCCGGGGTGGCCGCCGCCGAACGGGGTGAATCCGGCGAGGAGTTCGTACAGCACGGTGGCCAGCGCGTAGATGTCGACGGCGGCGCGCGGCGGCAGGCCCTCGATGATCTCCGGCGCGAGGTAGTCCGGGGTGCCGATCACCTTCGTCGCGCGCGTGCGGCGCGGTGAGTCGACCAGCTTGGCGACCCCGAAGTCCGTCAGGAGCGCGGGGTGCGCGCCGCCGGGGCCGAGCGGACCCTCCATGTCGAGCAGGACGTTCTCCGGCTTCACGTCCCGGTGCACGATGCCCGCGGCGTGCGCGGCGGCCAGGGCGTCGGCCACGTCGGCCGCGATGGCGACCGCCGCCTCCGGGGCCATCCTGCGCTCCCGGTCCAGGCGGGTGCGCAGATCGGTGCCGCGGACGAGGTCCATCACCAGGGCGAGGTCGTTGCCGTCGACGACGAGGTCGCGCACGCCGACGACGTGCGGGTCCGAGAGGCTGAGCAGCGCCGTGCGCTCCTGCACGAAGCGGCCGACGAGTTCCTGGTCGGACGCGAGGTCCTCACGCAGCAGCTTGATGGCGACGGGCCCCTCGGGTCCCTCGCCGAGCCACACCGTGCCGGCTGAGCCGCGTCCCAGGATCTGGTGTGCGGTGTACCGGCTGCCGATTTTCCGTGCCAAAACTGCTCCTACGGGCTCCTGTTGGAGGCCAAGCTACGCGGATCGGTCCCCAACCTTCACTTCCGCGGCAGAAATCACCCCGTAGATGTCGACAAATCTCCAGAGTGGCCTACGAGTTGGAGTCGCCGGGTCACGCTCCGCCGCGCGGGCGGGTGCACGCACAACGGCCGCCACGCGTGCGTGGCGGCCGTTGTGACTCAGGTGTGCGGGTGCGCGGCTACTGCGAACCGCCGCCCGAAGGCGAGTCCGGGCCGCCCAGGTCGCCGATCCAGCCGGTCACCGAGGTGAACCAGTCGGAGAGCTGCTCCCAGTAGTTCTTGCCCGTGCCGATCCACTCCTGGAGCGGGCTCAGCTCCCAGACCAGCCAGCCCGCCACGAACAGGATGACGATCGTGAACAGGCAGCCCTTGAGGCAGCCGAGGCCCGGGATCCGCATCGGGTTGGAGCTGCGGCGGCGCGGCTCGCGCGGCGGCCTCGGCTGCTGCGGCGGGGGCTGCTGCGGCGGTGCGTACCGCTGCGGCTGCTGCTGCGGCTGGGGCGCGGGGGCGTACCGCTGCGGCTGGTGCTGCTGTTGCGGCTGCTGTTGCGGGTAGCCGTACCCCGCCGGGGGCTGCTGCGGCTGCTGGACCTGGCGCTGCGGACGGCGGCGGCGCAGCGGGTCCTGGCTCGGGTCGAGGTACTGCTGCACCTGCGTCTGTTCGTTGCGGTCGCGGGCGGCGCGCAGCTGGTTCTCCCAGGGGTGCGGGCCCTCCGGCTCCGGCGGCCCGTCCGGGCGCGGGGGCACCGGCGGCAGCATCGCGGTCGGGTCGCCCCCGTCCGGGCCACCGCTGCCCGAGGTCTGCTGCATGACGCTGGTCGCGGCGTTGGGGTCGTACGAGCCCGCGTTGCTGGGCAGCACCTGGGTGGGGTCGGCCGCGTCGGGGCTGTCCGGGACCGGGGCGGGCGCCGGGTCGGGGGCGAGCAGGGCGCCCACACCCACGGCGGCGGCGATCTGCGCGGAGTTCGCGTGCACGCCGATGCCCTCGGCGACGGTCCGCAGTCCACGCGCGAGGCTCTCGGCGCTGGGCCGGTCGTCCGGGTTCTTGCGCAGGCAGCGCTCTATGACGGTCCAGAGCGGCTCGGGGATCGTGCTGGGGCGCCGCGGCTCCTCGCTGAGGTGCCGGTGCAGCACTTCGAGGGCGGTGCCACCGGCGAACGGCGGGCGTCCGGTGACCAGTTCGTAGAGCAGGATCCCGGCGCCGTAGATGTCCACGGCGGAGGTCTGCGGGCGGCCCTCGGCGGATTCCGGCGCCACGTACGCGGGCGTGCCGACGAATTCGTGGGCGCGGGTCAGGCCCGGGGAGTCGGCGAGGCGGGCGATGCCGAAGTCGGTGAGCATCGGGCGCATGCCGCCCTCGTCCTCCTTCAGGAGGACGTTGGCGGGCTTCAGGTCGCGGTGCACGACGCCGTCGCTGTGGCTCGCGGCCAGCGCGTCCGCGATCTGCGCGGTGAGCAGGGCGGCCGCGACCGGGGTCATCGGGCCGTTCTCCAGGATGTACCGGTGCAGGTCCGGGCCGTCGACCAGGTCCATGACGAGGGCGAGGAGATCGCCCTCCACGACCAGGTCGCGGGTGCGGACGATGTTCTCGTGCGTCAGGCGGAGCAGCACGGAGCGCTCACGCAGGAAGCGCATGACGACGTCCGCGTCGTTCGCCAGCTCCTCCTTGAGGACCTTGATCGCGACGGTCTCGCCAGGCTGACCGGCCACGGCGGCCTCGGCCCCGGCGGTCTCGCGCTGGCGGGCTCGCCAGACGGTGCCCGTGGCACCGCGCCCGAGGGGTTCCTCGAGCAGGTACTTGCTACCTACCGGCCGCACGTCATGCGCTCCCTGTCGATCGGGTCCTGCTGGTCTGGGTTCCGCAGGTCTGAGTTCCGCTGGTCCGGGTCCTGCTGTCCGGGTCCTGCCGGTCTGGTTTCTGGTCCACCCGTCCGGTGTTCCGATCCACTGTAGTGCGGCCGAACAGGTCACCGGTCTGGCGGCGCCTGCCCTGGTGGCCGGTCTCGTACACCTCGGTTCGACGGGAAGACGCGCGGCTGCTGCCGTTGGTTGCCGCTGCCGGTCGCCCGCGTCTGTCCGGCCTCTGTTCGGCCTCGGTCCGGCCGCTGTTCCGCCCGGGGACGGCCCGCGTACGGCCCGCGATCGGCCGTCCACAACGATCTCATCCGGCCTGTGCAGGCACTTTTGCGAGCAGACCCAGCCAATCAAGATCACTTAATGGTGGGTGGCGGGCGTGTTGTCAGTGCCAGGTGCGAGGATGCACCACAGCACGGAGCCATGCCGTGTTCGGTGGGGGGAGTCACATGGGCCGTCCTCCTGCCGGGCACCCGCGCAGAAGGGACCGCTGACGGCGATGCAGATCCGGCTGACCGTCCTCGGGCCGCCCAGCGGCCGGACCCCGCAGCCCGCTCAGGGCGTGCCGCCCCGTGCCTGCGATGTCCTTGTCACGGCCCCCACCGGGACCGCGCTCGCCGCCGTGGCCTCGGGCCTTGCGGCGGCCGCAGGAACCCCGGACGGCCCGACGGTGGTGTACGCGGGCACCGACCGGCTCGACAGCGCCACCGCCACGCTCGGCGAACCCCCCTTGATCGACGGCGCCGTGCTCTCTCTTCAGGGCCCCGCCGAGCCCGCGCCGTCCACCGCGGGCGCCGCCGCCCGGCTGCACGTGGTGGCAGGCCCGGACGCGGGCGGTGTCCACCTGCTGCACGGCGGCCGCGTCAGCATCGGCCGCTCCGCCGACGCGGACGTGCCCCTCGACGACCCGGACGTGTCCCGGCTGCACTGCGCGGTCACGGTCGGTACGGACGGCCGGGTCTCGGTCACCGATCTCGACTCCACGAACGGCACCTCGGTCGACGGCCGGCCCGTCAGCGACCGCGCGGTGCGGCTCTCGCCGGGCGCGCTGCTGCGGATCGGCGAGTCCACGCTCCGCCTCAGCCCCGACCGGGAGGAGCAGCCGCTGCCCACGCGCGCGGACGGCGAGGGCCAGTTGCGCGTCGGGCAGGAGCCGGACCCGGTCGCACCGCACCCGCGCGTGCCCGCCGACGACGCCCCGACCCCGCCCCGAGGGGCGACGGTGCTCGGGTACGGGACGCCGGGCACGCCCCAGGCGTACGGTCCGGGCGACGAGACGACGTACGGCCGCGGCGTGGTCACCGGCGCCGCCGAGGCGATAGCCGGCCCGGCCGACGACGCCCCCGCTCCCCCGGGCGCCGAGCGGCCGTACGCGCAGGGGCCCGGACAGGACCCGTACGGGACCCCGCAGAACTCCGAGAGCTCTGAGAACTCCGAGAACCCCGGCCCCTACGAGAACACCGAGCGGAACCGGGCCGGGACGCCCACGCGGGGGACCACCGTGCCGCGGCAGGTGCGCAGGCGCGGCGGGCTGAGCGCCTGGGCGCGGCGGATCACCGGCGGGCGGGCCGGCGAGCGCGCGGAGGCCGGCGCCGGGCCGAGCGCGGCGCACGCGCCCGTGGAGCCGGTCGCGCCGGAGGCCTGGCCCGACCCGTCCACGCTGCTGCTCACCGCGCTCGGCCCCGGGCCACGCCTGTGGGAGCGCGGACCCGAGCACCCCGAATCGCTCGCCGTGCGGCTCGGCACCGCGGACCGGGCGGCGCCGGACGGCGGGCTGCTCCCGGCCGTTCCGGTGACCGTCGGCCTGCGCGAGGTGGGCGCCCTGGGCCTCGCCGGGCCCCGGCCGCGGCTCGCCGGGCTCACCCGCGCGGTGCTCGCCCAGCTCGCCGCGCTGCACTCCCCCGCCGACCTGGAGATCGTGCTGATCGCCACCGACCGCGGGCGCACCGTCGAGGAGCGCACCGCGCAGTGGTCCTGGCTCGGCTGGCTCCCGCATGTGCGCCCCGGCCACGGCCAGGACTGCCGGCTGCTGCTCGCGTACGACCGGGACCAGGCCCTCGCGCGTACGGGCGAGTTGCTGCGCCGCCTGGACGACCGCCTCCAGGAAGAGGGGCGGGGCGCCGTGGAGAGCGGGCCACCGGCGGCGTCACCCGCGGCCGCGCCCGGCGGCCCTGAACGCACGGGCGAGCCGCTCGGCGGGTACGAGGGAGCCGCCCCCGTCGGCGGCGAACTCCCGGCCTACACCGGCCCGTTGACCGTCCTCGTCGTCGACGGCGACCCCGGTTCGGCGGGGGTGCGGGAGGCGACCGTGCGGCTCGCGGCCGAAGGGGCCGCGGCCGGAATCCATGTGCTGTCGCTCGCCGAGACGCCCGCCGCCTCGCCCGCGTCCCCGGTCACCACCACGTACGAGGCGGCCTGTGCCGCGTCGCCCGCGTTCCGCGCGTGTGGTGCCGTGGCGCTGCTCAGCGGCGATGTGGCCACGGCGCTGCGGCTGTTGCGTACGGCGCAGGGTCACCCCGTCGGCCACGGCACCGTCGCCTCGGTGGACGCCGTGTCCGCGGCCTGGGCCGAGCGGTTCGCGCGTGCCCTGGCCCCGCTGCGGACCCCGGAGGCGGGTGGCGAGCGGCACGCGCGCGTGGCCGCGCCCCTGCCCCAAGCGGCCCGGCTGCTCGACGAGTTGGGGCTCGCAAGGGCCACCCCGGCGTCCCTGATGGCGCGGTGGGCAGCGGCCGCGGACGACCCGGAGGCGCTCGGCGGGCGCGCCCAGGCGGTGCTCGGCGCGGGCCCGCGCGGGCCGCTCGGCGCCGACCTGGTCGCGGCGGGACCGCACCTGCTCGTGGAGGGCCCCGCGGGCAGCGGCCGGACGGAGCTGCTGCGTTCCGCGGCTGCCGCCCTCGCCTCCGCGGAGCGCCCGGACCGGCTGCGGCTGATCCTGGTCGACGGCGCGGGCTCCGACCGCGGTGACGGCCTGCGGGTCTGTACGGACCTGCCGCATGTCACCGCGCATCTGACGGCCAACGACCCGGTGCGGATGCGGGAGTTCGCCCAGGCCCTGACGGCCGAGCTGAAGCGGCGTGCCGAGCTGCTCGGCCGGGTCGACTTCACGGAGTGGCACACCCAGCGCGTGGTGGCCGAGCGGATGGTGTCGCAGCGCAGCCGTTCCGGCGGCGGTGCGGCCCGGCCCGCGTCCGGCGCCGCGGACCTCTCCGGCGACCTGGACACCCCGCCCAGTACGACCCTCAAGTTGCGCCCGCCGCAAGGGCGTTCGGGCGCTTTCGGCGCCACGCGCGCGCCCGGGGTGGAACGGCCCGAGGCCGAGTCGCCGCTGCCGCGCCTGGTGGTGCTCGTCGACGACCTGGACGCGCTGGTGGCACCCGCGCTCGGCGCCACCGGCCGCCCGTCGGCGGGCTCGGTCGTACGGGCCCTGGAGGCCATCGCGCGGGACGGCGGCCGGCTCGGCGTGCACCTGGTGGCCGCGTCGGGCCGGCCGGAGCGCACCGCCGACACGGAGCTGGCCCGGCGCGCCACGCTGCGGATCGTGCTCGACGCGCCGTCCGCGGCGCCGGAGGATCCCGCGCCGGGGCGTGGCTGGCTGCACACGGCGGACGGTGCGGAGACGCCGTTCCAGGCGGGGCGGGTGACGGGGCGCATTCCGCGTACGTCGACGTTGCGGCCCACGGCCGTGCCGCTCGAGTGGCATCGCATGGGGGATCCGCCTGCGCGGCGGCCGGTGCGGGAGTTGGGGAACGGGCCTACGGATTTGGCGTTGCTCGCCAGTGCGTTGGAGCGGGCTGCGGGGGTTCCCGCGGGGTAGGGGGTTCTGTGGTCGGGTTCGCACCGTCGGCTTGGGTGCCGGCCCGCGGGGCTGTCCCGGTTGGTTCCGCACCGTCGAGTCGGGCGCCGTCGATCGCCCTTCGGGCTCGTCCTCAAGCGCCGGACGGGCTGATTTTTTCCCCCGCCGCCGTTGGGAGGCGTCCACCCC
>NZ_JAAAHS010000114.1 GCF_009908195.1 Streptomyces boluensis | reverse complement strand
CGCCCCCGCCCCGCCGCGGCGGCAGCGACCGGCAGGCCCCCTCCCCACGCCCGTGATCGTCGCGGTGATCGCGGTAGCCGTCGCCCTGATCGCCGGCACCAGCCTGCTGCTCGCGCTGCGCGGCCCCGACGGCGAGCGCACCGAGGGCGGCGCGGACCCCAAGCCGACCGGTACGGCGACGCAGCACCCCACCGGGTCCCCCGACGGCGGCACAGATCCGGGCCGTCCCACCAACTCGCCCACGGGCAAGCCCAGTCGTACGCCGACGCCGCCCCCGACGCCCAACACCTGGATCGCGCAGTTCCTCTCGGAGCCGGTCTCCTCGGGCACGGCGGCACGCGACCAGCGCCTCGCCAGGATCCGCGAGACGGTGCCCAAGGCCCGCTTCCTGCGCAGCGACAACTTCGCGTCGCTCAAGCCGGGTTACTGGGTGATCTACGCGCCGGGGCCGTTCACCAACGGCCGGGCGGCACTGCAGTACTGCGCGACTCTCGGCCGGAACGCCCTGAAGGTCTGCGTCGGCCGGTACCTGAGCCACGACAAGGCCGACCTCCCGCTGCAGTGCCGCCCACCGGCCACGAACCCGACGGGGCGCTGCACGCGCCCTTGAGTGCGGGCTCGTCTCACGGCTACAGCGACTCGATGAACCCGAGAGCCACCCGCCACGTCTGCTCCGCCGACTCCTCGTCGTAGTCCGGAAGGTCCGGGTCCGTGTAGAGGTGCCCGGCGCCCGGGTAGCGGAAGACCTCGACGTCCGCGCCCGCCCTGCGCATCCGCAGGTACCAGGCGTTCAGCCAGTCGTGCGGCTCGAACGGGTCCGGGTCCGCGACATGCAGCTGCACCGGCAGGTCCTCCGCCGAAGCCTCCTCCGCGATGTCCGATGTGCCGTGCAGCAGAAGCAGCCCGCGGGCCTTGGAGTCACCGAGCGCGAGGGTCTGCGCCAGGGAACCGCCGAGCGAGAACCCGGCGTACAGCAGTCCGCGCTCCGAATAGGGCGCGGCGGCGAGCACGGCCCGGCGCAGCAGCTCGTCCTTGCCGATCTCGTCCTTGATCTTCATTCCCTCTTCGACGGTGTCGGCGGTCCGCCCGTCGAAGAAGTCCGGCACGTGCACCACGTGCCCGGCGGCGCGCAGCCGGTCCGCCGCCGCGTGCACGGCCGGGCGCAGGCCCTGCGCCGAGTGGAAAAGCATGATGTCCATGGACCCATCGTGCCAGGCGCCGCATACCCTCGACGCATGGAGAACGTACTGCGCCCGCTGATCGTCCTCGGCGGCACGGTCGTCCTCACGCTGGTCGTCGGCTGGCTGGTGGACCTGCTGCTGCGCCGCGCCGACGCCCGGCACCCGGAGACCCCGCTCTGGGGCCAGCTGCGCCGCTGCCGGCTGCCGCTCCAACTCGTCCTCGGCACCGCCCTGTTGGGCGCCTCGCACCGCCAGTCCGGGGTCCTCCCCGACCACTCGGCGGGCCTCGGCCACGCTCTCGCCCTGACCCTGATCGCCTCGTCGGCGTGGCTGGTGGTGCGGATCGCGTCGGCGATCGTCGACACGTCCTACGCGCGGTACGCCGCCACCCACCGCGATCCGGCCCGGGTACGCCGGGTGCGTACCCAGATCACGCTGATCCAGCGCGTGGTCACCGCCGTGGTCGGCGTGGTGGCGGCGGCCTCGATGCTGCTCACCTTCCCGGCGATGCGCACGGCGGGCGCGTCCCTGCTCGCCTCCGCGGGCGTACTCGGCATCGTCGCGGGCATCGCGGCCCAGTCCACGCTCGGCAACCTCTTCGCGGGCCTGCAGATCGCCTTCGGCGACATGGTGCGGATCGGCGACACGGTGGTGGTGGACGGCGAGTGGGGCACGGTCGACGAGATCACGCTGACGTTCCTGACGGTCCGCACCTGGGACGACCGCCGGATCACCATGCCGGTGTCGTACTTCACGTCGAAGCCGTTCGAGAACTGGTCCCGCGGCGGCGCCCAGTTGACCGGAACGGTCTTCCTGCACGTCGACCACCGCGCCCCGCTGCCCGAGATGCGGGAGAAGCTGCACGACATCGTGCGCGAGTGCCCCGCCTGGGACGGCCGCGACTGGAACCTCACCGTCACGGACACCACCCCGACGACGATGCAGGTACGCGCCCTGGTCACCGCGAAGGACGCCGACGACATCTGGACGGTCCGCGTCACCGTCCGAGAACAACTGATCCACTGGCTGACGACCCACCACCCGTACGCGCTACCGCAGGTGACGATCAGCGCAAGGTCCAGCACGTCCGCCCATTCCAGCGCATCCGAAAATCCAACCCCGCCCAATCCCAGCCCGTCCGGCGCTTGAGGACGAGGCCGCAGGCCGATGGGAGCGGGGTCTGGGGCGCAGCGCCCAGGGAACCGAGCCCCGGACAACAGCAACAACTACCGCAAGCTACGCACATCCAGATGCCGCAGAACCCGATCAACGATCTCCGGATCAGACCCGGGCTCATTACGCGCAGCCAAAACCTCATGCCGCGCAGCCGACAGCATCTCCCCCTGAATCCGCCGCACCCGCTTCGCCCACACACTCCGCTTCGCGTACGCCGCCCGCCGCTCCGCGTCCCCCATGTCGGGACTGATCCGGGCCCCGATCTCGTAGGCCCTGCGGGCGAGTTGCTCGGCGAACTCGTCCGGCAGCTCCTCGACGTCCTGGATCTCCTTGAGCCGCTTCTTGGCGGCCTTCGCGGCCCGGACAGCGAGATCCTTCTCGTACGCCTCCTCCGCCTCCGCATCCGGCTCGACCCCGAGCTTCCGTACCAGCCAGGGCAGCGTGAGCCCCTGCACCACGAGCGTCGCCATGATGACGCCGAAGGCGATGAAGATGATCTCCTCGCGTACGGGGAAGGCCGCGCCGTCGTCCGTCTTCAGCGGGATGGCGAGTGCGAGCGCCACGGACGCCACCCCGCGCATCCCCGACCACCACATGACGACGGTCTCCCGCCAACTGACCGGGATCTCCTCGTCGTAGTCGCGTTTGTGGTGCAGCCGCTTGGCGATCCAGGTCGCGGGCAGCAGCCAGAGGAGTCGTACGAGGACCACGACCGCGGTGACGGCGACCGCCCAGCCGAGGAGCTCACCCCAGCGGCCCGCGGCGGTGTTGATGGCGTTGTGCAGTTCGAGTCCGATGAGGCCGAAGGCGATCCCGGTGACCAGGGTGTCGACGACCTCCCAGAAGGTGCGTCCGGCGAGCCGCCCCATCACGTCGTCGGCATCGACCGCGTACTCCGCGAGGAACAGCGCGGTCACGAGCACCGCGAGCACCCCGGAACCCTTCAGCTCCTCGGCCAGTACGTACGCGACGAACGGTACGAGGAGGGTCAGGCCGACCTGGAGGGTGGCGTCGCCGAGGAAGCCCATGAGTTTGTTGGCGGCCCAGCCGATGCCGAGGCCGACGGCGAGCGCGACGACCGCGGAGAGGACCAGTTCGAGCGCGGCCTCCGGCAGCGAGAAGCTGCCGCTGACGGCCGCGGCGATGGCCACGTGGTAGAGCACGATCGCGGTCACGTCGTTGAAGAGGCCCTCGCCCTCCAGGATCGACACCAGGCGCCTGGGAAGCCCGAGTTGACCGGCCACCGCGGTGGCGGCGACCGGGTCGGGCGGTGCGACGAGCGCGCCGAGCGCGACGGCCGCGGCGAGCGGAAGGCCGGGTACGACAGCGTTGGCGACGAGCGCGACGGCGGCCGTGGTGACGAAGACCAGGGCGACCGCGAGCAGCAGGATCGGCCTCAGGTTGGCGGTGAACTGCCGCCAGGAGGTGCGCTGCACGGAGGCGTAGAGCAGCGGGGGCAGGACGAGCGGAAGGATGTACTCGGGCGGGATGTCGACATTGGGCACGAACTCCAGGAGCGCGAGCACGATCCCGCCGAGCGTCATCAGGACCGGCGCGGGCAGGCCGAGCCGTTCCCCGAGCGGGACGCTCAGCACGGCCCCGAGGAGCAGGACGAACAGCAGGGCCAACTGGTCCACTTCGGCGGCCTCCGGACGGTCACGACGGGCGGCCGTACGGAGCGCACAGCACGCGGGGCGCGCCCCCGAAGATCGGGAGCGCGCCCCTCAAGCCTGCCACGCATAACCGGCAAACCCGTCATGTCCCCCACTCAGGGAGCGACGTCGGCGTAACTGCGCCCCACCTTGGCCCCGTTGAGATACGCGGTCGCCTCGCCCTTCACACCGTCGGAGCGGTAGACGCCCCACTTGTCGGTGACCCAGTCCGCGCGCAGGGTGGCCCCCTTGAAGGTGTCACCGCCCTTGAGCTGCTGCTGCTCGCCGTCGTACCAGAACTTCACGGAGCCCTTGGCCGGGTCGTCGGACACGGTGATCCCGACGACGAAGTGGTGCCACTCACCGGTGCGCAGCGGGGTGTCCCAGAGCCGCGTCGTCTTCAGGTCCGGGTCGCAGTACTCCAGGTCGACCGTGCCGTCGCCGCGCGCCCGCAGCGAGAGCGGCGGGGTGGCGGCGGCGCCGCCGTAGTCCTTGAGCTGCCAGAGGGCGACCCAGTCACCGGCGGCGGTGGGCAGCGGGTCCCACATCGAACGCCAGCCGATGTAGACGGTGTCGCCCTCGTCGAAGCGCAGCGTGGACCCGTCGGGCCGCTTGTGCCCCCGCGTCTCGACCCGCACCCGGTCCTCGGGCGAGACCTTGTCGCCGGAGGTGTACAGCCGGTACGTCTTCCCGTACGCGCCCTTCGGGTCGTCGACGACCGTCACCTCGCCGGGCTTCTTCTCGACGCCCTCGAAGACGCTGGTGCCCTTGGCCGGATCCGCCTGCCAGAGCGGCGCGGCGGCCTCGCCCGCGCTCGCCTGCCAGACGCTGGCGAGGGCGAGCACACCCACGGCGGTCACGGACGCGGCCACGGCACGGCGACGGCGGGTGTTCCTGCGGTGCTTGCGCGAGAGACCTGGACGCATGGGAGCTCCTGTGGGGGCAGGGGTCAACGGGTCAACTCCCCGGAAAACTAGGGAGGTTGACCCCGCCCGTCAAGAAGAACAGGAAACTTTCCTAACCAGCGCTCCCGGTAACGGCGCCTCCGGGTCTCAGAGCACCCGCCGCATCGCACGGTGCGCGATCCCCGCGTCCGGGAACTCCTCGCCGTACGCCACATATCCGAGCCGCTCGTAGAACCGCAGCGCATGCGTCTGCGCGTGCAGGTCGACCGCGGCGAGCCCGAGCTCCCTGGCCACGTCCTCGATGCCCCGCACAAGCGCGGCGCCCACACCGAGCCCGCGCGCGCCCCGGGTGACGGCGAGCCGTCCGAGGGAGCCGATGGTCAGGTCGCCGTCGACCTTCGCCGTGGCGGCCTCGCCGTGCAGCAGCCGCCCGGTGCCGTGCGCCGTCCCGTCGTCCCCGACGGCGAGCACATGCACGGCGACCTCGTCGTACGTGTCGTACTCCAGGTCCTTCGGCACCCGCTGCTCGACCACGAACACCTCGTGCCGCACGCCGAAGCAAGCCTCGCGGTCGGCCTCGGACCGGGCGACCCGGACCTCGTACGACCCCGTCGTCACTCGCTCTCCGCCCGCACCCGGTCGAGGGCCTGCTGAAGGTCGTCCGGGTAGCCGCTCTCGAACTCGACCCAGCGCCCGTCACCGGGGTGCTCGAAGCCGAGCCGCACCGCGTGCAGCCACTGCCGGGTGAGGCCGAGGCGCTTGGCGAGGGTCGGGTCGGCGCCGTACGTCAGGTCGCCCACGCAGGGGTGCCGGTGGGCCGACATGTGCACCCGGATCTGGTGGGTGCGCCCGGTCTCCAGCTTGATGTCGAGCAGCGAGGCCGACCGGAACGCCTCGACCAGGTCGTAATGCGTCACCGACGGCTTGCCCTCGGAGATCACGGCCCACTTGTAGTCATGGTTCGGGTGCCGGCCGATCGGAGCGTCGATGGTGCCGCTCATCGGATCGGGGTGCCCCTGCACCAGCGCGTTGTAGCGCTTGTCGACCGTGCGCTCCTTGAACTGACGCTTCAGCGACGTGTACGCGTACTCCGACTTGGCCACGACCATCAGGCCGGAGGTGCCGACGTCGAGCCGATGCACGATGCCCTGCCGCTCGGCCGCGCCGGAGGTCGAGATGCGGTACCCGGCGGCCGCGAGCCCGCCGATCACCGTGGTGCCGCTCCAACCGGGGCTGGGGTGCGCGGCCACACCGACCGGCTTCATGATCACGACGATGTCGTCGTCGTCGTGCACGATCTCCATGCCCTCGACCGGCTCCGCGACGATCTGCACGGGCGGCGCCGCCTGCGGCATCTCCACCTCGAGCCAGGCCCCGCCGTGCACCCGCTCGGACTTGCCGACTACCGACCCGTCGACCTGCACCTTTCCGGCAGCGGCCAGCTCGGCGGCCTTGGTACGGGAAAAGCCGAACATGCGGGAGATGGCGGCGTCTACACGCTCGCCCTCCAGGCCGTCGGGCACGGGCAGGGTGCGGATCTCGGGAATCGTGCTCACCCGTCGAGTATGCAGGACAGGTACGACACCGCCGTACGAGAGCCCGGCGACGAAGACGCTCAGTCCCTGTGCACGGTCCCGTCCGGGTCGAGCCCGCGGAAGGACAGCAGCACGATCAGGATGCCGCCGCACACGATCGCCGAGTCCGCCAGGTTGAACACCGCGAACCCCTTCGGCGCGATGAAGTCGACCACCGCACCCTCGAAGACGCCCGGCGAGCGGAAGATCCGGTCGGTGAGGTTGCCGAGCGCACCACCGAGCAGCAGACCGAGCGCGATCGCCCAGGGCAGGCTGTACAGCTTGCGCGCGAGGCGGGCGATCACCACGATCACGGTCGCCGCGATGATGGTGAAGATCACGGTGAAGGCCTCACCGATCCCGAACGCCGCACCGGCGTTCCGGATGGCGTGCAGGCTCAGCCAGTCCCCGAGGAGCTGGATCGGCTCGTGGTGCTCCAGCTTCTCGACCACGAGCATCTTGCTGATCAGGTCGACGGCGTACGCGAAGGCGGCGACGGCGAACAGCACCGCGATCTTCCGCCGCCCCTTGGGCTTCTCGCCGTCGCCGTCGCCGTCGCCGTCACGATCGGCATCGTCCGAGGCATCCGAAGAACCCGCCGGGTCGACCGCGTCCGCCGAGTCCACCGAGTCCTCCGAGCCGGAAGGCTCCACAGCCGCCGCGGCGTCATCGCTCGCCTCGGCCGGGGAAACCTTCGCGTCGGCCGCGGAAGCCGACTCCGCCGCCGGGGTCTCCGCGGCGTCCGAACGCCCCGGCTCCGCACCGGCACCGGCGTCCTTGTCCGGCCTACCGATGATGCGCTCCGCCTCTGCCACGTGAGTCCCTCAACCTAGATTCCGGAATGAGGACGAGGGTACGACACAGCCGTAGGGCGCCTGCGCCCTAGTAGCGCCGTTCCTGCTTCTGCTTGCACTCCACACAGAGAGTGGCGCGCGGGAAGGCCTGCATCCTGGCCTTGCCGATGGGCTGACCACAGCTCTCGCAGACACCGTAGGTGCCCGCTTCGAGGCGTTCCAGGGCCCGCTCGGTCTGCTCCAGCATCTCCCGCGCGTTGGCCGCCAGAGACATCTCGTGCTCGCGCGTGATGTTCTTCGTCCCGGTGTCCGCCTCGTCGTCCCCGGCCCCGTCCCCGGAGTCGCGCATCAGCCCCTGCAGGGCCGCCTCTGACGCCAGGATCTCGGTGCGCAGCCGGCCCGCCTCGTCGAGCAGCAGCGTGCGCGCCTCGGCGACCTCGGCGGGGGTCCACGGGTCCTCGCCCGGCCGGACGGCGAGCTCACCCGGCTCTGCCGCCACCACACGCGCCTTGGGTACGGAGGCGGCCGTCCGCTTCGTCGCCGCTCCAGAAGTCTTCTTCGCAACCACCGACTTGGCTCCCGCCTTCTTCTCCGACTTCGCCGCACCGTCGGCAGCCTGCTCGGCTGCCGCGGCCTTCCCGGTCGCGCTCTTCCCTTGGTCGGCACCGGCGTCATCGACTCCGGCGGCCGCCTTCTTCGCCACGGTCTTCTTCGCCGTGGCCTTCTTGGTCACGCTCTTCTTGGTGGCCGTTTTCGTGGCCTCGCGGTGCGCCGCGGACTCGGCCTGCTCGGCCGCTTCCTCGTGCCCGGCCTGCGCTTTCTTCGCGGTGGCCTTCTTGCCCGTCGCCTTCTTGGTGGCCGTCGCCTTCTTCGCCGTCGTCTTCTTCGCCGCGGTCGGGTGCTCCGCCACGTCCTCGGTGCCCACGTCCTCGGTAGGCGGCTCCTCGGCCTTCTTCACGGCTGCCTTCTTCGCCGCGGCCTTCTTCGTCGCCTGCTTCGCCGGCGCTGTCCCGGCGGACGCCGGCTCCGGTACGGCGGTCTTCTTCGCCACCATGGCCGCGGCCCCTTCACATTCTGTGATCTTGCACGCGAATCGTGGTGGGACGATAAATCGACCCCAGGCCCGCGGCAACGGGGCACGCCGCCCGATCCGCCCGCCCCACGGGTGCCGCGCGGCGTGCATGCAAGCGTTGTGCCCAGCTCCCCGCCGGGTAATCCGCCGGTCTCTGCGGGCCAGGATCCGGCTGGTCGACGTATCGCCATTCGGGTCACCGGCCGGCGCCGTACCGCCCTCCTCCGCACACCAGCGAAAACCCGCCCCATGCCCCATATGCGGGCATAATTGGACACGAAACGAAGGAGGTGCCCCATGCGCAAAACAGCCGACTGTCGCGAATTCCCGAGCGAGATGAACTGCACCCTCACCATCTCCGGTGAGGAGGAGGAAGTGGTCCGCGCCGCCAGCGAGCACGCCGCGTCCGTTCACGGCCACACGGACAACCCCGAACTGCGGACGATGGTCCGTGAGTCCCTCAAGGACGCCATCCCCGAGCACGCCTGAAAAGGCCCCTCACCGCTTCGCACCCGGCCGGTCGGAAACCGGTCGGCCAGGTGAGCCGAGGCCCCGTACACTGGGCGGAGCGAGAAGCGTGGATGGGGACGAGTAGCGTCCGACGCGGCCACGAGCGACCCGGGGACGGTGTGAGCCCGGGGGCAGGCGAGACGTGAAGATCACCCCGGAGCCGCCGGAAGAAAGCCGAAGCCCCCGCCGAGGCGAGTAGACCCGGCATCGCGACCCCAATGAGGGGGCTTTCCCGTGCGCCACGCGCGTAGGGAAGGCCAAGGAGGGTGGTACCGCGGGAGCGCGACAAGTGGCTCTCGTCCCTCCGACGGAACGGAATCGTCCGCCGGAGGAAGCGCGTTGAACACGCAGCCGCAGTACCACCAGGTGCCCGCCCAGGTCGACCTGCCCGCCCTCGAGCACGCCGTGCTCCAGTTCTGGGACGAGCAGAAGATCTTCGCCAAGACGCTGGAGCAGTCCGAGGGCCGCCCCGAGTGGGTCTTCTACGAGGGCCCGCCGACCGCGAACGGCATGCCCGGCGCCCACCACATCGAGGCCCGCGTCTTCAAGGACGTCTTCCCGCGCTTCCGCACCATGCGCGGCTACCACGTGGCGCGCAAGGCCGGCTGGGACTGCCACGGCCTGCCCGTCGAGCTGGCGGTCGAGAAGGAGCTCGGCTTCAACGGCAAGAAGGACATCGAGGCGTACGGCATCGCCGAGTTCAACGCCAAGTGCCGCGAGTCCGTGACCCGGCACACCGACGCCTTCGCCGACCTGACGACCCGCATGGGGTACTGGGTCGACCTCGACGACGCCTACCGCACGATGAACCCCGAGTACATCGAATCGGTCTGGTGGTCCCTGAAGCAGATCTTCGACAAGGACCTGCTCGTCCAGGACCACCGCGTCGCCCCCTGGTGCCCCCGCTGCGGCACCGGCCTCTCCGACCACGAGCTGGCGCAGGGGTACGAGACGGTCGTCGACCCCTCCGTCTTCGTCCGCTTCCCGCTCACCGGCGGCCCCCTCGCCGGCCAGGCCTCGCTCCTCGTCTGGACGACCACCCCCTGGACCCTCGTCTCCAACACCGCCGTCGCCGCGCACCCCGACGTGACCTACGTCGTCGCGACCGACGGGAACGAGAAGCTGGTCGTCGCCGAGCCGCTCGTCGAGAAGGCACTCGGCGAGGGCTGGGAGACGACCGGCGAGTCGTTCACCGGCGCCGAGATGGAGCGCTGGAACTACCAACGCCCGTTCGAGCTCGTGGAGTTCCCGGCTCCGGCGCACTACATCGTCAACGCCGACTACGTCACCACCGAGGACGGCACGGGTCTGGTCCACCAGTCCCCCGCCTTCGGTGAGGACGACCTCAAGGTCTGCCGTGCGTACGGCCTGCCGATGGTGAACCCGGTCCGCCAGGACGGCACCTTCGAGGAGGACGTCCCGCTGGTCGGCGGCGTCTTCTTCAAGAAGGCCGACGAACAGCTCACCGCCGACCTGGACGCCCGCGGCCTCCTCTTCCGGCACACCCCGTACGAGCACAGCTACCCGCACTGCTGGCGCTGCCACACCGCGCTGCTCTACTACGCGCAGCCGTCCTGGTACATCAGGACGACCGCCATCAAGGACCGGCTGCTCGAGGAGAACGAGAAGACCAACTGGTTCCCCGACTCGGTCAAGCACGGCCGCTTCGGCGACTGGCTGAACAACAACATCGACTGGGCCCTCTCCCGCAACCGCTACTGGGGCACGCCGCTGCCGATCTGGCGCTGCGAGGAGAACCACCTGACCTGTGTCGGCTCGCGCGCGGAGCTCTCCGAGCTGACCGGCACCGACCAGTCGGCCCTCGACCCGCACCGCCCGTACATCGACGACGTCACCTTCACCTGCAGCCACGAGGGCTGCTCCCTCGAAGCGGTGCGCGTCCCGGAGGTCATCGACGCCTGGTACGACTCGGGCTCGATGCCGTTCGCGCAGTGGGGCTACCCGCACAAGAACAAGGAACTCTTCGAGTCCCGCTACCCGGCCCAGTTCATCTCCGAAGCCATCGACCAGACCCGCGGCTGGTTCTACACACTGATGGCCGTCGGCACCCTGGTCTTCGACAAGTCCTCGTACGAGAACGTGGTCTGCCTCGGCCACATCCTCGCCGAGGACGGCCGCAAGATGTCCAAGCACCTGGGCAACACCCTGGAGCCGATCCCGTTGATGGACCAGCACGGCGCCGACGCCGTCCGCTGGTTCATGGCCGCCGGCGGCTCCCCCTGGGCCGCCCGCCGCGTCGGCCACGGCACCATCCAGGAGGTCGTCCGCAAGACCCTCCTCACGTACTGGAACACGGTCGCCTTCCAGGCCCTGTACGCGCGTACGTCGGGGTGGGCCCCGTCCGCCGCCGACCCGGCCCCCACCGAGCGCCCGCTCCTGGACCGCTGGCTGCTCAGCGAGCTGAACCTCCTGGTCGACCAGTCCACCGAGGCCCTGGAGTCGTACGACACCCAGCGCGCCGGCAAGCTCCTGTCGTCCTTCGTCGACAACCTCTCCAACTGGTACGTGCGCCGCTCCCGCCGCCGCTTCTGGCAGGGCGACAAGGCCGCGCTCCGCACCCTGCACGAGGTCGTCGAGACGATCACCCGCCTGATGGCCCCGCTGACGCCGTTCATCACCGAGCGGGTCTGGCAGGACCTGGTGGTCCCGGTGACGCCCGACGCCCCGGAGTCCGTCCACCTCACCGCGTGGCCCGAGGCCGACAAGTCCCTTGTGGACCCGGTGCTTTCGCAGCAGATGACGCTGGTACGCCGCCTGGTCGAGCTCGGCCGGGCCACCCGCGCCGAGTCCGGTGTGAAGACCCGGCAGCCGCTGTCCCGCGCCCTGGTCGCGGCCACCGGCTTCGAGCACCTGGGCGCCGAACTCCGCGCCCAGATCACCGAGGAGCTCAACGTCACATCCCTCGCCTCGCTCTCCGAGGTGGGCGGCTCCCTCGTCGACACGACGGCCAAGGCCAACTTCCGTGCCCTGGGCAAGCGTTTCGGCAAGGGCGTCCAGGCGGTGGCCAAGGCCGTCGCCGACGCCGACGCGGCCGCGCTCTCCCTGGCACTGCGCGAAGGCACCGCCTCCGTGGAGGTCGAGGGCGAGACGGTCACCCTGGCCCCGGACGAGGTGATCATCACGGAGACGCCGCGCGAGGGCTGGTCCGTCGCCTCGGACTCCGGCGCCACGGTCGCCCTCGACCTGGAGATCACGGACGACCTGCGCCGCGCGGGCCTCGCCCGTGACGCCATCCGCCTCATCCAAGAGGCCCGCAAGAACAGCGGGTTGGACGTGGCGGACCGGATCGCGGTGCGCTGGACGACCACCTCCGAGGAGACCGGCGCCGCCCTCGCCGAGCACGCCGCCCTGATCGCCGACGAGGTCCTCGCCCTGGACTTCGCCACGGGTGAGGCCGACGGGACGTACGGCGACCCGTTCACGGACGAGGGCCTGGGCCTGACGTTCCGCCTCCGCAAGACCGAGGCGTAACGGCCCACGCCACCCGGCAACCCGAAGGCCCGGTGCCACCCGATCCAAACGGATCGCGTGGCACCGGGCCTTCGGCGTTGTGTGCCGGGCACACCTGCACGCCCCGCAGCACTGCTGTGCCCACCCCTACCCGGAGAGCACACAAAAGGGCCTGGCCCCGGGAACATGTCCCGGGGCCAGGCCCTTGAAGCGCTGCCGACGCTACGCGCGCTGCGCGCGCACAATCGTCAGTTGTCGTCCTCGTCGATGAGGAACCCGCGCATCGGCGACGGGGCCTGCTGCATCGGCTGCTGACCCTGCGGTCGCACCGGCGCCATCGGCTGCGTCATCGCGGGCGACATCTGCTGCTGGCCACCGTACGAACCGCCACCGGAGTTGGCTCCGTTGCCGCCCATGGTGTGGTTGCCGCCCATCGTGTGGTTGCCGCCACCCATGGAGGGCGCACCGGCGGAAGCCATCGAGGGGGACGGCGGCAGCGAGGCCGTCGCCGGGGTACGCGGCGGAGCCAGCGAGTCGTCGGCCTGGGTCTCCAGCTGACGCAGCTGCGACTCCAGGTACGACTTCAGACGCGTGCGGTACTCGCGCTCGAAGCCGCGCAGGTCCTCGACCTTGCGCTCAAGCGTGGCGCGGGCGGACTCAAGAGAGCCCATCGCGACGCGGTGCTTCTCCTGCGCGTCCCGCTCCAGGGCGTCGGCCTTGGCACGAGCGTCACGCTCGAGGCCCTCGGCACGCGAACGCGCCTCGCCCACAATCTTGTTGGCCTCGGAACGGGCCTCCGCGATCGCCTGGTCAGCGGTCTGCTGCGCGAGCGAGAGGACACGGGCGGCGCTGTCGCCACCGGGACCCCCCTGACCGCCGCCACCCTGCGGGAGCTGCGGACCATGGCCGCCCATCGGACCGCCCATGGGGCCGCCCTGCATGGGACCGGGGCCCTGCTGCTGCGGACCACCGTGGCCACCACCCGGACCTGCGGGCAGCTGCGGCGCACCACCGGGCAACTGGGGCGGGCCCAGGTGCTGTTGCTGCTGCGGCGGCACCGGCTGCGGACCCGATATTGCGGCGGGCACGGGGGCGCCGGGCCCACGCTGCTGCTGGTCCTGCGGCTCGGGCTTACGCATGCCGCCCTGCTGCTGGTTCTGCGCGGCGGCACGAGTCGCTGCGGCGAGCTTCGCGCGCAGGTCCTCGTTCTCGCGGAGCAGTCGCGTCAGTTCGGCTTCGACCTCATCTAGGAAGGCATCGACCTCGTCCTCGTCATAGCCTTCTCGGAGGCGGACGGTCGTGAACTGCTTGTTCCGCACGTCCTCGGGGGTCAACGGCATCTCTTCACCTCAACGTAGTCGTCGGCATTCGGCAAGAACGTAGTTGACATCGCGCTCACAGCCGGCTCACGACGGAGATCAGGATGTAGACGATGATCATCAGTACGAAGAAGGACAGGTCGAGCGCCACGCCCCCGAGACGCAGCGGCGGGATGAACCGCCGCAGAAGCTTGAGCGGTGGATCAGTGACAGTGTAGGTGGCCTCCAGAACGACCACCATCGCCTTGCCGGGTTGCCATGAGCGGGCGAACTGGAAGACGTAGTCCATGACCAACCGGAAGATCAACACGATCAGGAAACACATCAGCGCGATGTAGAGCACATCCCAGACAACGCTCATCGTTCGCGCTTCCCTCTCCCCGTGTCTCGTGCTTCGTATCCGGTCCTGCGTCTCAGCTCTGGTTGAAGAACCCGCCCTCTGCGATGCGAGCCTTGTCCTCCGCCGTGACATCGACGTTAGCAGGCGACAACAGGAACACCTTCTGCGTCACCCGCTCAATGCTGCCGTGCAGTCCGAAGACCAGACCGGCGGCAAAGTCGACAAGTCGCTTCGCGTCGGTGTCGTCCATCTCCGTCAGATTCATGATCACCGGAGTGCCCTCACGGAAGTGTTCCCCGATGGTACGGGCCTCGTTGTAGGTCCGGGGGTGCAATGTCGTGATGCGGTAGGGCTCCCGCTCGGACACAACCTTGGGCATGATCACCGGTGCGTTCTTCTCCAGGCTCTGACGTTCAGGTGTGATGGATGCCACGGGGGCGATTCGCGCCGGACGTCCAATTTCAGCGGGTACCGAAGCGGCCGCGGCCATCGGCTCACGCGGGGCAGGGGTCTGCACCTTTCGCGCCGGTTCGTCCTGCTGAAGTTCATGCGCGGGCTCGTGCCTCCGGCGGTCCCGCTCGGGTTCCGGATCCAGCTCGGGCTCGAACTCGTCATCGGGGTCGAACCCCCGGCCGTCGTAACCGTCGTCCTCCACGAGGCCGAGGTAGACCGCCATCTTGCGCATCGCGCCGGCCATGCTCTGAGTCCTCCGCTCTGTGGTGGATCCGTTGTGCCACCAAGTGCCCACGATCCACTCGACACCCCCGCTGATCTGCAGGAATGACCATATTTTCTGCTGTGGTCCGACTTTCTTGGCGACGTTACCGGAGCCGGGGTCGGACTCCGAGTACCGCACTGCCGACGCGCACATGTGTCGCTCCGGCCGCAACGGCCTCCTCGAGGTCCGCGCTCATCCCCGCTGACACCATGTTCGCAGCCGGATGAGCCGCGCGCAGGAGGGTTGAGAATTCCACCAGCCGCTGAAACGCCGCCTGTTGCCGTCCCGCGTACGGTCCGGCGAGCGGCGCCACGGTCATCAGACCGTCGAGCCGCAGTCCCGGAGCATTGGCCACAAGTCCGGCCAACTCCTCGATCCCGTCGGGCGCTACGCCACCCCGCTCACCTCTGCCGCCCTCTTCGGCGTCGAGGGCGACCTGGATCAGACAACCCAACTCGCGCTCCGCCTTCACCGCCGCGGCGGAGAGAGCTGTGACGAGCTTGGGACGATCCACGGACTGCACCAGACCGGCATAACTGACAACGGAACGCACCTTATTGGTCTGCAGCTGACCCACGAAGTGCCAAGTGAGCGGCAGATCTGAGCACTCGGCAGCCTTGGGTGCCGCGTCCTGGTCACGGTTCTCGGCGACATGACGTACGCCGAGCTCCGCCAGGATCCGTACATCGCTCGCGGGGTAGGTCTTGGTGACCACGATGAGGGTCACCTCTTCCCGCGCACGCCCAGCGGCCGCGCACGCCGCGGCGATACGCTCCTCCACCTTGCCCAGATTTGCGGCGATTTCCGCCTTACGGTCCGTCATGCCCTATCAGTCCAGCCAGACATAGGCCGCGAGCCGACCCGTGGTGCGGTCGCGGCGGTACGAGAAGTGGTCACCGGATTCCAGCGTGCACACCGGCGACCGCTGCCGGCCGCTCACCCCGAGCCGGTCCAGCTGAGCGTGCACCCCGCCGGTCACGTCGACCGCGGGCGTCCCCCAACTCGTCTCGGAGTACGCGGCGTTCTCGACCGCCGCCACGTCCGCCCGCATCTGCTCGGGCACTTCGTAGCAACGGCCGCAGACCGCGGGCCCGGTACGGGCGATGATCCGCGACGTCTCGGCGCCGAGTCCCACCATCGCCTCGACGACGGCCGGTACGACCCCCGCGACCAGGCCCGGACGTCCGGCGTGCGCGGCTCCGACGACACCGGCGACCGGGTCGGCGAGCAGCACCGGGGTGCAGTCGGCGGTGAGTACGGCCAGTGGGAGTCCCCGACGTGCCGTCACCACGGCGTCCACGGAGGGGATGTCGGAAATATCACCCCAGGGGCCGTCGACCACGGCCACGTCCCGGCCGTGCACCTGGTTCATCCAGACCACGTCGCCGGGCTCGATGCCCAGTGCCTTCGCGGCGAGTTCACGGTTGGCGCGGACCGCCTCGGGGGCGTCGCCGACCGCTCCGCCGAGGTTGAGCTCCTCGTACGGAACGGCGCTCACCCCGCCCCACCTGTCGGTGAAGGCGAAGTGCGCGCCGTTCACGGTGTCGTGCGCAGTTATCACTTGGCGAAGGTCACTTCAGGAAGTCCGGGACGTCCAGCTCTTCCGCCTGGCTGTCCTGGTACGGACGGGCCGTGGGGACGTGCGGCGGAGTGACCGGGGCGGAGGGCGCCTCGTTCACCGGGGCCGGCTCGGGGGCCGGTTCGGCGATCGGGGTGCTGTCCTCGCGCGAGGTCACACTGCCGAGCGAGCCGAAGGCCGGACGGGACTCGGTGGTGCTCCGTACCGGCGTGGGCTCCTCGCGCTTGCCGGCGCCGGCCCCGATGGTGTCCCGCTTGGCCGGCGGCTGCCCACCGTCGAAGCCCGCGGCGATGACGGTGACGCGCACCTCGTCGCCGAGCGCGTCGTCGATGACGGCACCGAAGATGATGTTGGCCTCGGGGTGGGCGGCCTCGCTCACCAGCTGGGCGGCTTCGTTGATCTCGAACAGGCCGAGGTCGGAGCCACCGGAGATGGAGAGCAGTACGCCACGGGCGCCGTCGATGGACGCCTCCAGGAGCGGCGAGGAGATCGCCATCTCCGCGGCGGCCACCGCGCGGTCGTCGCCGCGTGCCGAGCCGATACCCATGAGCGCCGAACCCGCCTCGGACATCACGGACTTGACGTCGGCGAAGTCGAGGTTGATCAGGCCGGGCGTGGTGATGAGATCCGTGATGCCCTGCACACCGGAAAGCAGCACCTGGTCCGCCGACTTGAACGCGTCGAGCACGCTCACCTGGCGGTCCGAGATGGAGAGCAGACGGTCGTTGGGGATCACGATGAGGGTGTCGACCTCTTCGCGGAGTTCCGCGATGCCGTCCTCGGCCTGATTGGCGCGACGGCGACCCTCGAAGGTGAACGGGCGCGTCACCACACCAATGGTGAGAGCGCCGAGTGAGCGTGCGATGTTGGCGACGACGGGTGCGCCGCCGGTGCCTGTGCCGCCACCTTCACCGGCGGTGACGAAGACCATGTCGGCCCCCTTGAGGACCTCCTCGATCTCCTCGCGGTGGTCTTCGGCCGCCTTGCGGCCGACTGCCGGATTCGCTCCGGCACCGAGTCCGCGGGTGAGTTCACGGCCGACGTCGAGCTTGACGTCCGCGTCGCTCATCAACAGGGCTTGCGCGTCGGTGTTGATGGCGATGAACTCGACGCCCTTGAGACCGACCTCGATCATCCGGTTGATGGCATTGACACCACCGCCGCCGACACCGATGACTTTGATGACTGCGAGGTAGTTCTGCGGTGCTGCCACGTCGAAGGCCTCTCGCCTCGAGTTACGTGTCGCCGCTTCGCCGTGCGTGCGGTGCGACGACTGATGCCGAAATGGGACGGTCCGAACGCCGACCCGAACCCTAACGCTGAAGTTTAGGGTTACCAGTGTGTCTGTTCCCTGGAGTCTTCGAAACAGGACACTAAGTCGACAAGTGGCGCACGTTCAACGAACACGCCGAACCTCCCGTTTTTCTTTTCACCCTATGTGATCAGCCGTTGCGCTGACCAACCAGGGTGCTGGCCTGCGCAATCAGGCGTCAACTCCCTGACGCGGCAGGGGCGGTGGGCGCACTCACGTCGAAGTACCGCGCCTTCGGTACGGCTTTCATCAGGGCGGTGAGCGACGCCGCCTTCGCGTCGCCCTTCTCCATGCTGCCCCAGTCCACGGTGCGTTGGCCCTTCAACTCCACGGCGATGGAGTCATATGAACGGACTTGAACGGTACGGGCGTCCTTCGTGACCGCGTTCGGCAGATCGCCGGCGACGCGTACCGCGGCACGCAACAGCCGCTCGGTTCCGAAGCGGTGGAGACTCGGCGACGCGGCGGCGTCCAATTCCAGAAGCGGAACGCCCTTCGGAGCGATGTCGACGGTCGCGAACCGCACGCCCTGGGCGTCCACTTCGACGAACTTTCCGCCCTTTTCAATGAGCAGTACCGGCTTGCGTTCGGTCACCTTGAGAGCGATTCCGTGCGGCCAGGAACGCACTGCTTCGACGGTGTCGATACGGCGCAGTCTCTTCCGCAGCCGATCCTCAATCCCGTCCGTGTCGACGGAAATAAGCGGAGCGCCGACCGGAACCTCCGCCGCCGCACGTACCTCTTGGGAGGTGAGCACCTCGGTTCCGGAGGTCGTGACGCGCTCCACGCGCAGCCACTGCGAGCCGTAGAGCAGCCAGACGACGCCGGCCGCGAGCAGTACGGCGGCGACTCCCGCGATCACGAGAACGCGGGTGGGCGGCAGCCGAAGTCGTCGGCCGCCGCCCGTCGGTCGGGGCGGGCGGGCCGGTGCGTCCCCCTGCTTGCGTTCGCCTCGTTCGGCGGTGGTGGGTCCGGCCACGCTCCCCTGCCTTCTCACGCCCGGTGGCGTGCCGCAATCGCCTCGTAGACCATGCCGACGAGGAGTTCATCGGCGTCCCTGCGGCCGAACTCGGCGGCGGCGCGGGACATCTCGTACAACCGGTGGGGGTCGGCGAGCACCGGCAGCACGTTCTGCTGCACCCACTCCGGGGTGAGTTCCGCGTCGTCGACCAGGACACCGCCGCCGGCCTTGACCACCGGCTGGGCGTTGAGCCGCTGTTCGCCGTTGCCGATGGGCAGCGGGACGTAGGCGGCCGGGAGTCCGACGGCGGAGAGTTCGGCAACGGTCATCGCGCCCGCGCGGCAGAGCATCATGTCGGCCGCGGCGTACGCGAGATCCATCCGGTCCACGTACGGTACCGGGACGTACGGCGGCATCCCGGGCATGTTGTCCACCTGCGGCAGTTCGTTCTTCGGGCCGACCGCGTGCAGGACCTGGATGCCGGCGCGCTGCAGGTACGGGACGACCTGCTGGACGACCTCGTTGAGGCGGCGGGCGCCCTGCGAGCCGCCGGAGACCAGCAGGGTCGGCAGGTTGGGGTCGAGGCCGAACGCGGCACGCGCCTCGGGACGCACCGCGGCGCGGTCCAGAGTGGCGATGGTGCGGCGCAACGGGATGCCGATGTAACGGGAGTTGCGCAGCTTGCTGTCCGGCGACGAGACCGCGACCTGGGCGGCGTACCGCGAACCGATCTTGTTGGCGAGGCCGGGCCGTGCGTTGGCCTCGTGCACCACGATCGGCACGCCGAGGCGCTTCGCCGCGAGGTAGCCGGGCAGCGCCACGTATCCACCGAAGCCGACGACCGCGTCCGCCTTGGTGCGCTCGAGGATCTGCTCGGCGGCCTTGATGGTGCCGCGCAGGCGTCCCGGAACCGTGATCAGTTCGGGGGTGGGCTTACGGGGC
>NZ_JAAAHS010000113.1 GCF_009908195.1 Streptomyces boluensis | reverse complement strand
ACCTTGGACCGGGCCTCGATCGACCGTTTCGTACGCGACTACGTGGACCGTACGGGCCTGCCGGGCGCCGTCGTCTCGGTGACCGAGGGCGACCGGGTGGTGCACAACGCCGGGTACGGGCACACCGCGTCCGGCCGGGCCATGACCGAGCGGACCCGCGTGCCGGTGGCGTCGCTGTCCAAGGCGATGACCGCGCTCGCCGTCATGCGGCTCGTCGAGGAGGGCAAGGTCGACCTGGACCGGCCGGTGCGCCGCTACCTGCCCGAGTTCACTATGGCCGACCCGCGCGCCCGGAAGATCACGGTGCGGCAGTTGCTGACCCAGACCTCCGGCATGGCCGACTCGGCGTACCCCGATCTGACCCGCGCACAGCCGCACTCCCTGAAGGAGGCGGTCGCGGCGATGCGGGAGGCTCCGCTCGCGACCGCGCCGGGCACCAAGTACCGCTACCACAACCCGAATTACTTCGTCGCGGCCCGCCTGGTCGAGGTGGTCGGCGGCCGTCCTTTCGCCGACCGGCTCGCCTCGGATCTCTTCAAGCCGCTCGGTATGCGGGACACAAGCACCGTCGACAGCTCCGACGCGATGCCCGAGCGGGCCCGCGGCTACGTCCGCGCGTACGGCACGGTCGTGGCCCACTCGCACCCGCGCTGGTTCACCGCCGGTGGCCACGGCGTCGTCACCACCGCCGCGGACCTCTCGCAGTGGCTGATCGCGCAGAACAACCACGGGCTCTCGGCGACCGGCCGGCGCATCGCCACCGCACGCACCATGGACCTCACCCACACCCCGCCCGGAACACCCCGGGAGACCGAGTACGCGATGGGCTGGTCGCGGAGCACGGAGGGCGGCACCCCGCGCATCCAGCACAACGGCCAGCTCCTCACCCACAACTCCATGGCGACCCTGCTGCCCGCCGACGGCATCGGCATCGCGGTGGTCACCAACACCGGCATGATCTCCGGCGACGACGCGGCCCAGCTCACCGAGGGCCTCGTCGAACTGGCCCAGGGCAGGCGGGCGGAGGTGGCCGCGCCGTTCTCGATGACGGCCGACTGGTTCCTGGCCGCCTTCACCGTCCTCGCCCTGGCCCTCGGCGTGCGCGGCACGGTACGCGCCCGCCGCTGGGCCGGTCGCACCGAGGGGAAGCCGTGGTGGCGCGTGCTGCCCCGGCTGCTCCCGTACGCGCTCCCGATTCTCTTCCTGGTCCAACTCGCCCCGCTGTTCGGCCTGTTGATGAACCGCTCGGGCACCCTCTCCCAGGTGACGTACGCGTGGCCCGCCCTCGTCGTCTACGCGGCCGCGGCGGCCCTCGCTTCGGCGGCGGTGCTCGCGGCGCGGGGCGTGGCGACGCTGCGCCGCCACCGGGCGCGCTGAGCGGCGGCGGACCTCACGGCTGCCTGTGGACCTCGGCGTGTTCGGGTGGCTCCAGGTACTCGGGGCACTCGGTGTTGTGGCACGGGCCCGGTCCCCAGACGGGTACGAACGTGCCGAGCGTCTTGTGCCGTCGTCTCACGACCGCGTCCACGTGCTGCTTGCAGACCGGGCAGAGCAGCTCACCCTGCGGGCCCGTCTCGTGCTGTTCTTTACCCATTTTTTAACGATAGTCCGGATCGCACAGAAAGCACCCCCTCAGGGGGGCGGCGGTCGGCGGACGCTGAGGAACACCGACGTCGCCAGGATGACGACGATGACCCCGAGGCTCACCGGGGACGGGATCTCGGGGACGGCGGGGCTGATCAGCTTGTGCGAGGCCTGGAGGATCAGCTTCACGCCGATGAACGACAGGATCACCGCGAGCCCGACGTTGAGGTAGTGGAACCGGTCGAGCAGCCCGGAGAGCAGGAAGTACAGGGCGCGCAGGCCGAGGATGGCGAAGGCGTTGCTGGTGTACACCACGAACGCGTCGTCGCTGACGGCCAGCACCGCGGGCACACTGTCGACGGCGAAGATCAGGTCGGCCGCCTCGATGGCCGCGACCACCGCGAGTAGCGGCGTGGCCACGCGCTTCCCGGCCTCCTTGACGAAGAACCGCGCCCCCTCGTACTCGTCCCGCACCGGCACGATCTTCCGCAGGGCCCGTACCGCGAAGCTCCTGCCGGGGTCGAAGGTGTCCTCCTCGTCCTTGAGCAGCTTGTACGTGCTGTAGAAGAGGACCGCCGCGAAGGCGAACAGCACCGCGGTGAAGCGGCTGACCACGGCCACGCCGAGGGAGAGGAAGACACCGCGGAACACAAGGGCGCCCATCACGCCGAAGAACAGCACCCGGTGCTGGTAGGCGCGCGGAACCCGGAAGTAGCCGAAGATCACGGCGAACACGAACAGGTTGTCCACCGACAGGCTTTTCTCAAGCAGCCAGGCGGTCGTGTACTCGGTGCCCGCCGTCGTACCGAGCACGAGGAAGACGAGGCCGCCGAACAGCAGGGAGAGGCTCACCCACAGACCGCTCCAGGCGGCGGCCTCCTTGAACCCGATGACGTGCGCCGTGCGGTGGGCGAGCAGGTCGACCGCCAGCGACACGATCACCGTCGTGGCGAACACCGCCCACAGCCAGAGCGGGACATCGAGCATGCCGGCCACACTCCCGGAGTCGAGGGACGCCGACCCATATACAGCAGTCTGCGGCATTCCGCAGCGAGGGGCGCGGGGGGCCGTTCAACGACTCGTTCACGGCAGGCGCTTACGTGGGTTCTACATGCGTGTCGAAGCCCACATGCGCGGCGGATGTACGGGAGTTGACGCCGATCGCTAGGGTGCCGGTGATGTCTCGCACCGAATTCACTCCCCAATTCAGGCAAGACGCAGGATCGACGCTCCAGGTTCCCTCCGGGAGGAACCATGAGTGAGACGCTGCGCACGTTCCACCGAGCCGGGGCCCCGCTGCCCCCGGCCCGCCTAGTACCGGCGAGCGAGACGCCACCGAGAGCCACCGCGACAGCGGCCCCGGCACCGAAGCCGGGCAAGCAGCGCGACGCGTTCTTCGACAACGCGAAGTACCTGGCGATCGTCCTGGTCGCGATGGGCCACGCCTGGGAACCGCTGCGCGACGACAGCCGCGCCGCCGCCGCGCTGTACATCGCGGTCTACACGTTCCACATGCCGGCGTTCATCATCATCTCCGGCTATTTCTCCCGCAGTTTCGACGCGGCGCCGCACCGCCTGAAGCGCCTGGTCACCGGGATCGCCGTGCCGTACGTCCTCTTCGAGGTCGCGTACTCGCTGTTCAAGCAGTGGGCGGACGACGATCCGGGGCATCCGATCAGCCTGCTCGACCCGTGGTACCTGACCTGGTTCCTGGGCGCCCTGTTCATCTGGCGGCTCACCACCCCGCTGTGGAAACTCGTCCGTTGGCCGATACCGCTCGCCCTGGCCATCGCCGTACTGGCCTCGGTCTCGCCGGACATCGGGGACGACCTGGACCTCCAACGCGTCCTGCAGTTCCTGCCGTTCTTCGTCCTCGGCCTCTTCCTGAAGCCCGAGCACTTCCAACTGGTCCGCCGCCGCGAGGTCCGGCTTCTCGCCCTGCCGGTCATGGCCTCGGCGCTCGTCTTCGCCTACTGGGCGGCACCGCGCATGAACGCCGCCTGGTTCTACCGCCGGGACAGCGCCCAGGAGTTGGCCGCCCCCGCGTGGAGCGGCGGAGTGATGACCCTGGCGATGTTCGGCTGCTCGATGGTCCTCGTCGCCTGCTTCTTCGCCTGGGTGCCGGGCCGCCACCTCTGGTTCACGGCCCTCGGCGCGGGCACCCTCTACGGCTACCTCCTGCACGGCTTCCTCGCCAAGGGCTCCCGCTTCTGGGACTGGTACGAGGCCGACTGGCTGCAGACGCCGCTCGGCGCGATCGGCGTCACGCTCCTCGCGGGCGCCGTCATCACCGTCCTCTGCACCCCGCCCGTCCAACGCGCGTTCCGCTTCGCGATGGAGCCGAAGATGGAGTGGGCGTTCCGCCGGGACTCGGCGGCGGTGGCACGCGGGGGCGCGGGGCGGTCCCGCTGAGCCGGGCGTGTGAGGCCAACTGGCCCACTCCGTAAGGGTGTTGGAGGTGGCCGGGCGGCAGGGTGTTGTCAGTGGTGGCCCCTAGGGTGCCGATATGGAACTACAGGGGAAGACCGTCGTATTGATGGGACGGTTTCACAAGATCTCGCAGGCCACTGCGAACGCAGCGTTCAACGAGCTGGGCGCGAAGGTGGCCGGCAAGGTGTCGGCCCGGACGGACGTCGTGTACCGGGCGCATGACGTGCCCGGCTCCAAGATCGGCCCGGTGAGCATGCGCGGCATACCGATCTACGACGAGCACGCCTTGCGGGGCGTGCTCAGGGAAGCCGAGCGGCGCGCCGCCGACGGCGCGGGCGCAGGCGCGGAAGCAGAGGCAGAGGCAGAGGCGGAGGCGGAGGCGCCGCGCTTCCTCGACCACGACGCACTGTCCGCCACGGCCGAGCCGGCCGAACTCCTCGACGCCCTCTCGAAGGCCGACTGGTCCGCCTTCGACTCGGTCCGCGACCTGCCGCCCCTGCGCACCCGGCTGCTCGAACTCGAGCGCAGACACGGGATCACCGAGGCCCACAGCTTCGCCACCGACCGGATACGCGCCCTCGACGGCACCCGGCTCCAGCACCCGTACTTCCACCGCACGGAGATCGAGTCGTACGCGCTGAGCCCGGACGGCCGTTATCTGGCGACCGGCAGCTGGGTCGGAGACGACTACCACCGCGGCGGCACGCTCCAGATCTGGGAGGTGGAGAGCGGCCGCTGTGTGAACGTCCTCGACCGGATCCAGGGCGGCGTCGGCTGGCCCGACTACGACGACGTGATCCAGTGGTCGGCCGACGGCACCCGGATCGGGCTCGCCTACAGCACCAACCAGGTGGGGGTGTTCGACCCCCTGGACGACTCGACCTACACCTGCCCGCTGGCCAGCGCCTCGGTGACCGACGGTGCGAGCCGGCCGCCGGCCTGGTCCCTGTCCCCGGACGGGCGGCGGGCGTATGTATCGGTCTGGTCCGAGAGCGCGGTCAAGGGCTGTGTCGTCCCGCTGGAGGCGGGCGCGCTGTTCTGGCTCGCCAACTCCGCCCCGGCCGGGCACCCGTACCTGCTCACCGAGACCCTGCCGGACGAACTGGGCGGTCCTGGAAATGAGTTGGACCTCGGTGGCTACGTCAGCTGGTCGGAGGACGGCACCCAGCTCCTCTCCTACGTGGAGGAGCACGGGAAGCGGCGCGGGAAGCAGCACCCCATAGCGATCGACGTGACGACCAAGGAGATCGCACGACTGCCGGAACGCGGCCCGGAGCAGGACCTGCCGAAGGCGTACAGCCCCGAGGGCAGGCCGGGCCAGGGCGCTTCGCGCGGGGTGCGGGCCGTCGTGGACGGGACCGGCGTGGTCTTCCACCGCCCGGACACCGGCGGAGTGCTGAGCGAGTTCACGTTCCTGCGCGAACCGCCGGGCCCGCGCATGCTGGAGCATGAGTACGCCTTCGACGAGATCGCGGTCAACTTCCCCCTGGACGACGACACTTGGTGCGCGTCCTCCGAGGACGGCGTGGTGATCGGGCCGCCCGACCGCAGGGAGGACCTGGAGGCCGTCCTCGCCTGGTCGGTCGACCGCCGCTTCGCCTGGCCGGTCCGCTGGGGCGGCCTGAAGATCGTCCCGGATGCCCGGACGGCGGCCGAGCTCATCGAGGAAGACATCATGAGCTACTACGTACGGGAGTACGTGGAGGAGCTCGACGCGGCCGAGGCGGCGGGGGCGACTGGGACTTCCGGAACCGCCGGTGCGGCGGGCGCGGAGGCCTGGCCACCGCCGAACACCGCGACCTTGGACGACCTGTACGCCGCGGTGCGCGAGTCGGCCTCGGCCCTCGACAGCGGCTGGAACTTCGCGGTGAACGAATACGTCCGCAAGGCGGCACGGCTGCGTGCGTACCGAGGGGAGGCCGAAGGGGCGAGGGAACTCGTCGAGACCGTGCCCGATCCGGACCAGCGCGTCGCCGCCGCGGCCGACGTCGCCATGATCCTGGCCCGTGCCGGGCACCCTGACGAGGCCCGCACGGTCTTCGCCCACGTCGAGGCGCACGCGGAGACCGCCGCCGGCGAGACGCACCAGCTCGCCGACCTCGCGGCGTCGGTCGGCGGCGCCCACCACGCCCTGGGGGACGCGGCCGCCGCGGACGGGTGGTTCGAGCGCGCCAAGGAAGCGATCCTGCCGGGGAACGGCGGCTGGACCGAGCGGCTCGTGATCATCTGGGCGCTCACCGAGTGCGGCCGGGAGGACGAGGCGCGAGCGCTGTGGGCGCCGGGCGACGGCGAGACCGACAGCGCCGAGACCGACGGCCGCATCGTCATGGATACCGAGTCGTGGATGCACTATCTGCTGCGCACGGGCCGGATCGACATGGCCGGTGACTTCCTCGAAGCCCGGGTGCCGCCGGGGTTCGACCGCCCGTCGACCCTGATCAAGGCCCTGGCCGACCTCGGCCGCCCCGACGAGCTCCACTCCTGGCTCGCCGGCTCCTGGCACATACCGGAGGAGGAGTACGAACGGGCGCGGACCAACGCCGCGGCGCTCGCAGCCGGTACCGACCCCGCTCCTCGTCCCGCCACTCCGACGGAGGCGGACATCGCGGCGCTGGCCGAGGAGCACGCCGAACTCCTCAAAATCCCGCGCGCCAAACGCCAGTCACCGACCTGCGACCTGATCGGCCGGGCCGCCCGGTGCGGCCACATCTCGGCGGTCCTCGACCTGTTGCCGCAACTGCCCGCCGACGACTTCAACGACCGTACGAAGTACGCGCTGTCGGCGGTGTGGGAGGCGGTGACGGGCCACAACGTGACGCCCTGGTGAAGCCCGGCGCGGATGCGTGGATGCGCGGACCGGCCCGGTGGTTCCGGGCGGGCCCGCGCACCCGCGTCAGCGGCGTGCCGCTCAACTGCCCCTGTACGTAGTGCAGTTCCACGGCGTGCAGATCATCGGCACGTGGAAGTGCTGCGTCACGTCGAACACCGTGAAGCGGACGGGGACCTGGTCGATGAACGCCGGGTCCGGCAGCTCGCCCGGGAGCCCCGCGTAGTACTCGTCGACGTGGAAGAGGAGTTCGTACCGCCCGGCCTTCGCCTCCTCCGGCGTCAGAATGGGTTCGTCGGTCCGGCCCTCCGCGTTCGTCCGAACCGACGGGGCGGTGCGGTCAACGATTTGTAGAGAGAGGGCCCGGGGTTGGGGGTGTGTGGCCTGCGGAGTGAGTCGCACCGGACGTCCGGAAGCGCCAGTTTGTATACAAACAAGGGTTGTTGGCGACTGGTCGTGGCTGGTCACGACTCGCCACGGCTGGGCCTCAGAAGAAGGTCTTGTCCCAGTCGTCCGTGACGAGCGCCTCGACGGCCGTGTCCAGCCCGTGCGCCACACGTTGCATACCGGCGTCCCCGCCGAAGAAGATGTCGCCGTTCTCGGCCAGGAGGACAGCCTCCTCGGTGGAGAAGGCGACCCCCAGCGGAACAACGTGCAGCCCCAGTCGCCTGCCGTAGACGCGGACGCTTCGCCCCGAACGCCCAGCGCCTCTTCGACCGCGACCGTGAGCGACGCCTCGCCTGCCCGGAAGGGCCAGACGACTGTCAACTCCCCATACGTGTCCAGATGTTCACGCAGCCATACGCTGACGTCGTATCCGGCGTCGGCGTACCGGCGGCAGGCGTGCTCGACGTCCAGCGGGAACCACTCAACGCGTGCCGCACCCGCGAGCCGGGCCCGCAGTGCTCGTGCTGACATGGCCTCCACGCGTCAGGCCCCCTTGCGTGTCCTGCGGGTGATCGCGAGGCCCAGCTCCGGCGTCAGGCTTCGGGGGGTGTCGGTGAGTCCGAGCGCTGTCGCCAGTTCGGAGCCGTGCAGGTCGACCGTTGCCTCCACGAGGTCCGCGAGCGCGGCGACAGCGGCGCGGGCGCGCACCCAGCCGCTCAGCATGCACACCGTGGACACCACCGCCGCGGGCCACCACGCCACGGCGAGCACGAGGTACAGCACGCTCCATCCGCCGAGCCGGGCGGCCGCGTCGAACTCGCCGCGTGCGTGGCGTAGTTCGGCACGGGAGGAGTCGTCGAGGAGCAGCCACAAGCGGGGCCACGCCGAGACCAGGTCGAGCCGGTAGTGGGCGAGCACTCGGGCGTCGACGGCCGCCATGCGGTCGCCCATCCACGTGGGCCGGGCAGGGGTGGCCAGGCTCACGCGGTTTCTGCGCAGGGCCAGTTCCTCCAGGCGGGCCTCGTCCGGCTCCGGGCCGAGGACGGCCTGTTCGTACGCCTCGCTCGCGTGGAGCCACGCGCGCCGCCTGCGGAGCGTCAGGCCGTGTGCGGGCCGGGCGAACAAGCGGGGCCACTGCCCCATCCAGCACCGCTCGATGACAGCGCCGGCCGGTCGTACGGCAAGCCCGACAGCCGAGGCCGTGAGGGCGAGGCCGAACAGTGCGGCGACCGTCGCCACCGTTCCCGC
Organism: Streptomyces boluensis; assembly: GCF_009908195.1. Taxonomy (GTDB): domain Bacteria; phylum Actinomycetota; class Actinomycetes; order Streptomycetales; family Streptomycetaceae; genus Streptomyces; species Streptomyces boluensis. Next base: position 11,456 of record NZ_JAAAHS010000113.1, on the reverse strand, counting down.
CTGCTGCAGCCGCCGGGCGTGGGACTCCACCGTGGCGACGAGATGAGCCGGATCGAAGGCGTGGACGTGGCCGAGGGCAAGGGCAGCCACGGCCGCACCGCACCACAGCAGGCCCGGCAGCACGAGCAGGGTCAGCCACCGGTCGGCCAGTCGCTTGCTCGCCTCCTGCAGAAAGGTGTTCACGGATTCAGACCGCGTCCAGCAGATCCTGCCCGTGGAGCAGGCACTGAGGGGTACGGGCGCCGGAGCGTCGTACCCACGCACGCGCGCAGGCTCGGGCCGGGCAGCGGAGAACATCTGCCACGGGGTGCCCTCCGCCGATCCCGGGGACCGCCACGATGCCGACCGAGGGCGCGGCGACGGGCGGTACGTCCCCGGAGCGGGCCGGGCCCGGGGCCGGGAGGCCGAGGCGACGGCGCAGTGCGTCCAGGCGCTCGGCGATATCGGCACCGTTCCGCGCCTGTTCGGCCACCTCTGCGAGCTCGCCGCCCAGACCTTCGGCTGAGGCCCTGTCGCGCAGCAACGGCAACGCCTCGCAGAGCCATGCGACCGCAGCGGGATTGTCCATTCCGCCCCTCCGTCCGAGACCTGAGTCCTCTGCCCCGGTGAGGAGTCGGCGATGAGGAGTCAGCGATCAAGAGTCAATGATGAAAGGGTAGTTGACCCATGGAGCCACGGACGGTGACCGGTGAGCCGAGTGCCGAGTGCCGAGTGCCGAGTGCCGGGTGCGTGGTCGATCGAGCGGGGGTGCGGTCGTGGAGATGAGTGACCGGCGGCGTGCGGTGCGGCGATTTCAGGCGTTCGAGGACGGCGAGGGGCCTCTGCTCCCGCTGCACGAACAGGACGCGACGGGGTTCTTGCGGTCGCTCCTCGGAGCGTTGGAGGAGCCAGGAGCCAGTGGTGTCCCTGGTTTCCTCGACCGCGCGATCCAGTCCCTCGGTGCCCTGGCCGACGTGGCTCCGGCCGACTGGGAGTTCCGCAGCCTCGCGCTCGTCACGTTGAGCGACACCCTCTCGCGCCGCCATCAGCTCACGGGGCGGATCGAGGACAGTGACGCGTCCTTGGCGGCCATGCGCCGGGCTGCGGAGATCGACGACGGTCATGAGTACGCGCGCGTGATGCTCGCCGCCAAGACCGGAACCGCCATGTGCGCGCGGTACGTGCACGCGGGAGACCGCGGTGTCCTGGACGAGGCCGTTCGGGCACTGGAACCGGTGGCAGGCACTGCCGCTGACGCGGAGTACGGGCACCTCGCGCTCTCCTCCCTCGCGGAAGTGCTGGTGCACCGCTATCGCGCCAGTGGCCGAAGCGAGGACGCGGACGAGGCGGTCAGCGCGTACCGGCGGGTTGTCGAGGTCACGCCCACGGGCGGCCCCAACTGGGCCGCGCGTACTAGCAATCTCGCCTCGGCACTGCTCGAACGGCATCGAAGGTACGGGGACGCGGCCGATGTCCAGGAGGCCGTCGCGCTGCAGGTGGACGCCGTCAGGGCCACCCCGCTCGGGGCACCGCTCAGGCCTGCCCGGCTCGCGCGGCTCGGCGACGCGCTCTACGCCGCCTATACGGCCGAGGACGGCGGGCAGCACGGGTGGCAAGGCGACCCGGACGTGCTGGACATGGCGCTCGACGCGCTGCGCTCCGCCGTCCCCGAGCTTCCTCCGTCCGCCCCGTACTACCGCACGCACGCCGGAACGCTCGCGCGGGCCCTGGTGGCCGCCTATCACCTGACGGGCGACCCGGAACTGCTCGACGAGCAAGTCACGCTGCACGACGACATCCAGCGGAGCACGGACGCGGGTACGGGCGCCGTGTGGCGCGCCTTCATCGAGCCCGTGGCGGACGCCCACCTCAAGCTCTACGAGAGGACAGGCGACCGTGTGCATCTGGACCGGGCGGCCGCGTCCCTGCGCGCGGCCGTCGAATCTCTGGGGAGCGGCGACAGCGAGGCCATCGACGACGGACCGCACGACGACGCCGGTGTACCGGACCCCGGCACCCTCCGGGTGCTGGCCTGGGCCCTGTACGGCCAGGTACTGCGGCTGCGCTGTGAGCACACAGGGGATCCGGCGGATGCGGACGCGGCGGTGCGTGCCCACCGCACCGCGCTGGCCGGTACACCGCCCGGCAGCAAGAGCCACCCCGGGCTGTGGTCCGCACTCGGCCTGACACTGTGCTCCCGGTACGAAGTGACCGGTTCCGTATCCGACTTGAACGAGGCCGTCGAACTGCTGGGCTCGGCGCTCGCGCAGCTGCCCGACGGCGACCCCTCGCGCCCCGGCATCCATTCCGACCACGGCCTCGTCCTTGCCTTCCGCTACCACGTCAGCGGCGCCATCGCCGATCTAGATGAGGCGATCCAGGCACATCGGGAAGCGGTCGCCTTCACAGAGCCGACGCCGGTGTCAGGAGCGGGAGAGGGCGTCAGTGGCGAACCCTCCGTGCCACGGCCCAGCCTCACCGACCGGCTGGAACGCGGGCGCCGCCTGTTCAATCTCGCGGGTCCGCTGCGCCAGCGCTTCGAGCACAACGGCAGGCTGTCCGACCTCGACGAAGCCATCGCGGCTCTGGAGGGAGCCGCGGTGGAGGGCGCCGGGCCCACCGCGGAACGGCATCTCGTCCTGCGCGACCTGGGCACGGCCCGGATCCAGCGGGCCCAGCGCACCCACGCCTTCGCGGACGCCGACTCTGCGGTGGACGCGCTGCGCGGCGCGCTCGACGCGATGCCCGCCGACCATCTCGAACACGCCCCATGCATGGCCGAATTGGCGGCCGGGCTCATGATGCGGTCCCGCCACGGTGACCGCTCCGGAGACCTGGCGGAGGCGGTTTCGCTCGGCCGGAAGGCGCTGGCGACCTTGCCGGCCGGGTACCCGCGGGCGCACCATGTGCGCCTGGTCGCGGCCCAGGCACTGCATGAGCGGTTCCAGCACACCGGCGACGAGGGCGACCTCGCCGAAGCCCGCGCCACCTTGGCTCAGGCCCTCGACACCCTGCCGCCCGATCATTCCCAGCGTGCCGGCATCCTGCTCAACTTCGGGCATCTGTGGGCCACGGGGCCGAGCGCGGAGCGCGGCAGGGCGGTGGATACGTACCGGACTGTGGCCGCAATGAGAACGGGACCGGCGAACCTCCGCTGCGAAGCGGCCCGTTGGGGGGGCAGGACAGCTGCGGCCGACGGGGACTGGGCCACGGCGCTGGAGGGGTTCTCCGCGGCCCTTGAACTGCTGCCGCTGGCGGGGGCGCGGGGGATCGCACGCACGGACCAGGAGTTCCAGCTGGCCGCGTTCCGTGGCATCGGCTCCGACGCGGCGGCCTGCGCCGTGCGCTGCGGAAACCCGGAGCTGGCCCTGCAACTCCTTGAGCAGGGGCGGGGAATCCTGCACGCGCGCGCGTTGGAGACCCGCGGCGGCATCGCGGGCCTGGCCGAACTCGACGACAAGCACCCGGACTTGGCCCGTCGCTTCCTTGAACTGCGCACCTCACTGGACGCCGCGCCGAACTCGTCCACAGAGCCGGGTTTCCCGCCGGCGGACGCGCTGCCGCACCAGACCGCTGCGGACCGCCTCGACCGGGTGGCCCGTGAGTGCGACGAACTCATCGAAACGATCCGGCAGTTGCCGGGCTTCGCGGACTTTCTGCTGCCGCCGCGGATCGAGGACCTGTCGCCGCTTGCCGCACAGGGGCCGGTGGTCGCGCTGAACACGAGCCCGTACGGCTGCTGCGCGCTGATCCTGACCGCTGAGGGCGTACACGCCCAGCCGCTCGACGGCCTCGACCTCCCGCGACTGCAGGACCTGACGGCGCAGTCGCTGGCCGCGGTGGCGGGCTCGAACGCGCCGGACGCCTCCTACGCGGCACGCATCACGGCGATGGAGCAGGTCAGCGAGGCTCTGGCCTGGCTGTGGGACACCGTCGCCGAACCCGTGCTCACCAGACTCACCGAGCTCGGCCTGGTCGGCGACCCTCCCGCGGGCGGGGAGGAGGGGGCGTGGCCGCGCGTGTGGTGGATGCCCACCGGCCTGCTGTCGTTCCTGCCCGTCCACGCGGCCGGCAGGCACGGCGAACGGCGCAGTGTGCTCGACCGCGTGGTGTCCTCCTACACGCCGACGCTGCACGCTCTGCGCCATGCCCGGGAGCGCCCGCATGCGGCGCCGGGGCGTGCGGTGGTGGTCGCGGTGCCGGACCCGCCGGGGCTGCCCGCGCTCACCGCCACCGAACGGGAGGCGGCGGCCGCGGTGGCGGCACTGCCCGGGACGGTACTCAGGCTCGACGGCACGCGGGCCACACCCGAGGGCGTCACAGCCGCCCTGGCCGACGCGTCGTTCGTCCATATCGCGTCGCACGCCGTCTCGGATCTCCGCGATCCGTCGGGAAGCCACCTGGTGCTCGCCGACGGCGCGACCCTCACGGTCGCCCAGCTCGCGGGCCACGGCAGAGCGAGCGGGCAGCTGGCCTACCTTTCCGCCTGCTCCACCGCGCAGAGCGGCGTGGCCCTCGTCGACGAGTCGGTGCACATCGCGTCTGCTTTCCAACTGGCCGGGTACCGGCATGTTCTCGCCGCTCTGTGGCCGCTCGGCGACGACTTCGCGTGCCGCCTGGCCGAGGAGGCGTACAGGCGTGGCGTCGTCCGGGATCCCGCGCACGCCCTTCACGAGGCGGTGCGCGTCTTGCGCGCGGAGGATCCGGGCGCCTTGGTGAGCTGGGTCAGCCCTGTCCACAACGGCCCTTGATGCCGGCCGGGGCGTGAGCCGCGTGACAGGCGAGGCGCGAAAAATCGTTGGCGTCCGGCCAGGCCGCCCGCCTATCTTGGGGCCTGTTCCGAAGGGCCGTTCCAGACGGCTCTTGCCAGCTGTGTGTGCCGGGAGGTGTGACTGATGACTGTCGCTGCGGCGGGCGTTGCCCGCGTTCAGGAGTTCATCGATTCCGCCTCTGTGGTCACCGGCTGAACGACCCTCTGACACCGCACCGTTCGTGCGCAGCCGGGGCCGCCCTGTGAAGGGTTCCCCTTGTCTTCTTCGCTTTCTTCGCTCTCGCCGTCCTCGCACCCGTTGTCCCCGTATGGCTGGGACGCGGGCTGGGACGCCGAGTTCGCCCCGTACGCCGATCAAGGGCTCGTCCCCGGGCGGGTGTTGCGGGTCGACCGCGGCCAGTGTGATGTCGTCACCGTGGACGGCACGATCCGGGCCGACACCGAGTTCGTCGTGCCGCGTGACCCCGCCAAGGTCGTGTGCACCGGTGACTGGGTGGCCGTCGATCCGGACGGTGACCCGAGGTACGTCCGCACGCTGGTGACGCGGCGTACGGCGTTCCTGCGCAACACCTCCTCCAAGCGGTCCGAGGGACAGATCCTCGCCGCCAACGTCGACCACGCGCTGATCGCCATCTCCCTCGCCGTCGAGCTCGACCTGGGCCGGATCGAACGGTTCCTCGCGCTCGCCTGGGAGTCCGGCGCCCAGCCCGTCGTCGTCCTCACCAAGGCCGACCTGGTGCCGGACCCCGCCACCCGCGGGCACCTCGTCGCCGATGTCGAAGCCGCCTCGCCGGGCGTCCAGGTGCTGCCTGTCAGCGCCACCGCGGGCGAGGGCACCGATGTGCTCCAGGCGCTCGTCGCGGGCGGTACGAGTGTGCTGCTCGGGCAGTCCGGGGCCGGTAAGTCGACGCTCGCCAACGCCCTGCTCGGCGAGGACGTCATGGACGTACAGAGCGCCCGTGACGTCGACGGCAAGGGCCGGCACACCACGACCACCCGCAACCTGCTCGTGCTGCCCGGCGGCGGAGTGCTCATCGATACGCCGGGGCTGCGCGGCGTGGGGCTCTGGGACGCGGAGACCGGTGTCGGCCAAGTCTTCGCGGAGATCGAGGAGTTCGCCGCCGAGTGCCGCTTCCAGGACTGCGCGCACGAGGCCGAACCGGGCTGCGCTGTGCTCGCCGCGCTGGAGGACGGCACGCTCGCCGAACGGCGGCTGCAGAGCTACCGCAAGCTGCTGCGCGAGAACCGGCGGATCGTCGCCAAGACCGACGCCCGGACGCGGGGCGAGATCCGCCGCGAGTGGCGGGTCAAGCAGGCGCAGGGCCGGGCGGCGATGGACGCCAAGCGGGGCCGCCTGCACTGACGGCACCGCCGTACGGACCGATGTCGTACGGACTGACTCCGTACGGACCGACGCCGTACGGGCCGACGCGGTACGGACCGAGCTTTCGGGTGCGGGGCGCGAAACCCGCACCCGAGGGGCCGGTGCCTGGCCGGGCACCGGGGGAGGGCTCGTCGGCCGGCTGTGGCGGCCTGGCCGACGGGCCCGTTTCCGTACGTTGTCGTACGCCTTCGCGCGTGTGACTACTGCACGAAGCGGTAGCTGTTCCAGGCCTCGGCCTGCGGCGGCAGGTCGCCGACGCGCTTGCTGCCGAGGTACTTCGAGTCGCCGGTGCAGTCGCCGCCGACGTACACGACCATGTCCGTCCACGTGCCGTTCTCGACCTTGTGGGCGCCGCCCTTCAAGGTGTGGCAGCCCTTGAGGCGCGGGTTCGTCACCGTCGTGCCCTCGGCCTCGGCCGCCTCGCCGTGACCGGCACCCTCGGCGCCACCCTCGGCCGCTTCCTCGCCGTGACCGGCCTCCTCAGCGGCCTCCTCGCCGTGACCGGCCTCCTCGGGGGCCTCCTCGCCGTGACCGGCCGCGCCCTCGGACGTGGCGGTCTGGGACGTGTGCGTCACGACACCCACGGCCGCGCTGTCCTCGAAGCCGCAGGCGGTGGCGGAGAGGGCGAGCAGGGCGGTTCCCGCGCAGACGGCGGCGAGACGACGCCGCTGGGGGCGGACGGAAGCAGACATGGCAGGTCCTGTTCTGGCACGACGGACAAAGGCGGGCAAAGACTGTTCTCACTGGTGGGGCCCGGCGCTGGGCGACAGAGACCTCACAGGGAGCCGAGGTTACTTTGCCCCACCTTTACGACGGAGGCCGGGGCCCCGACCGCCCGGCACGACCGCCCGCGTCGTCGAGAGAGGCCCGTGTCCGATTTCCGCCAGACCCGGCGCAACCGGAAGCGCACACTGGATCCCGTGATCGATGAAGAGACCGGCTACGAGGCGGTGCGCAGCCGCGATGCCCGCTTCGACGGAGAGTTCTTCTTCGCCGTCGAGACCACCGGCATCTACTGCCGCCCCAGCTGCCCCGCCGTCACCCCGAAGCGGAAGAACGTGCGCTTCTACCCGACGGCGGCCGCGGCCCAGGGCAACGGCTTCCGCGCCTGCCGCCGCTGCCGCCCCGACGCGGTCCCCGGCTCCGCCGAGTGGAACGTACGGGCCGATGTCGTGGGCCGCGCCATGCGCATGATCGGCGACGGCGTCGTGGACCGCGAGGGCGTCCCCGGCCTCGCGCTGCGCCTCGGCTACAGCGCCCGGCAGGTGCAGCGGCAGCTCACCGCCGAGGTCGGCGCCGGACCCGTCGCCCTCGCCCGCGCGCAGCGCGCGCACACCGCGCGACTCCTGCTCCAGACCACCCGGCTGCCCGTCACCGACATCGCGTTCGCCGCGGGCTTCGCGAGCGTGCGGCAGTTCAACGACACCATCCGGCAGATCTACGCCCGCACGCCGAGCACCCTGCGTACCGAGTCCGGCACCCGGCTGCCCGCACCGACGCCGACGCCCCCACCCACGCCCGCGCCCGGCGCAGCACTGATCGCAGGCGTGCCGCTCCGGCTCGCGTACCGCGGCCCGTACCACCGCCCCGCGATCTTCGACCGGCTCGCCGCCGGTGCCGTCGCCGGGATCGAGGAGGTCGCCGGGGCGCCGGGGACCCGCACGTACCGGCGCACCCTGCGGCTGCCGCACGGCTCCGGGATCGCCGCCGTCGACGAGGCGGCGGCCGGGCCCTGGCTCGACGCCCGGCTGCACCTCACCGACCTGCGCGACCTGACCGCGGCCGTGCAGCGGCTGCGCCGGCTTTTCGACCTGGACGCCGACCCGCAGGCCGTCGACGAGCGCCTCGGTGACCTGCCCGGACTCGCCGCGCTCGTCGCCGCCCGCCCCGGACTGCGCTCGCCGGGCGCCGCCGACGCCGAGGAACTCGCCGTACGCGCGGTCGTCGGCCGCGCCGAGGCCGAGCGGCTCGTCGCCGCGTACGGGCAGCCGCTCGACGTGCCGTGCGGCGCGCTCACCCATGTCTTCCCCGAGCCGAAGGCGCTCGCCGAGCACCTGCCGGTCGCGGCGGCGCTCGCCGACGGGTCCGTACGTCTCGACCCGGGCGCCGACCGCGACGACGCCGAACAGGCGCTGCGCGCCGTGCCGGGCCTGACCGCGCGCACCGCCGCGTACATCCGCATGCGCGCCCTCGGCGACCCCGACGTGGCGGTGCCGGGCGAGCCGGTGCGGGACACCTGGCGGCCCTGGCGGTCGTACGCGCAGCAACACCTCTGGAACCAGCACGCCCCGACCGACCTGGAGCACCCGTGACCACGTACTACACCCACCTCGACAGCCCGCTCGGCGAGCTGCTGCTGACCGGGGACGGCTCCGGCGCGCTCGGCTCGCTCTCCGTGCCCGGCCAGAAGGGCGGCCGCACCGTACGGCCCGAATGGCACCGCGACCCGGCCGCGTTCACCGAGGCCACGGCGCAGCTACGGGCGTACTTCGCGGGGGAGTTGAAGGAGTTCGACCTGACGTTCCGCACCGCGGGCACCGAGTTCAGGGAGCGCGTCTGGGCGGCCCTCGACGACGTGCCGTACGGCGGCACCACCAGCTACGGCGAACTCGCCGCCCGGATCGGCGCAAGCCGTGCAGCGGTCCGCGCGGTCGGCGGCGCGATCGGCGCCAACCCGCTGCTGATCGTCCGTCCCTGCCACCGCGTGATCGGCGCGGACGGTTCCCTCACGGGGTACGCGGGCGGCCTGGAGCGGAAGCGGTTCCTGCTGGGGCTCGAGGGCGCGCTGTAGTCGCCGCACACCGCCCACTGAAGGCACACCGCCCACTGAAGCTCAGCCCCAGATCAGCACCCCCAGCCAGGCCCCCACGATCAGCAGGCAGGCGAAGAGTTCCACCAGGAGGCTCGTGCCCATCGCCCGCATGAAGGCGCGGGTGGACGCGGCGGCCGCGCCGTGGCCGCCGAGCCGGAGCCGTTCCGAGCCGTAGACGCCGCCGATGAAGCCCGGCACCGAACCGACGACCGGCACCAGGACGAAGCCGAGGAGCGCGCCGACCCCGCCGCAGACCACCATCCGGCGCGTGATGCCCACCCCGCGGATCCGGCGCGGCGGCAGCCGCCAGCGCAGCGCCTGTTGCAGCAGCAGTACGGCGGTGGCCCCGACGAGGACGACCCAGGCCGCCCCCGACTGGTCCTGCAAGGCCCACCAGGCCACGGCGCCCCAGACGAGAAACGCACCGGGAACGCCGGGGATCAGCACCCCGCACAGACCGAGCAGCAGCACCGCGCCGACCAGCAGGAGCTCCCACACGCCCATCTGCCCAGAGTGCAGGACCCCGCACGCCCTCGCAGGTCAGGAGGGCGGGGGCCGCGTGAGTACGGGGTTCGGGGCGCGGCCCGTCGCACGCGCGGCCCGTCGTATGCGCGCCGCTACCGCGCCACCCACCCGCGCTCGAACGCGTGCCAGCCCAGCTGGAGGCGGGTCGAGACGCCCGCGAGTTCCATCAGGCCCTTGACGCGGCGCTGCACCGTGCGCAGGCCGAGATCGAGCTGTTTGGCGACGCTCGCGTCGGTCAGGCCGGCGAGGAGCAGGGAGAGGATCTCCAGGTCCGTGCCGTCCGGGGCGGCCGCCGCGCTCTCCGTGACGGCGTTGCCCTCACCGAGCCGCAGCGGCAGCGCCTGCCGCCACACCGCGTCGAAAAGCCCGGCGAGCGATTCGAGGAGGCCGCTGGCGTGCACCACGAGCGCGGCCGGTTCGCCGCCGTTCGACGTCAACGGGACCATCGCCAGCTGCCGGTCCGCGATCACCAGCTTCGTCGGCACCCGGTCCACGAGCCGGATCTGCTCGTCGCGGCGGAGCGCGGCCGACATCTCGGTGAGCGCGTCCGGCAGGGACAGCACGTCCCGCTCCACCACCACGCGGTAGCGGACCCCGCGCCCGGCGGCCTGCTCCTCGGCATCGTTGTCAGAGCCGGACACGACCGTCGGCCGCCCCGTCACGAGCGCGCACACCTCGTGGCTCGCGCCCAACTGCAGCTGCAGGAAGCGCTGCGCCACCGCGCCCGCGCCGGTCACCACCTCGACCAGGTCGTGCGCGGCGGGCTCGGCGGCCTGCGCGCGGTACTCCTCGGCGAGGACGACGGCCGCCAGCTCGGCCTGTTCCAGCTCGTGCCGCTGCTGGGTGAGGAGCGCGCCGAGCGCCACCCCTGGCGGGGCCGCCACCCAGCGGCCGGGGCGCGCGGACGACCGCGCGGCGAGCCCCTGCTGTTCGAGCCGGCGCACGGCACGCTCGGTGTCCGGTTCGCCGAGCCCGGTCCGGGCGGCGAGGTCGGCCACATCGGCGGCGCCGAGCGCCACGAGCGCCCGGTACGCCGACTCCTGCACCTCGTCCAGACCTATGGCACCCAACATGGGCCGCTGCCCCTCCCGTTCGTCCGCCGCGTCCTGCGAGGCCCCCGCCCCGCGCCCGCAGGAAACCCCGCGGCCTGGCGGAAACCGGCCACGGCGCAAACCCGCCGCGCAACATCATCCCCGCACCACCCGCCACTCTGCCAAGGTGTCGCCACCGGCTGCAGGAGTAGACCACTCCGAGAAGCCGCAGGCCAGGAGGTATCCCGACGGGATGCGCCGTATCCGACGGGGTGCGCGTATCCGAAGGGATCCGGCGGTATCGGACGCGATACGGCGGCGCCGGGCCGGATCCGGGAACAGGGGGCGGATCCGGCCCTCCCCGGCACTCGCCCGCGCACCGCGCGCGGCCACCCGACCGGTCCGCCGGGTGTCCTTCCCGTGGGGGGTGGGGTCGCCCGGCGGACCCATCTCGTACGTATGTGCCCCGGCGCCGCGCGAGTTCGCCCGCAGCGTCGGATCGGCTTCCTGGGCGGCTGTATTTTCCGGATGCCCCGTTTTCGGGCGGCCCGTCCCGTGGACAATGAGGGGCATGAGCCAGCAGGGGGACAGGCGCAGCGGCAACTCCGGCCAGGAGGACGACTGGTGGGGCCAGTTGTACGACGCGCCCACCGAGGACACCGGGCCAGGACCGGCCCCTGACACCTTGGACGACCGGTTCGCCTCGGCGGCGGACGCGGTCGGCGCCACGGCACCGCCCACCCGTCGAACTGCCGGGGAAGCGGCAGCCCCGTACGTACCGCCGCGCGCGCCCTGGGAACCCCCGGCGGAGTCGGCCGGGCGGGGGCCGGCGCCCAGCACGTTCGGGCCCGAACGGCCGCCCAGGGAACAGGAGTCGGCGGACGAACCACCGCACCCCACCGTCGTGCCCGCCGCCCGCACGGCCCCCGACGCGCTGTCGCCGCGGCCCTGTGT
>NZ_JAAAHS010000112.1 GCF_009908195.1 Streptomyces boluensis | reverse complement strand
GGCCCCGCGCGGGGGCCGCGCTGCCGGTCGTCGGTGACGGGGCGGCCGTGCGAGCTGACCAGCTTGGGTGCCCGGCGCCGGGGCAGCGGACGCGGGCCACCTGCGGGCTCGGGGCGGGCCGGGTCGTCGCTGCCGGCTCCGTCGGCGCCGACGGAGCCGACGGAGCCGTCGCTGGGGCGCTGGTGCTCGCGGCGCTCGGCGGCCGAGGTCCGGCGCGGCCGGAACAGTCCGCCGCGCTCGCTGTCCTCGTCCCCGATGTCGCCGAGGTCGCTCAGGTCCCCGAGGCGGTTCAGCTCGGTCACCTTGTCGACGGCGCCGAGCCCGAGGCCACGGCCGGCCGGCTGCACCGGCGCCTCCAGTTCGACGGGGCCGTCGAGCGCGGCCGTGTCGATGACCGACTTGGGCAGTCCCGAGAGCTGGGCGGGCACCGTGGTGAGCTGGGCGGCGCGTTCGGCGGGCGTCTCGCGCTCGGCGGCACCGGGGCCCCGGTCGAGCCGCATCCCGCCGCTGGTGTCCGAGTCGGGCGCCGCAGTGAGCAGCGTGTCCGGCACGAACACGACGGCCGTCGTGCCGCCGTACGGCGAGGGCTGGAGCGAGACGCGGACGTTCTGCCGCTGCGCGAGCCGGCTGACGACGTACAGGCCGAGCCGGTCGGTGTCGGACAGCTCGAACTCGGGGGTCTCCGCGAGCCGCAGGTTGGCGTCGAGGAGCGCGTCCGGGGTCATACCGAGGCCGCGGTCGTGGATCTCCAGGGTGAAGCCGTTGGCGACGCGTTCGCCGTGCACCTGGACGGCGGTGTGCGGGGGCGAGAACACCGTGGCGTTCTCCAGGAGTTCGGCCACCAGGTGGGTCAGGTCCGCGACGGCGGGTCCGGTGACGGCGATCCGGGCGAGCCTGCGCACCTCGATGCGCTCGTAGTCCTCGACCTCGGCGACGGCCGCGCGGACCACGTCCATCAGCGGGACGGGCTTGCGCCACTGCCGGGACGGCGCGGCCCCGGAGAGGATCACGAGGCCCTCCGCGTGCCGCCGCATGCGGGTGGTGAGGTGGTCGAGGCGGAACAGGTCGGCGAGTTCCTCGGTGTCCTCGGTGCGGCGTTCCATCGCGTCGAGCAGGGTGAGCTGCTTGTGCAGCAGGACCTGGCTGCGCCGGGCGAGGTTGACGAACACCTCGGAGACGCCGCGGCGCATGTCGGCCTGCTTCACGGCGGCCTCGACGGCGGCCCGCTGCAGGGTGTTGAGGGCCAGGCCGACCTGGCCCATCTCGTCCTTCTCGTACTCGAGTCGCGGAGCCTCGGTCTCCACGTCGACCTTCTCGCCCGCGGCGAGGCGGCGCATGACGCTGGGCAGGCGGACGCCGGACACCTCGTGGGCGTCCTTGCGCAGCCGGGACAGGTCACGGACCAGGGTGCGGCCGATGCGTACGGAGAGCCCGATGGAGAACAGCAGCGCGAGGAGGCCGACCACACCGGCAGCCGCGGCGCGCAGCAGGATGGCGGCGGCCGCGGGCTCGACGCGGTCCTGATAGCGGTTGCCCGCCTCGGTGTTGAGTTCGGCGAGGTCGTCGAGGACGGTCCCGGCGGCCTTGTCCCAGGTCGCGGACGTGATGCCGCGCGGGGTGCCGGCGCGGCCCTCGACGACGTTCTTCTCCAGTTCGAGGAGGGGGGTCGCGGCGGGGCTGCGCCAGAAGCGCTCGTACCGCTCGCGTTCGGCCGCGGGCAGCATCTCCAGGCTGACGTCGTTGCGCACCTCGCGCTGCGCCCGGTACGTGGCGATCTGCCGCAACTGCGCGGCGTCCAGGCGGTCGCGTACGAGGACGGCGCTGAGCAACGCGTCCTCGCGGGCGAGGAGTTCACGGGTGCGGGCGAGGCCGACGAGGGCACGGCCCTCGATGTCGAGCGAGACGTCGTCGATGCCGCCGAGGTTCGACAGGAAGTCGTAGCTGGGGTCGATCAAGCGGTTGTAGAGGTTGAGTGCCTGGTCGGCGGTGATCGAGCCGTCCTCGACGGAGCGGCGCAGGCTGTCGATGCCGTCGAACGCCTCGAGCAGCGAGTCGAGCCGCCGCGCGGCGTCGTCCGTCAATTCCTCGCGTACGTCCGGATCCTCGGCGTTCGCCCGGACTTCGGCCACCTTGTCGTTGGTGGCGTCGCGCTGCGACCGCAGCTTGGCCGGGGCGTCGGAGGCGCGCGGGTCGGCGAGGTAGACGAGAGTCTGGCGGCGCTCCTCCTGGATGACGCGGACGGTGTGCTCGATCGGGAACCCGACCTTGTCCACCACCGTGGAACTGCCCAGGAGTTGATCGGCGGAGCGACCGGTGACGACCGTGGCGAGGCCCCAGATGACCGTCAGGGAAAGCAGTGGCACCAGCAGCAGCGCCACGATCTTCCGGCGGATGGACTTCCCGCGAAAGCGCATGGCCTCCCCCAGCTCACCCCCCGTGACCGGGGGTACGTGCGGCAATAAACGGCGTGAGCCTACTACTGCGACCTGAGCATCTCGAAGACACGTACGGTCACAGCCGATCGCATTCCGGCCGAAGCGAGCGTGAGGCGTCATGAGTTGTCCGGTCTTACCGGGAGATGGGCACCCCGGATACGGTGCGCGAGGTGGGGCCGCATCCCGCCACCGGGCAGGGCCAGTTGGCCAAAATCGCCTAGGGATCCGTTCCGAGTCCGCTTCCGGTTCGCTTCACGACTCCGAAGTCGGGGCAATCGTCCGGCCGCGCCGGGAATCTCCCGGGACCGCCGTTCGTCTTCTACGTACGGGAGTTGGTCGGAGCCTTGCGGCACGGCGACCTGCGGCGCGCGGCACCTCGGGGGTGCGCGCTCGTTGGTCCGGTGCGGGAACCAACCGACAGGGTGGCGTAATTCGCCGCAAGACGGGCAGTCACTGAGGGGTCGGGCGGAGCACCGGGGTGGCCGGCCGCACAGCGTGGGGAGTGGGTCGACGATGAGCACGGCGGAGCGCGGGGGTCCGCAGCGGGACGAGGCGTCCGGGCGGCAGTTGTGGGTGGACGATCCGGTGGGCCGGCCGAGCATGCCGGATCCGGTACGGACGGCGGCGGTACGGGCGGTGATCCTTGTCGCGGTGACCCTGATCCAGGGCATGGTGGCGCTCCTCGGCACGCTCTCGGGTTCCTGGCTCGCCTTCCCGATGGTGCTGAGCAGCGTGGCCAGCACGGTGGTCGCGACCTGGTCGGTCCTGGACGTCTGGGTCACCAGACAGGTCTGGAACCAGCGGTACGGAGTGGTCTCCTCCCCCGCCAGCACCGCCCGAAGACTCCGCAGAGAGCGCCGCCGCGCCCGCCGCGCGGCCCGCTCCTCGGCACGCGGTCGGCCATCGGGGGTACGGAGCGCCTCCGGTTCGGCGGGCACAACGGGTACGGCGGGTACGGCGGGTACGGCGGGTACGGCGGAACTGTCTCGGGCGTGAGCGGCTCGGGTTGAGGCCGGGCCGGCGGCGAGGGTCGAGTGAGCCGGGCCCGGAAGGGCCCGACCCACAGGAAGGGAAGAAGCGCACCCCTCACCCCATCCGCAACCCCCTCCGCACCCGCATGAAGGGGCGCGGGCGGTCGACCGCGAGGGCCGCGGTGGTGCCGCTCTCGTCCTCGTACAGGGCGAGGAAGCTGCCCTCCTCAGGTGAGCCCTCCGCGATGCGTACGGTCTCGCCACCGTGCCGTCGGCCGGCGAACTGGATGCGGGCGCCGTACTGGTCGGACCAGAAGTACGGGGTTCCGCCGAGGTGTTCGACGGTGCGCCCGGCGAGCAGATTGCGGGCCGCGACGACCGGCTGCTGGGTGGCGCTGGTCCAGTGCTCGTGGCGGACGCCGCCGATCCGGGCCACATCGCCGACCGCGACGACCTGGGGCAGCGCCGTGACGCCACCGTCGTCGCACAGCACCCCGTCGTCCACGGCCAGCGTCGAGCCCGACAGCCAGCCGGTCTCGGGGACGGCTCCGATGCCGACGACCACCAGGTCGGCGGGGAGCACCCGGCCGTCGGCCAGCGCCACCCCGGTGACGGCTCCCCCGTCACCGGTGCCGTCGTCGCGCAGGCCCGCCACTCCCGTACCGCAGACGAGGCGGACGCCGCCGCGCTGGTGCAGTCCGGCGCAGAACTCGGCCATGTCGCGGCCCAGTTGGGGCATCAGGGGCAGCGTGGCTGCCTCGACGACCGTCACGTCATGGCCGAGCGCGGCGCACGACGAGGCGGTCTCGGCGCCGATGAAGCCGCCGCCGACCACCACGATCCGGTGCCGGCCTTCGGTGAGCCGGTCCCGTAGCTCGCGGGCGTCGTCGAGGGTGCGCAGGGTGTGCACGCCGCGCAGCCACGGCCCCGGCAGCGGGCGGGCCCGCGCGCCGGTGGCGATCACGACACCGTCGGAGGCGACGGTGCGGCCGTCCGCGAGGACGACAGTGCGCCCTCGCGCGTCCAGGCCGGTGGCGCGTACGCCGAGCAGCCACTCGGCGTCGAGCTCGGCCCGCTCCTCGTCGTCGGACAGGGCGAGTTGGCTCTCGTCGGCCTTGCCGGTGAGGAACTCCTTGGACAGCGGCGGGCGGTCGTACGGCAGGTGCTGCTCGGCGCCGATGACGACGAGCCGCCCGTCGAAGCCCTCGGCGCGCAGGGCGCGCGCCGCGGAGAGCCCGGCCAGGGAGGCCCCCACGACGGTGACGGTCCTCATGCGGCGCTGCCCTCCTCGACGGCGGTACGGGCGTAGGCGTCGGCGGCCGCGTGGGCGACGGCGTCCGCCGGTACCTGCGCGAAGACGTCGGCGGTGGTGTGGACGTAGACCATGCCCTCGACCACGGACACCTGGTGGGTGCGGACCGGGCGGCGGGCCGGCAGGCAGGTGGGCATGCCGGTGCGCAGGTCGAACGAGGCGGCGTGCAGCGGGCATTCGACCTGGCAGCCCTCGAGCCAGCCCTCGGAGAGCGAGGCGTCCTGGTGGGAGCAGGTGTCGTCGATGGCGTACAGCTCGCCGTCCGCGTTGAACACGGCGACGGGCGGGGTGAGGTCGAGGCGGACGGCCTCTCCTGCGGGCAGGTCTTCGAGGCGGCAGACGGGAATCACGGGCCCCCCTGTGAAAGCACGGTGTGGACGCATGGGGTGGACTTCGGGTGCACTGCACCGGAGTGCAGCGCGGTGCACGACCCTGGACCGCAAGGAACTTGATGCGTTGAGGGACGCACGGGAGGTACGACCGTTCGGTAACATCGTGTTGCGTATAGCGCTCCGTGGAGCGCCATACGCAACAGAATCCGGGCGGGAAGCCAGCCACGTCAAGCGCTTCCCGCAGATGCGGCGCTGACCAGGCCGCCAGGTGGTGAGATCAGACCCATGACCGGCACACGGAAAAAGGCTCCGACCAGCGAGGACGGGCAGGAAGGGCGGGCACCAGACGCGCTCCGGAAAGTTGAGGAAAATCAGGAGGAACCCAAGGCTCCGAAGAAGCGGGCGAGTTCGGAGGCCGCGACCGAGCGGCCGAGCCGGGGCAGCGCGAGCGCGGTGCAGTCCGTGGACCGCGCGGTGAGCGTCCTAGAGATCCTCGCCCAGCACGGCGAGGCGGCGGTCTCCGAGATCGCCGACGAGCTCGAGGTGCACCGCTCGACGGCGTTCCGGCTGCTCGGCGTCCTGGAGAACCGCGGGCTCGTGTCCCAGTCGGCGGACCGCGGCAAGTACTACCTGGGGGCCGGCGTGCTGCGCCTGGCCGGGGCGGCCGCCGTACGCCTGGACATCTCTCAGGAGGGCGCGCCGGTCTGCCGTGAACTCGCCGACGAGCTGGGCGAGACGGTGAACATCGCGGTCCTCGACGACGACGCCGCGGTCAACATCATGCAGGCCCGCGGCTCGGCCTCGGTGACCGCGCAGAACTGGCTCGGCAGGCGAACCCCGCTGCACGCCACGTCCAGCGGGAAGGTGCTGCTCGCGCACCTGCCGCAGGCGCTGCGCGAGGGCCTGCTCGCGCGCAGCCTGCCCCGGTTCACCGAGCACACGGTGACCGGCACGGTGCCGCTGCGCGCGGAGCTGGACACGGTGGTGGAGCAGGGTTACGCCCGCGCCCTCGAGGAGTTGGAGGTCGGCCTCACCGCGGTCGCGGCCCCAGTGCGCGCGCACGACGGCAAGGTGATCGGGGCGCTCAGCGTGTCCGGTCCGGTCTACCGCCTCACCGAGGACCGCCTGGGCGAGCTGGCCAAGCGGGCCGTCGTCGTCGCGGGTGACCTGTCGAGACGTATGGGCTACGGCTTCTGAGGGAGCGTCGGCTGGACGCCGGGCCGGGAGGGATCCGGGCCCCGCGTCGCCGTACCCCGCCCCGGCCACGACCCCTCTCCGCAGCCCTCAGCTCTACGCAACCCTCAGCCTCAGCCGCCGGCTGAACACGGATCGACCGGCTGGCCTGGACCGGGCGCCATAACGGCCGGCCGGCCTCGTACTTCCTCATGGCAGACGTCAGCGGCACCCCGGCCCTGTCCGGCGATGAAGCGCGGGCGCACGGCCCGGACAACAGTTTTGAACTCATGTGGGCACCCGCGGAAGAGTTCGAACGCCTCAACCTTCATCCCGCGGACATCCGGACACCGCTCGCACGTCTCCTCCGGCCCTGACCGACCGGCCGGGCGTGCGTCCCACGCGCCGACCTTGCCATGTTCCACATCGCACAACACGGCGCGCAATACGCAACAGTGGCCTTCCAGCCCTCTCGTACGCCTCCGCCGCTGCCCCCGGAGGGCTACTCACCGACCTCCGCCGGACGCTTGAACATCCGGGTCGCGGTGATCTCGCCGTGCACCGTCTCACCGTCCGGGTCCTGCTGCGGCAGGCCCGGACGCAGGTGCTCCTCGACGCTGATGTACTTCAGCCCCGCCCGCAGGTCAGCGTCGTTCCGCAAGCGGATGACCAGCGGGAACTCGGCCAGCGCCGTCGTGTCGAAGAGGCCCGTGGTGTACAGGAGTTGGACGCCGAGCGCGTCGGACACGGCACGCTGCAGCTCCAGGAGGTACGTGGCGTTGGCGCGGCCGATCGGATTGTCGAGGAACAGGGTGCCCGCGTGCCGGTGCTTGTCGCGGCCGCGGTCGTTGGAGCGCAGCGCCGCCATCGTGCAGTACAGCGCGATGGCCGCGGTGAGCAACTGGCCGCCGGAGAACACATCGCCCATCTGCCCGACCGGGACGCGCTCGGCGCGCAGCACCGCGTCCGGCTTCAGGATCTCCACGGCCACGCCGCGCGGCTCGATCGCGGCCTGAACTCCCCGCAGCAGCAGGGACATTCCGTCGCGCCGCAGGTCGGAGTTCTTCTTCACCGCGGCGCGGGTCGCCTCGTCGACGACCTCGCCGAGGCGCTCGGCCAGGGTCGCCTGGTCCGGCTCGTCGAAGCGGATCCGCAGGAACTCCTGGCCCGACCACTCACCCAGGCCCTCCGGGAGCCGGGAGAGGCGCTGCGCCGAGCGGAGCGTGGTCAGCGCCGACTCCACCAGGCCGCGCAGCCGGTCCACGATCGAGTCGCGGTTGCGCTCCAACTGCTCCAACTCGTCGGTGAGGACCCGCAGTCGGGGCGCGAACGCCTCGGCCCACTTCGCGGCGTGCTCCGGCAGGGCGGCGGCGGGCAGCTCCCGGATCTGCTGGCGGGCGGGGGTGCGCACCTGCTCGTACCGGGTGGAGTTGGCGTGCCGTACCAGCACGTCGCTCGCCTCGCGGACGGTGGCCTCCGCGGCCGACAGGTCGGCGGCGCAGCCGCGCAGCGAGCGGCGGGCCTCGGCGGCGGACTGCCGGGCCTCCTCCAGGCCTCCGGGGTACGGATCGGGCCGCTCGGCGCCTTCCCCGGCCGCGTCGTCGTGGTGATCGCGCAGCAGGTCCCGCAGCAGCGCGGCCGTCTCGTCGAAGCCGCCCGCGCCGTCCTCGGCGGTGCGGTGGGCGTGCAGCAGCTCGGTGTGCGCGTCCTTGGCCACGGTCAACGCCTCGGTGCGGGCGGAGAGTTCGGCGGCGGCCGTACGCAGCAGGGTCTGGGCGTGCTCGGCGTCGGACGGCACCAGGTCGTCCGGCAGCTCGGTGTGCGCGTCGCCCTCCTCGGGCGCGTGCCGCTCGGCCTCGCCGCGCAGCCGGCCCAACTGCTCACTCGCGGCCGAGGCCCGCGTCTCCAGCATCTGTACGAGCGACTCGGCGCGGCCCGCCGCGGCCTGCCGGGACGGCCCGTCGGCGCCGTCGGTGCCCTCGAGGAGCTGGGCGGCACGGGTGCGCACCTTGTTGCTGAGCCGGTCGAGCTCGGCGAGGGCGGCGCTCTCGTCGCCCTCGGCACGGGCCTGGTCGGCGCGCAGGTCGGCGCCGACGCCGACCTTCTCGTACAGCTGGGACGCCGCTCGGTACGACTCGCGCAGCGCGGCGAGCGGGGCCTTCGGCGGGGTGCTCCGGGACGCGTCCTCCTCGGGGGCGCCCGCGATCTCGGCGCGCTCGGCACGCAGCGCGCGGGCGGTGCGGTGCGCGTCGTCGGCGGCGCGCTGGGCGGCCCGCCGGTCCTCGTCGGCGGCGCGGGCCCGCTCCAGGCAGGTCTGCGCCCTGGCCTCGGACTCCACTGCCTCGTCGGCGAGTTCACGGAGCCGGGCCTGCCAGGCGGCGCGCTCGCGGAGCCGGTAGGCGAGCCCGGCGAGTGCGTCGGCGACGCGCCGGGCGCGCTGCGCGGCCTCCTGCCGCTCGTCGCGGACCCGCGCGGCCTCGGCGGTGACCTCGTCCGCCTCCGCGCGTACGGTACGGGCCTCCGCCAGCTCCGCTTCGGCCTCCTCGGCGAAGGCGCGGGCGGCGCGGGCGGCTTCGGCCAGCTCGCCCAGGCGGCCGGCGGGGCAGCCCGCGCGCCAGGAGGAGAGCCGCGCGGCGAGCTCACGGTCCTTGCCGAGGCGGGTGGCGAGCTGCCGGATCTCCTCGTCGCGCGCGGCCGCGCGGCTGCGCAGGGCCTGCCGCTCCTCGTCGGCGGCGTGCTCGTCGTGCATGGCCGGGTTCGGCGGTACGAGGAACACGTCCGGCTGCGCGGCGCCGCTCGCCTCCGGGGCGGGCGCGGGCGCGATCAGCGCGGCCGCGGTGCCGACGGCCACGGCGGAGCGGGGCAACAGGGCGGCGCCGTCGAGCACTTCGCGGGCGCGCGCGTGGGTTGCGGGGTCGGTGATGACCACGCCGTCGACCAGTTCGGGCCGGGCGGCGAGCACCCGCGCGTGGTCGGCCGGGTCGACGGCCTGGGCGAGGTAGCGCCAGCCGGGCAGGGCGGGGATGCCGTGCTCGCCCAGGTACTCGACGGTGGCGAGGACGTCGGGTCCTGGCGGGAGCAGTCCGCCGTCACCGAGCGCGCCGAGGATGCGGGCGTCGTCGGCGGCGGCGGTGCGCAGGTCGAACAGCTGCCGCTCGGCGCTGCCGACGCCCTGCTCCAGGAGTTCCTTCAGCTCGTCGGCGAAACGGTCCAACTCCTCGGAGGTGAGGGCAGTTTCGCGGTCCTGACCTGCGGGGTCACCGTCTCGCGTACCGGCACCGTGCGAGCCGTTCGATCCTTCCGAGCCCTGTGAACCCGGTGTGCCCGGTGAGCCCTGTGGACCTTGTGAGCCCTGTGAACCTTGTGGCAGGCCGAGCAGTTCGGCGAGCCGTTCCTCGGCGGCGAGTGACTGTGCGGCCGCGCGGTCGGCGTCCCAGGCGTGCTCCGCGGCCTCGGCGGCGTCGGCGGCGCGGGCCGCGGTGAGCTCGGCGCGGGCCTCGACGGAGGCCGCTTCCTTGGCGCGTTCGGCGGCGCCGCGCGCGCTGTCCCGTGCGGTGTCCCAGGCGGCGACCGCGCTTTTCTCGGCGTCGCTCGCGGCGAGCGCGGCACGGGCCGGGTCGGCGTCGGGCGCGGCGTCGTCGAGCCAGCCGGCCCGGACGGCCTCGGCGGTCTCCTGCTCGACCTCGGTGAGCCGCTGGCGCAGGTGGCCCGCCTCGCTGCGGGCGCGCTGGGCCTCGGTGGCGGCGGCGGTGGCGTCGCGGTGCGCGGTCTCGCCGGCCTCCTGGAGCGCGGCGGAGCGCTGCTCCTCCTCGTCGGCCTGCCGCTCGCCCTCCGCGGCCGCCGCGTGCAGGGCGCGGACGAGTTCGGAGGCGGCCTTGGCGCGGGCGGCGAGGGCGGGCGCGGCGTCCCGCTCGGCCTCGAGGATCGCGGCGGCCACGCGCGTGGAGCGGTCGGCGGCGGCCCGGTGGCGCAGGACGGCCTCGGCGGCCTGCCAGGCGGAGTGCAGGGTGCGGGCGTCGGCCAGCTCCCGCTTCTGGGCGGCGGCGGCCTTCTCCGCCGCGGTGAGCGCCAACGAGGCGTTGCGGTACGCCAGTTCGGCCGCGATGTCCGCGCTGTGGGTGCGCCGCCGCTCGGCCTCGGTGACGGTGTGGGCGGCGGCCGTGACGCGCTCGGCGAGGTCGGCGGCCCGGCCGCGCTCGTCGGCGGCGCGGGCGGAGAGGCGGCGGGCGAGGGTGCGCGTACGCCGCTCGGCGCCCGTGTGCACATCACGCGCGCGTGCCCGTACGTCGGCGCCCTCGACGATCCGTCCGAGCAGGTCGACGGAGCCGGCCGTGAAGTCCCGCTCGGCGATGAGTTCGGCGCGCCGTCCCAGCTTGTTGCCGAAACCGCTGACCAGGTCGGCGAGGCCGTCCGTGTCCCGGGTGTCGGTGACCGCGCGGAGCAGCAGGTCGGTGAAGTCGGAGTCCTTCTTGACCGCGAAGAGACCGGCGGCCTCGCCCTCGTCGGCGTTCATCTCCCGCTGGTACCGGAAGAGTTCGGGGTCGAGACCCAGGTCACCGAGGTGTTCGTTCCAGCGGTCGTGGATCTCCTCCCAGTGCACCTCCAGGTGCGGGTACGCCTTGCCCGCCTCGGTGAGGGCGTCCCGGAAGCCCTTCATGGTGCGGCGGCGCCCCTGCGCGCCGGAGGCGCCCTCGGCGGCGGTGCGCATCGCGGTCGCCTCGGCCACCGGCAGGTTGTCGAGGGCGAGGCCGGGGCCGGGCCGGAAGGAGTACCAGGCCTCGGCGAACTTCCGCGGGTCGTTGGACACTTGCCGTCCGCGCCACTCGCTGACCTTGCCGACGACGACGCACTCACCGGTGAGGGTGTGCTGCCACTCGAGGGCGACGTGCCCGCAGTCGTCCGCGAGCAGGAACTTGCGCAGCACGCCGGAGCTGGCGCCGCCCAGGGTGTTGCGGTGGCCCGGCAGCATCACCGAGAAGATCAGCTTGAGCAGAACGGACTTGCCGCCGCCGTTCTCCAGGAAGAGCACGCCCGCGGGGGCGGGGCGGCGCGGCGGCCCGGACGGCTCGTCCGCGAAGAACTCCGCCTGCGTCGGCGCGGGATCGGGCACCTCGGCACCGACTCCGCGCAGGTCGAGCACGGTGTCGGCGTAGCGCGCACCTGCTGGTCCGATGGAGTAGAGGCGGACCCGGGACAGCTCGTACATGGCGGCGGACTCTCGTCGTAAGTCTGAATGCGTGCGGAGTGTGATGGCGTGCGGGGTGGGCGGGCTACCCAGTGCGCGGGCTGCCCAGGGCGCCCTAGGTCGTGTCCGTAAAGTCTCGTCGTTCGCCCGGAGGGCGGGCCCTGCGGGGTCTGGTGCGTGCTCTCGGCGTGCCGGGCAGACGCCCTCGTACTGGGCGTACTTGGGTGTGTGCCCGGTGCGGCGAGTGGGGGTCCCCCCGGCCGAAGGCTGGGGGAGCGTGCCAGGCGTCGCGGGGCTGGGGGCACCTCCCGGCCGGAGGCTGGGGGAGAGACTTTACGGACACGGCCTAAGGCCGCTCGGAGGCGTGGAAGGGCAGTCCCGCCCCGGCCGCCAGTTCCAGGTCCCCGTCCGCCTCTGCGGGCAGGAGGCTGGCGCTGCCGTCGGTCACGGGGACGACGCCGAGGTCGAGGAGTTCGGCCATGGCGGCGCTGCCCGCCATGTCGCGCACCTGCAACTGGTAGCGGGCGGTGGTGCGGTACGTGCCTCCGGAGTCGTCCCCGGTGCGCTGCAGGAACCCGGAGTCGGTGAGGAACGCGACGGCCTTGGCGACGATGCCGGTGGTGGATCCGGCGAGCCGGCGGGCGTCCTTGGTGGCGCCGGTGGAGCTGCGCCGCGCCCAGATCCGCCAGGCGGCTTCGAGGCCCGGCGCGTCACTGGCCGGGTCGGTGTTCTCGCCGTGCTCCTCGGCCCGCTCCTCGAGGCGGCGGCAGGCCTGGCGCACGAACGCGTCCACGCCGTTGACCGTGACCCGGCCGATGTAGCCGTCGTCGGCGAGGTCCTCCGGGCGCGGGAAGGCCATCGCGGCGACCGCGAGGTGTGCGAGGCCGTGCAGGAAGCGGTCGCCCGCGTCGGACGAGGCGCGGCGCGCGTAGTCGCCCATGCGGACGGCGAAGACGGAGTCCTCGGCGGCGGTGACGGCCATGCCCGCGCGCGGTGACACCTCCAGGACGACCAGGCCGAGCCCGGTGGCGACGGCGTCGGCGATCCGCGCGAAGGGCGCGTCCTCGCGGTACCGGCGCAGCAGTTCGGTGTATTCGGTGTCCCGCGCGGGTTGCAGTTTCGGCTGCAGCCCGAAGGACACGAGCCGGGCGGCGTCGGCGGCGTCGGCGGGGGTGACCGGCGCGGGGCGCGCGTCGGGCTCGCCCCAGGGGGCGGCGTCCGGGTGGTGGTCGTTCACGGGTACTGCTCCTCGTGCATGTCAGCCCGTCCGGCGTTTGAGGACGAGCCCGAAGGGCGATCGGGGTCCGGGGCGGAGGCCCGGTTACGGGAAAGGGCGGGCCTGGGGAAGGACACCATCAGGTCGCCTCCGCCCGGTCCGCCGCCATCCCCACCGCGTCAAGAAGCGCGGTCCCCACGATGAGGTCGGCGCCCCCGAACTCTCGGTCGTCCAGCTCCATTCCGTCGTCCACGGCGAACAAGAGCTTCGGCTCGCCCTGCCGGTACGCGGTGCCGACGGGCGGACTCGCGGCGTGGACTGCCAACAGTGCCACCAAATAAGGCAGTTCGGGATCACGTTTCCGCGCTTCGGCGAGCAGCCCCGACAAACGCCGCGGAGCGTCATGCTCCAGGTCGAGCAACTCCATGGCGGCAGCCAACTGCTCCTCGCTGAACCGGCTGTCGTCGGGGGTGGCGACGAGGTCGGGCTCGGGCATCACGGCGCCCAGGTGCTCGCGCTCGAGGGGCGGGGTGAGCAGCAGGTCGACGAGGTCGCCGACGCGCACCGCCGAGGGGGTGCGCAGCCCGGCGCCACGCGCGAAGAACGCGTCGGTGACGCGCAGCGCCTGCTCGACGGGGAGCGGCAGGACGGGGGCGACGAGCTGGCCGTAGAGGTCGAGTCCGGCGCGGGCGGCGGGGGGTGCGAAGGCCTGCCGGTCCTGTTCGGCGCGGAACAGCGGGCCCGCTTCGAGGAGTCGGGACTGGAGCTGGGTGTGGCGCCGGATGCAGTCCTTGACGATGTCGACGAGCTCGGCGGCGCGGCGCTTGTGCTCCTGGTCCTCGGCTTCGTCGCGGGCCTTGCGGATGTTGGTCAGGATGGCGTTCTCGTGGCGGTACCGGTCGGCGACGTGGTCGAGGGCCTCGGCGATCATGTCGGGGACGGCTTCCAGCCAGTCGACCGCGCGGACGTTGCGCCGGGTCGCGTCCAGGGCGCGGCGGAGCGTCTCGGAGTACTGCACCGTGCGGTACCGGGCCTGTTCGGCGGCGAGTTGGGCGTCGGCGAGGCGGCCTCGGCGGATCAGCACCTCCAGCTTCACCTCGGCGGCGATCTGCGCGCTGGTGACGTCGGTGTCGAGGGCGCCCACCAGGACGTTGACCGCTTCGTCGGTGGTGCGCAGGTAGACACCGCCGCCGTACCCGGGGACCTCTTCGATCAGCTTGAAGTCGTAGTCCCTGCGCACATAGCTGCCGTCGGGGCCGAACGTGCCGTACACCGCGCGGAAGCCACGGTCGACGCTGCCGACGTTGATGAGGTTCTCCAGGACCCAGCGGGCCACCCGCTCGTGCTCCGCGGCAGGGCGGCGGGGGGCCTGAGCGGCGATCCTGGGCACCAGTCTGGCCACTATCTGGTCGTGGTCCGCGCCGGTGTCGAAGTCCATGTTCAGCGTGACCAGGTCGATCGCGGAGAGGGCCACTTCCGCCATCGCGTACACCGAGTACTCGCCCGCGAGGTTGGCCTTGCGGGTGTCGAGGTCGTGCAGCGGGGCCGTGCAGGCCAGGGCGCGCAGGCGCCGGGCCAGGCCCTCGTCGGCGGCCGGGCCCGGAGCCGGGGAAGGTACGGCGTTGGCCGGGGCAGGTGCAGTCACGTCGGCAAGATTAGGCGGTCCCACTGACAACGGCCGAAACGACGCAGATGAGACGGGTCCAGAGCCCGCCATCCATCCGTTTTGCCCGATTCGTACGGGAGTTGGGGTCACGGCACGATCACTCGCGGTGACCGCGATGAGGTCGCGACCTCGGGCCCGCTCGGCCCTGTTCCGCTCAGCCCTGTTCCGCGCCGCCGAGCCCCGCCTCGTACGCCTCGATCATGCCGCGCCGCGAGTCGTCGAGGTACCCGGCGAGGAGCCGCTCGGCGGCCGGCCGGTCGCCGGACCTGAGGGTTTCGAGGATCTCGCGGTTGCGTACGAGATACGGCTCGTGCAGGCGGCGCGGGTCGTCCACGACGTGGAAGACCAGCCGCAGTTCGGCGAAGACGCTGCGCATCAGCTCGTCCGTGCGCGCGCTCCCGGCGAGCGCCACGAGCGCGCCGTGGAAGTGGATGTTGGCGGTGCCGACGCCCTTCCAGTCCTGCGCCCGCGCCGCCCGCTGACCGTCCTCGACGGCCTCCGCGAGGCCGTCGAGCGCGAACGGCGGGCGCCCCAGGCCGCGCACCACGGCGCACTCGACGAGCCTGCGGGTGCGGAAGATGTCCTCGACGTCCTCGACCGCCAACACCCGTACGAACACACCGCGGTTGAGCTCGTGCGTCAGGAGCCGTTCGTGCGTGAGGAGGCGGAAGGCCTCCCTCAGGGTGTTGCGCGAGACCTTGAGCGCCGAGCCGATGCTCTCCTCCGAGAGCCGCTCGCCGGGCGGGAAGTACCCGTCCGCGATCCGGCTCCGCAGGATGTCGGCCACCCGCTCCGCCGTGCTCGTGCGCCCCAGGAGCGCACGGTCGTCCACGAGTTCGCTCATCGGTCGTCCACCAGGCCGCTCATGACGGAATTCAAGCGCAGATACCA
The DNA here is from genome assembly GCF_009908195.1 of Streptomyces boluensis. Classification (GTDB taxonomy): domain Bacteria; phylum Actinomycetota; class Actinomycetes; order Streptomycetales; family Streptomycetaceae; genus Streptomyces; species Streptomyces boluensis. The sequence continues at coordinate 4,816 of NZ_JAAAHS010000112.1, read as the reverse complement.
GAACGAAACAACACGGGTATTGAGGGATTGTTGAACAATCCCCTACGGTGCTCGGAACGCGAAACCCGCACACCCCTGGAAGCGCCCTCTCCCACTCCCCGCGAGGTGCCGGATGAGTACGACCCCTCAGCCCCAGCGCACAGCACAAGACCCACAGACCCCACCTGCCGCAGAGTCCGCTCAGGCTCCGCAGAACGGCCAACCGGCGGACGACACCGGCGCGTTCGCCTGGCTGCGCGCCCTCGGCCCACGCGGACGCCGGGCCTTCGCCGGGGCCTTCGGCGGCTACGCCCTCGACTCGTACGACTACTTCACGCTGCCCCTGAGCATGGTGGCGATCTCCGCGTACTTCTCCCTGAACAGCGGCCAGACCGGCCTGTTCACCACCGTCACGCTGGTGGTCTCGGCGATCGGCGGCGCACTCGCGGGCGTGCTCGCCGACCGGGTCGGCCGGGTCAAGGCGCTGATGATCACGGTGATCACGTACGCCGTCTTCACCGTGCTGTGCGGCTTCGCGCCCAACTACGAGACGCTGCTGCTGTTCCGCGCCCTCCAGGGACTCGGTTTCGGCGGCGAGTGGGCGGTCGGCGCGATCCTGGTCGCCGAGTACTCCACGGCCAAGCACCGCGGCCGCACCCTGGGCGGCATCCAGAGCGCCTGGGCGGTCGGCTGGGGGCTCGCGGTGATCGTGTACACCCTGGTGTTCCAGTTCCTCGACGAGGACATGGCCTGGCGCGTGATGTTCTTCACCGGCGCCCTGCCCGCCCTGCTCGTGATCTACGTACGGCGCAACGTCAGCGACGCCCCCGAAGCCGCGGAAGCGCGCCGGCAGAGCCGCGACAAGGGCTCGTTCTCGGCCATCTTCAAGCCGGGGCTGCTGCGCACCACGCTCTTCGCCGGCCTGCTCTCGACCGGTGTGCAGGGCGGCTACTACACGCTGTCCACCTGGATCCCGACCTACCTCAAGACCGAGCGCGGCCTGTCCGTGGTCGGCACCGGCGGCTATCTCGCGGTGCTCATCTCCGGTGCCTTCATCGGCTACCTGGCGGGCGGCTATCTCACGGACGTACTGGGCCGCAAGAAGAACATCGCGCTGTTCGCGTTCCTCTCCGCGCTGTGCATCCTGGCCTTCGCGAACATCCCGGAGGGCTCCAACACCACACTCCTTGTGGTGAGTTTCCCGCTCGGCTTCTGTATGTCGGCCATTTTCAGCGGCTTCGGCTCCTTCCTCAGCGAGCTCTACCCGACGGCGGTACGCGGCACCGGGCAGGGCTTCACGTACAACGCGGGCCGTGGTGTGGGCGCCCTGTTCCCCACCCTGGTGGGCTTTCTCGCCGAGAGCTGGGGCGTCGGCGGTGCGCTGGTCTTCGGCGCCCTTGCCTACGGCATCGCGGTGCTCGCCCTGTTCGGGCTGCCCGAGACCCGCGGCAAGGAGCTGCTGTGAGCTCCACGCGCGCGTGCCTGCCACCGAGGGCGGCACGCGCGAGGTTCCGGGCCGGGGCGAACGGCCCCACGGCGGGCCTCGCCCCCGGCCACACGCAGGCGAACCTGATCGCCGTCCCGGCCGCCCTGGCGTACGACATGCTGCTGTTCTGCCAGCGCAACCCCAAGCCCTGCCCGGTACTCGACGTCACCGACGCGGGCGCCTGGACCACGCCGCTCGCGCCGGGCGCCGACCTCCGTACCGACCTGCCCGGCTACCGGGTCTGGGAGCACGGTGAGCTCGTCGCGGAGCCCACCGATGTCACCGGGTACTGGCGCGACGACCTGGTGGCGTTCCTGCTGGGGTGCAGCTTCACGTTCGAGGCGGCCCTGATCGCGGCGGGCGTGCCGGTACGCCATATCGAGGAGGGCAGGAACGTGCCCATGTACGTGACGGAACGGCCGTGCCGTCCGGCGGGGCGGCTGCACGGCCGGATGGTGGTCTCCATGCGCCCGGTGCCGCCGGACCGGCTCGACACCGCGATCCGGGAGACCGCGCTCTACCCGTCGTTCCACGGCAGCCCGGTGCACTGCGGCGATCCCGCGACGCTCGGCATCGCGGACCTCGACCGGCCCGACTTCGGCGACGCCGTCACCGTGGAGCCGGGCGAGATCCCGGTCTTCTGGGCCTGCGGAGTGACACCGCAGACGGTGGTGACGGCGTCCCGGCCACCGTTCGCGATCACCCACGCACCGGGACAGATGTTCATCACGGACGCCCGCGACGAGCACCATCGCGTGCTCTGAGATCCGCTGAGCCCGCTCGGTGGGATCGCGTGAAATCCCGCACAGGGAGGACCTGTTCGCCCTCCCTGTGGAGCACGATCTCCCGGAAGACCGGTCAGTTCCGCGCACCCTCGGCCCACCCCTGAAAACCCCCTCTCCCAAGGACGTACGTACGCACATGAGCCAGGTAGTCATCGACCTCAACGCCGACCTCGGTGAGGGCTTCGGGCGCTGGCGGCTGACCGACGACGAGCAATTGCTCTCCGTCGTCACCAGCGCCAACGTGGCCTGCGGCTTCCACGCCGGGGACGCCGCCACCATGCGCCGGGTGTGCGAACTCGCCGCCACGCGCGGGGTGCGGATCGGCGCCCAGGTGTCGTACCGCGACCTGGCCGGGTTCGGGCGCCGCGCGATGGACGTCCCCGCCGACGAGCTGACCGCCGAAGTCGCGTACCAGATCGGCGCCTTGGAGGTGTTCGCCAGAGCGGCGGGCACGCGCGTGGCGTACGTGAAGCCGCACGGCGCGCTCTACAACCGGATCGTGCGCGACGAGGAGCAGGCCGCGGCGGTCGTCGACGGTGTGCTCCTCGCGGGCGGGCGGCTCCCGGTGCTCGGCCTGCCCGGTTCCCGCTTCCTCGACGTGGCGGACAGGGCGGGCCTCCCGACGGTCACCGAGGCGTTCGCGGACCGCGCCTACACCGACGAGGGCACGCTGGTGCCGCGCGCACGCGTGGGTGCCGTCGTGACCGCGCCCGACGAGGTCGTCGCCCGCTCCCTGGGCCTCGCCCGGCACGGCACGGTCGACTCGCTCTCCGGGCAGCGGGTCGAGGTACGGGCACGCTCGCTGTGCCTGCACGGCGACACCCCGGGCGCGGTGGCCCTGGCCCGCGAGGTCCGCGCCCGCCTGGAGGCCGCCCAGGTCGACGTACGGGCCTTCGCATGAGCGCTGCGCACACGGGCCCGGACGGCGGCCGGGCGGCCGCTCACGGCGCCGCTGACCGCCCCCGGCTCACGACCCGGCTCGTCGGCGAGCACGCGCTCCTCGTCGAACTGGACTCCGGCAGCGCCGTCGAGGCCCTGCACGCGGCGCTCCTGGAGCGCCGCGAGGCGGGCTCCCTGCCTCCGGTACGGGAGATCGTGCCCGCCGCCCGCACCGTGCTCCTGGACGGCGTGCACGATCCCCGTGCGCTCGCCGCCGACCTCCCCTCCTGGGACGTGCCCGCACAACCGGCACCCGCGCGGGACACGGTCGAACTCCCGGTGCGCTACGACGGGCCCGACCTGGCGGAGGTCGCCGCCCTGTGGGGGGTGCCCGTCGACGAGGTCGCCCGGATCCACGCGGCGACCGAATTCCGCGTCGCCTTCTGCGGGTTCGCGCCCGGCTTCGGCTACCTGACCGGACTTCCCGAGCGGTACGCGACACCGCGCAGGGCCACGCCGCGCACTTCTGTGCCGCCGGGTTCGGTCGCCCTCGCGGGCCCGTACACCGGGGTGTATCCGCGGTCGTCGCCCGGCGGCTGGCAGTTGATCGGCACCACGGACGCGGTCCTCTGGGACCACACGCGCGTGCCGGCCGCCCTGCTCGCCCCCGGCACCCGGGTCCGGTTCGTACCGGCGGGACCGGCGGTACGGCCATGACGGACAGCGCTGTCGCCGTGATCCGCGCGGGGGCCCTCACCACCGTCCAGGACCTGGGCAGGCCCGGCCACGCCCACCTCGGGGTGCCGCGCTCCGGCGCCCTCGACCGGCCCGCGGCCCTGCTCGCCAACCGCCTGGTCGGCAACGGGACTTCGGCGGCGGTCCTGGAGACCACCCTCACCGGCTGCGCGCTGCGCCCGCGCCGCACCCTCACCGCCGCCGTCACGGGCGCGCACTGCTCCGTCACGGTCGACGGCCGGCCCGCCGCCTGGGGCGCCCCCGTACGGGTCCCCGCGGGCGCGCTCCTCGACATCGGCCACGCCCGCGCGGGTGTGCGGTCGTACGTGGCGCTGAGCGGCGGTGTCGCGGCCGAACCCGTGCTCGGCAGCCGCTCCACCGACCTGCTCTCCGGGCTCGGCCCCGCCCCTCTCGCCGACGGCACGGTGCTGCCCCTCGGGGTGGCCGGCGGCCCGTACGCGCGCGTGGACACCGCCCCGCAGCCGCGGCCACCCGTGGAACTCGTCCTCCGGGTCACCCTCGGACCGCGCGCCGACTGGTGCACGCACGAGGCGCTGAAAACGCTCACCACGCGCGCGTACCGGGTGTCCCCGGCGAGCAACCGCATCGGCCTGCGCACCGAAGGACCACCCCTGGAGCGCGCGATCCCGGGTGAACTCCCCAGCGAGGGCCTGGTGTCGGGAGCCGTACAGGTCCCGCCGGACGGCCGCCCCGTGGTGTTCCTCGCCGACCACCCGACGACCGGCGGCTACCCGGTGGTGGCCGTGGTCCGGGAGGCCGACCTGTGGGCGGCGGCCCAGGCGGTACCGGGCACACCGGTGCGTTTCGTGCTCTAAAGGGGTGCCTCGGCGCGCTCCGGCGCACCCGCCCGCCGAAGGGGGCCGCCCTCACGCCGCCCCGCTCGAAGCCACCACCCCCTCCGGGGCGGCCGGGCCCTCCACCAAAACCACCC
>NZ_JAAAHS010000111.1 GCF_009908195.1 Streptomyces boluensis | reverse complement strand
GGGGTAGCTCGTGTGAAGCGGCGAACGACGCCGCATCTCCGAGCCGTTCTGAACTTGGTCGGACTGGCTAAGCCTGTTTCCCCTTCCCGTCCGATGACGTGTCGCTGTGCTGCCGGTACCGGGCCGCGTCAGGCGGTCAGGTACGTGAGTAGGCCGTAGTGATCGGCAGGCCCCTATCGGGACACACCCCGCCACCGCAGAACCTGCTCAATCTCCCTCAGATAGCGGCCCGCTCCTGATCCTGGCCGACCACAACACATGGGCCGGCGCGAGGTTGCCATGCGGTGCTCCACGGCATGCCTACCGCGCGGGCTGCATAGGGCACCGGGTTCCGGTGTACCCGCCGCAGAGGGCGACTGCGACGGCTACCTGCTCAACGCGGCCCGCGCTTCCGGCATCAACCCGCTCAGCCTGTTCTTCGGGCCCGCGCTCATCGCGTACGCGCGCGGAAGAACGAGGCCGACCAGCCGAACAAGAAGCGCCGTGAGATCACCGCCAGGTGCTGGAAGGCATCGCCTTCAAGTTCCGGACCGGGGTGCCCCTGGAGGTATCTACCCGAGCGGTTCAGGTCTGTGGCAGGCGGTGCATGGCCGGTTCGCCCACTGGTCCGCGGACAGAACCTTCGACCGACTGCTGGCCTCTGCCCAGGAGTTCCTTACCCAGGCAGAGGCACCTTGGAGAGTCCTAGGCCGTGTATCGAAAGAGTTCTGCTGAACACCGCGAGCCGATTTCGACGGCACGTGGCTGTCAGTGCCCTCAAGTAGGTTCTGTCCGTTCGGCCTGACAGGTGGGTCGTGGAGCTGAGGGATTCGTCGTAGTGAGCATCTACCTGCACTTTCGTGCCGTGGCTGAGTCCGAGATCCGGGATGACCACACCTGGCTCGCCGCGTTCATGTCTGAGGCTTGGGAAAACGACGACGCCGAGTACACCGCAGGCATCGCCCACTCGATCAACAAGGGCTGGGACGCTGTAAACGACCTCTACGCAGCCGCCGATGCCCTCTATACAGACGCCGACGAGCCCTGGAATTTGCCGATCTACGGCGGCCGCCCGGTACCCCACAGCGCTGACGCCGATCCCTCCGATCCCCCGCTGATGCTTCTGGAGCCGTCTGGGGTGTCACAGGCCGCGCGTTTCCTTACGACTGTCTCTTTCGACGAGCTGTGGAACGTCGTCGACGCAAGGTTCAGCGCCCTCGGCCGGACCAAGCAGGAGCACCTCGAACATCACAGGAACCTCCAAGAGTTCTACGGACAGGCGGCTTCGGCAGGCCACGCGGTGGTCAAAGCGGTATGGGCTTGAGTCGTGGCTACGTGCTGATCACAGCCATTCGTTGATGGCCGCGACCAGCACGGTCGCCTCGTAGCGGACGGCGAGTTTGTCGTACCGGGTTGCGACAGCGCGGTGTCTCTTGAGGCGGTTGATCCCGCACTCGACCGCGTGGCGTTCGCGGTAGTCGACCGGGTCGAAGCGCGGCGGCCGGCCACCGCGGGAACCGCGCTTCCGGCGGTTGCGGGCCTGGTCGGCCTTGTCGGGGATGGTGCAGCGGATCCCGCGGCGCCGCAGGTAGGCACGGTTCCTGCGGGAGGCGTACGCCTTGTCCGCCCGCACGCGATCGGGACGATCGCGCCCTTCGCGTCGGCCAGGGACTGGAGGCGGGTGAGGATCCGGTGCCAGGCGCCGTTCCGCTGCCATCGGCGGAACAGGTCGTAGACCCGGTTCCACGGGCCGTACTCGGCGGGCACGTCCCGCCACGGAACCCCGGTCCGGACACGGAACCGTATGCCGTCGATCAGCTGCCGCCGAGGCCAGACGGGCGGCCGCCCCGCCCTGGCACCCTTCGGCAACAGCGGCTCCAGCACTGCCCACTGCTCGTCCGTGAGATCTCCCCGACCCATGAACCGTGATCATTCACAGCCCAAGATCCACTTTCGATACACGGCCTAGGTGTTGCGGGGCCGGACGTTGATGGCGGTCGACGGGCGCCGCGGGTTCACGCCTGTCGCGTGCTGAGGTCTACGTGGATCTGAGTGAACCCCCGGTCCAGGAGAGCTGGGCGGTTCGCGTGCCCGTCTGATCGCATCCACTGACTGGACACGGCGTCGAGTACAGCGGTGGCGGCATTGGTGAGCAGGTCCGCGGTGTATGGGTCGATGTCGGCCCCTGGCCGACCTTGGAGCGCGTCGCTGACTCGCCGACGCCATTCCGCTCTGCGTTGGTGAAGTCGTCCGACCAGTGCGGGTGTGGCTTCGATGAGTCGCAGAGTATCGAGCACCCGCTCACTGGCATGGATCTCTTCCTGCCACGCCCGTAGGACGTGACGCAGAGAGTCCCAAGGATCTTCGTCTGCTGGTCGTGCCGCGATGTCAGCTACCACCTTCTCCCCGGTGAGGTCGACGCCGTCGAAGACGACGTCTTCCTTGGTGGGGAAGTACCGGAAGAAGCTGCGCTTGGTCATACCGGCTGCCTGAGCGATGTCCTCGACGGTCGTCTCGTCAAAGCCCCGACGGGCGAACAGGCCGATGGCCACCTCCGCCAGCTCTGCCCGCACTGCTCGGCGCGTCCGTTCGCGCAGTCCCTCTTCCATGCACCCAGACTACTTTGCGACACTCGATGCTTATAGTGTCACCAAGTGACATATCGAGAGAGTGGAGGGGTGGCAATGGAGGGCAAGACCGTGCTGGTGACCGGTAGCACCGGAGGCATCGGCAAGGAGACCGCGCGACGTCTGGCCGGGCTCGGCGCCGGCGTCATCCTCGTCGGCCGCGACAAGACCCGCGCCGACGCTGCCGTTGGCGACATCCGTCACTCCAGCGGGAATGAGAACGTCACGGCGATCACGGCCGACATGTCCCGGCTCCGCGATGTCCATCGCCTCGCCCAGGAGGCCAGCACCCGAACCGGTGGCGTGGACGTGCTGATCAACAACGCCGGGGCCACCCGATCACACCGCGAACTGACCGAGGACGGCATCGAGACCACCTTCGCGGTCAACGTGGTCGCGCCGTTCTGCCTCACCCACTGGCTGATGCCGGCCCTGACGGCCTCGGGCACGGCCCGAGTCATCAACATCACCGGCGGCATCCCGCGGGGACGGGTCGACCTGAACAACCTGCAGGGCGAGAAGTCATATGTCGGGCTGTCGTTCTACAACCAGACCAAGCTGGCACAGATGGCGATGAGCTACTGCTTCGCCCAGGAACTCACGGCGATGCCGGTGACGCTGAACGTCGCCTACCCCGGGCACGCCTACACCTCGATGAACAAGAACCTCACTATCGGCACCTACCCGCCGCTGGCACGCCCGATCGTGCCGCTCCTGCGCTTGGCGATGCCGGTCGTGTACGGGCATCGCGCGCTGCTCAAGGCCACGCGCTCCAGCGTGTACCTCGCCTCCAGTCCCGAGGTTCAGGACACCAGCGGGACCTACTTCAACAGCAAGGCCACCCCGACCCCGTGGCCCGAAGCAGTCCTGGACGCAACCACTCGCAACACCATCTGGGAACTGTGCGAGACACAGCGCGACCGTCTGACGCCGTGACCCCGCCACCGACGAGAACGGACGCGTACATGGCACATCGCAACGCCCCACTCAGTCCCGAGGGCCGGCGTCGTCTGATTGCTCGATGCCGGACCCGCCCAATCGCTCACGTCGCCGCCGAGATGGGGATCTCGCGCGCGTGCGCGTCCAAGTGGGTCAACAGATGGTGACGGCACGGCGAAGCCGGCCTGCAGGACCGACCCTCAACGCCGCACCACCGCCCGACCGCGACGCCGCCCGAGGTGATCCAGCAGATCGAGGCATGGCGGCGTGAGCACAAATGGTCCGCCCGACGCATCACCGACGAACTCGCCGACCTGGCCATCGTCATCAACCGGCGCACGGTCAGCCGCCACCTGAGCCATCTCGGGCTCGGCCAGCGACGCTTCATCGACCCCAGCGGCGAGAACAACCGCAAGCCGGGCACGATCGTTGCCCGCTGGCCGGGACAATGGCTCACCTGGACATGAAGAAAGTCGGCCGGATACCCGACGGCGGGGGCTGGCGGATCTACGGTCGCAACAGCGATCAGGCCAAGGCGGCGGGTCGGGCGAAGGCGGCCGGGGCGAAGCGCGGGTACGTCTACCTGCACTCGATCGTCGACGGCCACTCCCGGCTCGCCTACACCGAACCGCTGGATGACGAGAAGGGCGCCACCGCGGCGGCATTCCTCGCCCGAGCGAAGGTGTGGTTCGCTGCCCACGGCATCGACCACATCCAGCGGATCGTCACCGATAACGGCGCCTGCTACAGATCCGGCGACTTCGCCCGGATCGTCGGCAACCAGTCCAGACACCAGAAGACCAAGCCCTACACGCCCCGCCACAACGGGAAGGTCGAGCGCTATCAGCGCATCCTGGCCGAAGAGCTGCTCTACGCTCGGGAATTCACCAGCGAAAACGCACGATCGGCCGCGATCGCCATCTGGAACATCCACTACAACTATCACCGGCCGCACAGCGGCGCCGGCGGCCAGCCGCCCGCATCTCGCCTCCGAGGTAGCGTCACCAACGTCCAGCCCTCATACACCTAGGAGTTGTCTTCAAATGTCACGCCCACATCAGGAGCGAGGCGAGGGTGACGGCTACCTGTTAAGACTCGGCGGCTTTGTCGTAGCGGGTGGCGAGGACGGGGTGTGCAAGCGCCAGAACCGCACTTCGCGTCCCAACTTCTTCAGGCCGTCCTTGCTGACCGCAGGTTCGGACGACTGGAACGACTTGCCGTATCGATCCTGGTTCTGCTGGCTCGGAACGTGTATCCGACGGCCGCTGTGGTGAAGCGTGCGGAACCTGGAACCCTGCGGGTCACCAGGGGCCATGGTCGGCCAGGCCCAGAGTCAGGGCGGTCGCCGCGGTGGCGAGGAACACGATCCCGCCGACGATGTTCCGGGAGCCCACGCGCAGGTGGGCGATGACTGCGCCGATGAAGTACAGAACGAGGCCGGAGGCGGCGAGGGTCCCCAGGAGCGGCACGGCGAGCCCGGCCAGCAGCCCCACGGTGCCCGCTGCCAGCAGCATGCCCAGCACCGGTACCCACTTCCGGGGTATGCCCTTCATGTCCGCCTGGGTCTTGGGGTATTCGTGGCCGATCAGGTAGGTGACGGCGGCGGCACCGTTGAAGACCGCGCCGAGGATGGTGACAGTGACGTAGGCGGCGAACACGATTTCTCCGGTTCTGTGAGGACTGTGTCGCTAGGCACCCCGTTGCGGGATGCCGTTCTCCTGAATGACCAGCCAGCGACACGATTTGTGACAGCGATCGGCAGCCGTGTGCCGACTGTCCCGCCAGATCACGCCCCCGAATCCCGCAGATTGATCACGACTCCTACCCGGCCTAGGGGGTGTATCGAAAGTGGATCTTGGTGATGGGCTTGCCTTACTCCAGAGGTAATCGCCTCGGCCGGCTTGCACTGACAAGGTCGGTGATCTCTCCACGTCGACAGGACGCGGACCAGGAGGGGAGAGGTTTGCCATGTCTACAGCCGCACCTACAAACACGCGCACCGTGGTTGAGGAACTGCTGCGCAGGATCGGCGAGGGCGACCCCGAGCGCATCTCCGAGCTGTATGCGGAGCGGGGCGATTGGAAGCTGGGCTGGCCGGAGGCCGAGCACGGTCGCACTGCCACGCCGTGGATCCGCCACCGGTCCAGCCGAGCCGACGCGGCCGCCCACTATCGCGAGCTCGCCGAAGGCCACATCCCGGAACACGTGGCGACCGAGGTCGAGCGCATCCTCATCGACGGAAACGAGGCGGTCGTGCTCGGCGAGATCCGCCAGACCGCCCGGCCGACCGGACGTGCGTATCGCGCGCGGTTCGCCCTGCATCTCACCGTCGAAGACGGCCTTGTCAGCCGGCACCATGTCTACGAGGACAGCCTTGCTGTTGCCCAGGCGTTCGAGGCGGGAAATCAGTAACGGCCGTCGGGCCGATCGCGAAGATGCTGGTCACAGCCACTCGTTGGTGGCCGCGACCAGGACGGTTGCTTCGTAGGGGACGGCGAGCTTCTCGTAGCGTGTGGCCACTGCCCGGTGCCTTTTGAGACCCTTGATGCTGCACTCCACCGCGTGCCGCTCGCGATAGTCGATCTTGTCGAACCTCGGCGGGCGGCCGCCGCGCGAGCCTCGCTTCTTGCGGTTGCGGCCCTGATCAGCCTTGTCCGGGATGGTGCAGCCCCGATGGTCCCGGCCGTGTCGCGGCCACCGCCCGAGGGTCGACCGAGCCCGCGGTGCGCCTCGGGCGCGGCAGCCCGGTCAACTGAGTTCGTTCGCGCATGAGTTGCGCGGTGACCAGGCAGCATCGGCCGGGTGCGGGTTGCCCTGGAAGAGGGCGCCCCAGTCGCGGGGCGTGCTGGTGGCCTGCCGACACCCGCCTGGTTGTCGTGGTCGGCCATCCCTTGCCGGGAAACCGGCACGACTCCTGTGGCTGGGAAGAGTCCGGAGCCAAGGCCGTCGTCGGCACGACGATGACCATTGCCGATGGCGGCTATCAGCGCACCGGACTCGTCATCCCGCACCGCCGCCGCACAGGCCAAGAGCTTCCGGCCTGGAAAATCCTGCGCAACTGCCGCCTCAGAGGCGACGGCGTCCACCACGCCATGCTCGGCATCGCCCGCCTGCACAACCTCACCCTCGCCGGATAGGCGAACAGGCAGCGGCAACCGGGTATGCCTCATCCGGCCCCAAGTTCAGTTACGGGACAAGCCATAGACGGTCTACCCCTTGTGGCGAACGCACCCTCTTCCCATCGCGCCAAGCCGGATCACTCAACTCCGTTAGCCACACGACCAGTTGACTACGCACCCATGGAGTCTGAAGCTCTGCATCCTCCGGAGGCATTTCAAGCTCCCCCGGTTGCGGACCGTGCGACGGTCGGCACCCTGTGAACGGCGACTTCCTCGGCACCGGCTCGTTGCTTCACCAGTCGGTGACGTCCACCAAGCGTGAGCAGTGCGGGTCGGCGTCGGCTGGTGTGGTGCGTTCTTCCTCGGTGATCAGGGAGGGGAGGGCGGCCAGCAGTGCGGTGAGGGCGCCGGAGGGGCGTACGTCGGCGGCGACCACGTCGGTGTCCTGGTCGGCGTCCACGTACAGGCGGAGCCGGTCCGGTCCGCGGCCCAGGAATCCGCGCAGGCGCAGGGCGGGTTGCTCCTCGGTCCAGGGGCAGGTGAGGGTCCGCAGGATGGTGAAGGCGTTGTCGTCCGCGCTCGGGGCGATGGGGTGGAGCTGCGTGGGATCGACGTGGACGAGGGGCATGCCCATCACCGTGTCGATGATGTCGCTGGAGTAGATCTGCGTGCCGGTGTGGAGGGCGCGCAGGATGCCGAGGAGGTGGTCGGCGCCGAGCGCGGAATCGGGGTCGCCCGGTTCGTAGAGCGGGATCTGCCAGGCCGTCAGCTCGTCCGGATCGTGAGTGCCGGACGGTCCGGTGACGATGCGGATGGCCTCGGTAGGCGGCGGAGCAGGCAGGACGCCCTTGATGTGGCTCTCACCAGGAAGCGGCTGGTGGAGATAGTGGAGCAACAGGCGGGTGAGGTCCGCCTGCTGCTCCGCGATGTCGTCGGCGTCATACATGGAGGTCACATGCAGACGATGTCATTCGCTGAGCCGGGCCGGGCACTTGTTCATGCCCTTGCGGTGGGCGGTAATGACGCCAATCTTCTTTCCGCGTCCGGCGTCGTAACGCCCGTCAGCGGTCCTGCGGGCGTACTGGGCAATGACGATGACTTTCACCCGGCGGCTGCCATTCCAGGCATAGGCCCAGGGTTTCCCCCACCAAGTGACCATTATCGGGCAGTAGTTGAAGACCGCCAACGAGGTGCCACACAACACCTGCTGGGCCGCTCCCCTTCATGCGGTTCGGTGCCAGGCGTAGTCGGGGGTGCGCGGGGTCAACCCGCAGACCGGTGAAACCTGATGCGATGCGGCACGCGGGTGCGGCTGCGGAAGTTCTGGGACTCCCTTTCAGACCTTGCCCCCGTGCTCCACAGTGCGGTGTCCCAGCTGCCGGCTGAACGTCGCGCAGAAACTGGCAGAGAGCTCCGGCCAGTCCCAAAAGTCGAAGGCGAGGGCGCCCACGGCGAATCCGGGCTCCCACTGCCACTGCGTGACCGGGACGGAGGCGCCGCAGGTGGAGCAGGGGGCACTTCCCTCACCCGTCTCCTTCCACGCGGCGATGCCGTCCTCGAACGGCTGCCAGACCTCGTCGTCCCGCTCGAACTCATACGGGTAGTTGATGATCACCGTCTTGCTCTGACAGCGCGGGCAGACGGCGCATGACGCCTCGTCGGCTCCCTGGCCGCAGACGTAATAGTTGCGGCCGACGATGACGGCCACCGGGCCCGGCAGCCAGTCCCGGTTCGAGGAATCGGCAACGGCTCGCGCCCAGTTGGGGCCTCGTACGTAGCCCTCCCTCACGGGATGGCTGAACACTCCGTCGCCGGACAGCTCACGCGTGATCAGGCCCTCGGCGACCATCCAGTCGACCATCCGCTCCGCGAGTGGCCCGGCCTCCTCGGCGGTCACCTCCACATCGACGATCCGCTCGAAGTAGTCACCCATCGTCTCCGCTCCCTCCTATCGATCAGTACGGGACACTGTGCCATCCCCCTCTGACACCGGTCCCGGCATCGACAAGGCCGAATTCGCCAACAGCGTCGATCAGTTCGGCGGGGCTTCGCCACTTCCGGCAGGTCACTTCGGGCAGGCCACTTAGGGCAGGCCACTTCTGGCCGTCACAGCAATCGGTCGACCAGCCCGTCGACGTATTCCGGGGTGAGCGGGCCCATTCCGAACAAGACGCGGATGTACATCGGGGCCAGGATGTGGTCCAGCACGCCGAGCGCGTCAGGTGCGTCCTCGCCACGTTCACTGGCGCGATCGAGCATGGACTGCAGTTGCCGGGTGCGTTCGGCACGGAGGTCGTCACCAGCCTGCAGGCCCCGCTGACCGCTGTTGGACAGGGCGACGGCCAGGCGCAGCACCGCCAGACCGTCCGGGCCGGTGATCTCGCGCGCCACCTGGGCCGCATACGTGCGCAGGTCGCCGTCCAGGCTCCCGGTGTCGGGCATCGGCGACTTCGCGTTGAGGCGGGTGAGCGCCACGTCGGTGAGCAGGGATTCCAGGCTGCCCCACCGGCGGTAGATGCTGCTGTCGGCCACCCCCGCGCGGGCTGCGACCTCGCCGACGGTGAAGTTGCCGTAGCCGCGCTCGCTGATCAGGTCGGTTACGGCCTGGTGCACGTCCGCGCCGACGCGGGCGCTGCGCCCGCCGGGCCGCCGGGCCGGCTGTCGCTCGTTCATGGCCCCACCTTAACGCAGTCGGGACTTGCGTTTGCGAGGCAACCCTCCTTACAGTCGCCTAACGCAGTCACTGGCTGCTTTAGAGCGCTCGGTTGTATCGCCACCCGCGTCGACCGTGGCCGGGCGCACCTGACGATCGAGGGGGATCCCATGGCTGCATCGCATGCGCCCGAAGGCGGTCGATCAACCGGCCGATCAAGCGGCCGATCAGGCGGTCGGTCAAGCCGGGCCACGCTGCTCACGGTGACCTGCCTGGGCCAGTTCATGGTCCTGCTCGACAACACGATCGTCGGGGCGGCGCTGCCCGACATGCAGCACCGGCTGCACACTCAACTGACCGGTCTGCAATGGATCGTTGACGCGTACGTACTGCTTGTCGCCATGCTGCTGCTGTCCGGCGGTGTCTTCGCCGACCGGTTCGGCCGCAAGCGGGTGTACCTGACCGGCGTGGCGGTGTTCACGGCCGCGTCGCTGGTGTGCGCCCTCGCGCCCTCGCTCGGCTGGCTGATCGTCGGCCGGGTGCTGCAGGGCATCGGGGCCGCGGCACTGAGCCCTGCCTCGCTGGCCCTGCTCGCCGCGGCCTATCCCGTACCGCAAGAACGCATCAAGGCGATCGGGCTGTGGGCCGGACTCAGCGGAATCGGTCTGGCCGCAGGCCCCGTGGCCGGCGGCGTGCTGACAGAAGCCTTCGGCTGGCCCGCCATCTTCCTGGTCAATCTGCCCATCGGCGTGGTCCTGCTCCTTGTCGGTCTGCGGAGCCTTGAAGAGACCCGCAATCCGAGCGCCCCCGCGATCGACATCCCGGGCACGGTGCTGTCCGTTCTGGGGGTGGGGGCGGCGACCTACGGGTTGATCGAGGGTGGTGCCCGCGGCTGGACGTCGCCGGTGATCCTGGGCAGTTTCGCCGCTGCGGCGATCCTCCTCGCCGCCTTCGTCGCCGTCGAAGCGCGTCGCTCCGCAGGACAGGGGAAGCAGCCGATGCTGCCGCTGCGGCTGTTCCGGCAGCGGTTGTTCACAGTGTCCAACACCGCCATGGTCGTGGTGGGGTTCGCGCTCATGGGCTCGTCGTTCTTCTTCTCCCAGTTCTTCGTGTACGTCCAGGGCAGCTCGATCCTCCGCGCCGGCCTGCAGACCCTGCCGGTGTCCCTGGCCATGGTGATCGTCAGCCCGTACGCGGGCCGGCTCGCCGCCCGGTACGGCTTCCGGATCGTGGTCACCGCCGGCCTGGCCCTGGCCGGCCTGGGCCTCCTCGCGCTCGGCATGGTGCACGCCGACACCGGCTACGGGAACGTGTGGTGGCGACTCGGAGTCGTCGGCACCGGCTTCGCCCTGACCATGTCCCCACTGACGGGAGCCGCCATCCAAGCGGTCAGCCCGCAGGAAGGCGGCCTCGCCTCAGGCATCAGCAGCACCACCCGGCAGATCGGCGCGGTGCTCGGCGTGGCGGTGCTCGGAGCCATCGTCCGCACCCGGCAAGCCGGCGGCGCCTCCTTCGAGACCGGCCTCAACAGCGCCTTCCTCGCAGCCGGTGCCGTCACCTTGGCCACCGCCGTGTTCACCGGCCTCTGGCTGGCGAGGTCCAAGCCCACGGAAGGCTCCGCCGCGCCGCGGCGTTCCACCGATCCGCATGCGGTCACCACCTCGGACAAGGCATCCGCGAGCAGCCCGAACTAGACCCAGCTAGCCTGCCGACCGGGGCTGCTGCCTCACCGATCCGCACTACATCCGCACTACCGGTGTGGCCCCCGACGATGAGGAGAACGGCCATGACAACCATCGCCCGCGCCACCGTGCAGCACGAAGACGAGCGAGTACGGGTCACCCGCTGGGACTTCCAGCCCCAGGAAAGCACCGGCCGTCACGTGCACGCCTACGACTACTTCGTCGTCCCCGTCAACGACGGGCAAACCGACGTCATCACCCCCGACGGCACCGTCACCTCCTCGCAACTGCGCGCGGGCGAGTCCTACGCCCGCCCGGCCGGCGGCGAACACGAGGTCGTCAATACGGGTGCCTCCGCGCTGGCCTTCGTCGAGATCGAACTGAAGTGACCGGCAGCGAAGCGCGCGAAGCGCGAACCCGGCCCAGGTCCAGGCCCCCCGTCAACAGCACTCGTGGTGAATACGCCTAGGTCACCACGCACTGGCCACGTACTGACCATGCACTGGTCGAAAGGGACCAACTCACGGCGCCCACCCTGGTCCTCACGCCGCCCGCCCGCCTCGCAGCGCGGAGCCGCCGTGATGGTTTGTCAGACGATGGCGAGCCGGTCGACCAGAAGCTCCACCCTCCACTCGGCGTCCTCCCGCGGCAGCCGTCCCGCTCGGGTCAGGGTGGCGAGCCCGTGCAGGGCGGCCCAGAACGTCTCGGTGAACAGCGCCTGGTCGACACCGTCCCCGGCGACCTCGCCCAGGCACTCCAGGAGCGCGGCGAAGGCGTCCTTCAGCGGCTCCGGAGTGTCCTCCTGGGCGTACGCGAGACCGCCGTCGAGCTGGAACAGGGCGTCGTAGACCGCGGGGTTGCGCTCGGCGAAGTCCAGGTAGGCGCGGGCAAGGGCGGCGACCCGGGCGCGCGGGCCGTCCGCGGCGGCGGTCGCGGCCCGCATCGCGACGGCCATCTCGGTGGCGCCCTGAAGGGCGACGGCACCGATGATCTCGCGCTTGCCGCGGAAGTGGCTGTAGAGGACGGGCTGGCTGTACTCGATGCGCTCGGCGAGCCGGCGAGTGGTGACCGCGTCCCAGCCCTGCTGCTCGGCGAGTTCGCGGGCCGTCGCCACGATGAGGCGCTCACGGTCCGCACGTTCACGCTGCTTGCGTTCCTGTACCGACATGATTCGATGCTAGCACCGCTAGACAAGGGAGCGACGGTAGCGCTAGCTTTGACTCATCAGCTAGCGACGCTAGATCCCGGAGGGATCATCATGCTCAACGCACTGCAGGTCTTCACCACCGTGGTCGTCGGAGTGATGGTGGGTGTGGAGTTCGCCGTCCCCCTCTTCCTCAACCCGGTACTCAACAGCCTCCCCGGCGACAACGCGCTGCGCGGCCGCACCCACGGGGCCCGACTGGGCGGCGCGGTGATGCCGTACTGGTACATCGGCTCGCTCGTCCTCGTCGCGATCTGGGCCGTCGCGGGCTGGCAGCAGGACGGCACTGCCCTCGTCGTCATCGCGGCCGGGCTGCTGATCCTCAGCGTGCTCATGTCGATCCTGCTGCTCGTCCCGATCAACAACCGGGTCAAGACGTGGACCGGCGACAACCGGCCCGGGGACTGGAAGGAGCAGCTGAGCCGCTGGGAGCGCTGGCACTACGGCCGCGTCGCCGTCATCGTCGCCGCCTTCGCCCTGCTGGTCGCCGCTCTCGCCTGAGCCGACGAGGACACAACCACTACGCGGTGGAATCACGCACTACGGCGATCCCGCATGCCAAGAGGCCCGAGTAAGGCGATCTTGTCCGCCCCGCCCCGCCCCAGTCCGAACATCGAAGGAGAAGCACCATGTCGCTGAAGGCCGTCAACACCGTCCTGGCCACCGCCGTCGCCCTGTTCGTCGTCTACCTCGGGCTGTCCTTCATCCTGACCCCCGAGACGTCCACTCCAGGCGTCGGCCTGCCGAACTGGCCCGAGGGTGACGGCGGCGGCTTCCTCGTCATGAAGGGCATCCGCGAATTCGCGATGGGCCTGGTCATCGGCATCCTGCTGCTGACGGGCCACCGCCGCGCCCTGGGCTGGGTCCTGCTGATGGAGGCCGTCGCCCCGTTCGGCGACATGATCAACGTCTTGACCCACCACGGCACCGTCGCCGCCGCGCTCGGCATCCACGGCCTGACCTCGGCGCTGATCGCGCTCACCGGCGCGCTGATCCTCCGCGAGACCAGCAAGGCTCACCAGGTCTCCGCCCCCGCGCCCGCCGCGCAGCCCGCCTGACATCCGCACAACCCGAAGGGGTGGCCCGGCCACATGGCCGGGCCACCCCTGTCGCGAGATTCAGCTCCGCCGGTACGCGAGTGGGCCCCCTCGGACGGCGAACCGGTCACCGTCGGCCTTCGCTTGGGCAGGTCTCACGCCTTGCAGATCGGTGGCGCGGTCTCCTTGATTCCCAGCAGGTCGAAATAGTTCTGCCCGAGAGCGATATTGCGGAACGCCTTGTCGCCGAGGGCCTTGTTGATCCGGCTCGTGACTTCGAGCTCCTTCTTGTACACCTCGTAGTTCTTGTCCCGCGAGGCGACGAAGTCGGTGCCGGGGATGGCCCTTTCGGGGTAGGCGTCGAAGAAGTCGGCGTACTTCTCCCGGACTCCGGGCTTGCTGAAGTACACGTCCTCCAGCACGCGCCAACTCAGGTCCAGCGTGAGATTGGGGTACTTGTCCAGAAGTTGCTTCATGATCTGGATGTGGCGGTCGGGCGCCATCGTGGTCAGTTCCTTCGACAGTCCCATGTGCGCCCAGACGATCTTGTTGTCCGGGTACCGCTTGAGGACTTCCCGCATCAGGTGGAGGTACTGCGTCGGGCGCTGGTTGTTGCCGAGGTCCGAGTGGATGGTGAGCGGCATTCCGCGTTCCCGCAGGCGTTTCATGAAGGGCGCCCACCCGCGGATGTCCCCGATGTCGGCCGGCTCATGACGGTTGGGCAGGATGGCCTGCTTGATCAGGTTGACCTCGCCCATCCACTGGAACATTCCCGGGAATTCCTTGTCCAGCATGCGCATTCCGTCCGGGACGGACTTCGGGTCGGCCAGGTCGGGGAACGTCATGGACAGGGCCAGATCGACGTCCTTCGGCTTGAACTCCACGACGTTCTCGGCGTTCACCACGTCGTTCTTCAGGCTCGGCAGTACGGAAGTGCCGGGGCAGTCGAGGTAATAGGTGCAGGAGGAGTCCACCGGAAGTTTCTGCCCGATACCGAAGACGCTCGCGTGCCGGACGCCGCTCTTCTTCAGATAGCCGACCGTCTCCTTGAACGGGACGGCTTCACCACCGAAGGGGCGGAAGTGCAGATGGCCGTCGACCACTGACGTGTACGGCTGCGTCTCGCGGTCGAAGCAGCGCTCGTCGGCGGCGGCGGAACCTGCGGACGGCCAGAGCACGATGGTCGCCGCCACCCATGCCGTACCGGAAATGACTGACTTTCTCCCCAAGCGGTTCACGTACAGAACTCCTTCGCCGTTCGCGGCCCGGCGGGTGGCCGCGGCCGAAGTTGATCATGGCGAACGTATTGTGTGACCGGTTCATGGCGAGGCGGCCTCGCCTCACCGAAAGGCCGTCGGGCGTAACCGCAACGGGCTACAGCCCGCACAGGTCGTACGGCTGGGTGCTCGGCCGTGTGGTCAGTGCTCGGGCGTGTGTTGGTCCACCACGATCTCGCGCTTGAGGATCTTTCCGGTCGCGCCCTTGGGCAGCGCGTCCGTGAAGGTGACGATGCGGGGGTACTTGTACGCGGCCACCCGCTCCTTGACGTAGTCGCGGATCTCCGTGGCCATGGCGTGTGCGCCTGCCCGCAGGGTGATCACGGCGGCGGTTTCCTCGCCGTGGACCGCGTGCGGGACGCCGACCACGGCGGCCTCGGCTACGGCCGGGTGCTCGTAGAGGACCTCCTCGATCTCGCGCGGGTACACGTTGTAGCCGCCGCGGATGATGAGGTCCTTCTTCCGGTCGACGATGAAGTAGAAGCCGTCCTCGTCGACCCGGGCGAGGTCACCGCTGTGGAACCAGCCGTCGCGGATGGCCTCCGCGGTCGCGTCGGGGCGGTTCCAGTAGCCCTTCATGACGTTCTCGCCGCGGATCGCGATCTCGCCGATGGCGCCCGGCGCGGCGGTCGTGCCGTCGTCCGCGACGAGCCTCAACTCGACGCCGCGTACCGGCAGTCCGATCGAACCGGCCTTCCGCGGCCGGTCCGGAGAATTGAACGCGGCGACCGGCGAGGTCTCCGACAGGCCGTAGCCCTCGAGCAGGGTGACGCCGAGTCGATTCTCGGCGTCGTGCAGCACCTCGACCGGCAGGGAGGCGCCGCCGGACACGGCGAGGCGCAGCCGCGAGAGGTCGAGGCCTTCGGGGACACCGGAGTTGAGCAGGGCCGTGTACATCGTGGGTACGCCGAGGAAGATCGTGACCCCGTCCCCGCACACGATGTCCAGCGCCTTCACCGGGTCGAAGCGCGGCAGCAGCGTCAGCGCGGCGCCCGCCGCGACCGCGGTGTTCAGGGCGCAGGTCTGGCCGAAGGCGTGGAAGAGGGGAAGGCCGCCGAACAGCACGTCGTCCGGGCCGGCTTGGAGGAGCGTCTCGGCCGCGGTGAGCGCGTTGGTCACGAGGTTGCGGTGGGTCAGCTCGGCGCCCTTCGGGGTTCCCGTCGTGCCCGAGGTGTACAGGATCACGGCAGTGTCGTCGGCCGTTCGCCCGACGGCATCCGGCATCGGCTCGCTCTCCCGTACCAGAGCGTCGAACTCCGTCGAGCCCGCGACCAGGCACTCCGCCCCGACCTCTGCCGCCGCGGTGGCCGCCTCGTCGGTGAACTGCGGGGACACCACCACGATCCGGGCCCCGGAGTCCCGCAGCGCGAACGCCACTTCGCGGGCCTTGAGCAGCGGATTCAACGGCACCACGACCCCGCCGGCGCGCAGCACTCCGTAGTACGCGACCGGGAAGTGCACGACGTTGGGCAGCATCAGCGCGACCCGATCACCGGCCCGGACCCCCTTCGCCCGCAGCAGCGCGGCGACTCGGGCACTCGCGTCGTCGAGTTGGGCGTACGTGAGGACGGTCTCGTCCTGGCGTACGGCGACTCGCTCGCCGTGGGTCCGGGCGGACCCTGCCAGGAGCGAGGTCAGCAGGGGTGACGTGTCCAGGGGTGACGTTGCCAGGGGTGCGGAGTGGTCGGGCATGCGGGCTCTGTTCCTTCGGTCGTGGGGAGTTCGAGGGCAGGGCGGCCTAAGGGCCCCTAGCGGCGCTTCGCTATCTCGTCGCGCGGGGTGACTCCGCCGCGGCCCGGACCTGCGGCGGTGTCGGAATCAGTGTCGGTGCCGGTGCCGGAATCGGTGTCGGTGGCTCGGGTATCTCCCCAGTATCCGTCGGGGAGTTCGCGCCCCTCACGCAGGGCCAGGGACAGCCGCAGTACGTGGCGCTTCGGCTCCGGGTCGGGATGGTCCTCGTACGCCGTGCGGGAGTGCAGGACCGTGTGGTTGCCGAGGAGCAGCAGGTCGCCGGGTTCGAAGTCGAGGTCGAGCCGGAGTTCCGGGGACTGCGCAAGCTCGTCGATGAGGTCGAACAGCTCGATGTCCGCCGGTTCCAGCGGCGGCACACCGGGAAAGCGCTGCGCGGATTCGAGGGAGCTCCGGTGGTAGCGCATGCTGAGCCTGCCGGCGTGCCAGGCCGCGAGCGGGACCGCCAAGTACGGGAGTTCCGCTGGGACTTGACCCTCTCGGCGGTCCAGGAAATGCGTGCGGTACAGGCGGTCGACCAGGTCCGGACGGCGCTCGAGGAGTGCGTTGTAGACCGCGCCCGAGCTGGCCACGGCCACGCGCCCGCCGGTACGTGCCGACCGCAGGCACAACAGCGCGAGGGCGTCCGACCCGTCGGTGTGGAACGGCAACCTGCCGCGGGTCTCGTAGGCGCGGGTCGACGGATCGGCGAGGGTGCGGCCGGTGTCCCTGGAGTGGCCGAGCATGTGGCCACGGGCGTTCTGCGACACGGGCACGCCCAGATGCCGGCCGAGGCCCCAGAACAGGGCGCTCGCCGCCGCCGGACTGTACCGCTCCACCGGGACGCGCTTGACGAGCACGAAGCCCCGGCCGTTCTCCAACTCGTCGGCCATACACCGCAGTTGGCCTGTCAGCGTCGGGAGCGGGAAGTCGGCGGCGGTCACCTTCAGGAGCGGCAGGCCGCGCTCGCGCACCGCGCGCAGGGCCGCGTCGATCTCGTCGACCTGGGCCGAGGAGAGTCGCAGCACCCACGCGCCGGAGCGCGCGGGCCGCACGCCCTTCCATACGGCCGGTCCGGTGCGGGGCCTGCGCAGCACATCGCTCACACGTATGGGGGCACTCGTCGTCATGGCGGCTTTCCTTTCCGGAACGAATATGGGGTAACGAATATGGGGTAACGAATACGGTGGCTCGGCGCGGGCGTTGCGCCAATGCCTTTTCGGCCGCGTCTCCGGTTCCCGAATTTCGGTTACTGCTTTCCGGGGGCTGGTCATGGCGTACAGAATTTGCCATGGTGCTTTCCGCTGGACCCGCGGTCGGCCGTCGCGGTGGTGCCACGCTAGGTCACGCCTTGACGCATCGCTTGACGTGGCGTGACATCTGACTTATCAGTTGGGGACAGAGTCCTGGAGCGCACCCATGAAGCCCTTGGTCCGCAACGCAGTGCTGAGCAGCTACGTGGAGCTCAGCCAGTCCCTCGCCATCGACCCGCAGGCGCTCATGAAACGTGTGGGCCTCGACCCCGTCGGGCTGGCCGTCCAGGACCGCTGGATCTCGGGTAAGGCCGTCACCGAGCTGCTCGAACTCTCCGCCGCGGCCTCGAACCGGCAGGACTTCGGGCTGCTTCTCGCGGAGCGCCGCCGCTTCTCCACCCTCGGCCCGATCAGCCTGCTGCTGCGCGAGGAACCCGACGCGCGCAGCGCTCTCGAACTCCTGGTGCGGCACGAGCACATGTACAACGAGATGCTGCACAGCAGGCTCTCCGAGGCGCACGGCCTCGCCACCCTCAAGGTCAGCCTCGAACTCGGCGAGACCACGGGTGCCCGCCAGGCCACCGAGCTGGCCGTGGGTGCTTTTCATCGTTTCCTGCGCGGATTCCTCGGCTCCCGCTGGCAGCCCCTTTCCACCTGTTTCACGCACGGCCCGCCCGAGGACTTCGGCACGCATCGGCGGCTTCTCGGTCCCGCGCTTGAATTCGACCGGGAATTCAACGGGATCGTCTTCTACGCCAGCGACCTCGACACCCCCAACAATCTGTCGGACCCGTTGCTGCGGACGTACGCCCAGCAGTACTTCGAGTCCATCGCCGTGACGCGGGAGACGACGGAACTCGACCGCGTACGCGAACTGATCGAGGTCCTGCTGCCGACCGGGCGCTGTTCCATCGATCAGGTCGCCTGCAGTCTGGGCGTCGACCGGCGGACCGTGCACCGCCACCTCGCGGCCCGGGGCGAGACGTTCTCGTCGCTCCTCAACTCGACGCGCACCCAGCTCGCCGAGCAGCTCGTGGCCAACCCGCGCCGTTCCCTGACGGAGATCTCCGGGCTCCTGGGCTTCTCCGCGCCGAGCGCGTTCTCCCGCTGGTTCCGCGACAACTTCGGTGACAGCCCCCGGACTTGGCGGGCCGAGCGGAACCGGCGACAGCAGCGACAGCAGCGCGACGGCGCGCCCCAGCGGGCCGGGGTGGCGGGGCCTGTCCCCAACTGACAAGTCTTCTGTCACCAGGGGTAAAGCGGACGCCGTAACTGCCGCTTAACGTGGCCTTACCGCAGTTGAAACCGGCACCCCCGAGGGCGAACGCCTGCCACAGCGTCTCGCCCTCCCGGCACCGCCGATCCGCCCGCGCCGCCGGCGAGCCCGGCAACCCCGTCTGCGCGCCCACTCCCGCACCCCCAGCGCCGCCCCTCCGTCGGCCCGTCCGTCGGCCCGTCCACGGAGGGCGAGCGGAGTGCGGTGGGTGCGGTGGGTGCGCGCCGTTCGACAAGGAGATGGCCCATGCACTTCCTCGACGACTCCCTACTGCCGGAGAACCAGGAGAAGTTGGTGATCCAGGCAGCCCCCTACGGGCCGGAATGGCTGCCCGGCGACGCCGACGACCTGCCGCTCACCATGGACGAGCACGTGCAGGCGGCGGTCGACTGCTACAACGCGGGCGCCACCGTCCTGCACATCCACGTACGCGAACTCGACGGCCACGGCTCCAAGCGCATGTCGATGTTCAACGAGCTGATCGCCCGGCTGCGCGAGGCCGTGCCCGACATGGTGCTCCAGATCGGCGGATCGATCTCCTTCGCCCCCGAGGACGAGGGCTCCGAGGCCAAGTGGCTCAGCTACGACACCCGCCACCTGCTCGCCGACCTCGATCCGCGGCCCGACCAGGTGACGATCGCGATCAACACCAGCCAGATGAACATCGTCGAGATCATGTCGGAGGACGACCTCGCCGGCACCTCGATCGCCAAACCCGAGTACTACCGGGCCTACCGCGACATGGTCGTCGAGGCGGGACCCGACTTCTACCTCGAACACCTCGATCGCCTGCACGCGAACGGGATACAGCCGCACTTCCAACTGGCCACCCTCGCCCAGCTGGAGACCGTGGAGCGGCTGATCCGTACCGGTGTGTACACCGGGCCGCTCGTCCTCAACTACGTGGCGATCGGCGGCGGGTTCGCGGGCCGGCACCCCGCCGACCTCATCGAGTTCGTCCGCCGCACCCCCGACGGCGCCGTCCTCACCATCGAGAGCTCCATGCGCGCCGTGGCACCCATGAACGCGATGGCCATCGCTCTGGGCGTACATGTGCGCGTGGGCAACGAGGACAACCTGTGGCGGCGCAAGGGCGAGCGCATGAGCTCGGTGGAACAGGTCGAGCAGATGGTCCAGATCGCCGACGCCGTGGGCCGTGACGTCGCCAACGGGCAGGAGGCGAAGCGGATCTACAAGGTGGGCGAGTACTACGCCGACACCGAGGAGACCCTGGCGCGGCTCGGCATGGTGCCGAACCGCCGCCCCGGCCGACGCGGCTTCATGCTGCGCGACATCGACGGCTGAACCACCCCTCCCCAGC
>NZ_JAAAHS010000110.1 GCF_009908195.1 Streptomyces boluensis | reverse complement strand
GGGCAGGCGCCTGGGCGGGGTCGTCCGTGGGATCGCCCGTGGGGTCGGCGAGGTTCCAGGTGGCGGAGACCGTGAAGCTCGCTTCGCCCTTGCCCGAGAAGACGCCGAGGCTGAGGTCGCTGCCCAGGGTCACGCCGAACTCGACCGTCACCTCGTCCGGGCGGTGCGGGGACTCGGCGAAGCTCTGGTGGATACCGCCGAGGACGCCGCCCAGGGGGCGCAGGGCGTCGGCGAGCGCCTCACCGCCGCGCGACAGCGCCCGCGCGGCCCGCCCGTCCACGCTCACAGGCCGCGCCGCCCCGAAGCCCTCGGGGAGCTCCAACTCGTCGTGCGCGTCGGCGGGTTCGGAAGTTGCAGCGGATGCGGTTTCGGATGCGGGCCCGGCGGCTCCAGGCGCATCGGCCAGTTCGAGGCGCACCACGGAACCGTCGTCGAAAGTGAGTCTCAGGTCGTCCCCCATACGTCGAAGTCTCGCATGTCACACGGCACTTGCGGACAGGGTTCACGGATCATCAGCACCACTCTGCCCTGGGTACCGAACCGCGTCGCCGCACGCATTGACACCCACCCCCACCACCCCGACACTCATCCGGCCCACAAAAGTGAAGCGAAGTTCGCCAGGCGAACACACCGCTCTCTCCCAGGGATTGGGACTGCCATGACTTCCTCCCGTGCGCGTGCGCACAGCTTCCGTACGGTGCTGCCCGTGCTCGCGCTGTGCTGGCTCGCCGTGTTCTTCGACGGCATGGACGTGAACATCTACGGCGCCGTCATGCCGCACATGCTCGACGATCCGGGGCTCGGGCTCACGCCGTCATCGGCGGGCACGATCGGGAGCTGGACCACGTTCGGCATGCTCATCGGGGCGCTGCTCGCCGGGAACCTCACCGACTGGCTGGGGCGCAGGCCGATGCTGGTGGCGAGTGTGGTGCTGTTCTCGCTCGGCAGTGCCGTGTGCGCGCTCGCCGCGTCGCCCGGGGCGTTCGGTGGCGGGCGGTTCCTGGCGGGACTCGGGCTCGGTGGGCTGATGCCGCTCTGTCTGGCGATGGTGCTCGAGTTCGCGCCGCCACGGCGGGCCGCGCTCACCACCGGGATCCTGATGACCTCGTACCACGCGGGCGGCATGGCGGCCACGGCGCTCGGCCTGACCGTCGCGCCCTCGGTGGGCTGGCGCTGGGTGTTCTGGGCGGGGGTGGCGCCGGCCCTGATCGCGGTGCCGTTGCTGTTCAAGCTGCTGCCCGAGTCGCCGGGTGTGCTGCTCGCGCGCGGCGAGCGGGAGCGGGCGCGGGGTGTGGCGGCGCGGTACGGGCTGCCGGAACCGGCCCTGGTCGAGGCGCCCGCGGGCGGCGCGAAGGGCCGACTGGCCGCCGTACGCGCCCTGTTCGCGCCCGGCACCCGGTGGGCGACGCCGCTGCTCTGGCTCGCCTCGTTCTGCGGACTGCTGCTCGTATACGGCGTCTCCACCTGGCTGCCGCAGCTGATGCGGGCCTCCGGCTACGGCCTCACGTCCTCGGTGAGCTTCCTGCTCGTCATCAACGCGGGCGGCATCGTGGGCATGCTGATCGCGGGCCGTACCGCCGACCGGTTCGGCGCGGTGCGGGTGTCCGCGGTCTGGTTCGTCCTCACGGCGGCGGGCGCGCTGCTGCTCCGCGAGCACCTGCCGCTCGGCGTGACGTACGCCGTGGTGGCGCTCACCGGGGTGTGGCTGTTCAGTGCGCAGGTGATGGTGTACGCGGCCACCGACTCGGTGTACGGGGGCGGCGAGCGCGCCGCGGGCCTCGGCTGGGTGACCGGTGTCGGGCGTACCGGTGCCGTGCTCGGGCCGTGGCTCGGCGGCGCGCTCGCCGCGAACGGCAACGAGAGTTGGGGCTTCACCGCGTTCGCGCTCGCCGGTCTGCTCGGCGCCGCGGCGATCTCCCTCGTACCGCTCGCGGGGCGCGCCGGGCGTCGGCGCGCGCCCGCTCCGGCTCAGTCCGGGATCGGCAACCCCGTGTAGTTCTCGGCGAGTTCGGCCGCCGCGTGCGGTGAGTGCGCGACCCGGTCCAGTTGCGCGAGCTGGAGCCGGGTGTCGAACGGGGACTGCGCCGGGTCGGTGTGCAGGGTCGTCGTCATGAAGTACGAGAAGTGCTCGGCCCGCCAGACCCGGCGCAGGCACGTGTCGGAGTACGTGTCGAGCCCGGCGGTCGAGCCGGTGGCGTGCCACGCGGTCAGGGCGCGGGCGAGCACGATCACGTCGGCCGCCGCGAGGTTGAGGCCCTTGGCCCCGGTGGGCGGCACGATGTGCGCGGCGTCGCCCGCGAGCAGCACGCGCCCGTACCGCATCGGCTCGGTGACGTGGCTGCGCATCGGGAGCACCGACTTGGCGGTGACGGGGCCGCGCTCCAGCTTCAAGGCGGGCTCCGCGTCGACGGCGAAGCGGGCGTCGAGTTCGTCCCAGATCCGGTCGTCCGGCCAGTCGGCGGGGTCGGTGCCGTTGGGCACCTGGAGGTAGAGGCGGCTGACGCTCGGCGAGCGCATGCTGGCGAGGGCGAAGCCGCGTGCGGAGTGCGCGTAGATCAACTCGTCGTACACGGGCGGCGCTTCGGCGAGGATGCCCAGCCAGGAGTACGGGTAGACGCGCTCGTACGTGGTGCGTACCGCGTCCGGGACGGCGTTCCTGACGACGCCGTGGAAGCCGTCGCAGCCGACGACGTAGTCGCAGTGGAGGGTGCGTTCGCGGCCCTCGTGGCAGTAGTGCACCACCGGGCGGTCGGTGTCGGCGCCGGTGACCGCGCGCACCTCGGCGTCGAACAGCAGCGGTCCGCCGTCGGCGAGGCGGAGCGCTATGAGGTCCTTGACGACCTCGGTCTGCGCGTACACCATCACGCCCCGGCCGCCGGTCAGGGCGGGGAAGTCGACGCGGTGCGCGCGGCGGTCGAAGCGCAGCTCGATGCCGTCGTGCGGGAGGCCCTCGCGGTCCATCCGGTCGCCGGCGCCCGCGGCGCGCAGGGCGTCGACGGTGGCCTGCTCCAGGATGCCCGCGCGCTGGCGCTGCTCGACGTACGCGCGGTCGCGGCTCTCCAGGACGACGGTGTCGACCCCGGCCCGGTCGAGGAGCCGGGCGAGCAGCAGGCCCGCCGGTCCCGCGCCGACGATGGCGACGCTGGTGCGCTCGGGCCGCGAGTGCGGGGCAGCGGCCGGGACCGGGCGCGGGTGCGGGTGCGGGTGCGGGTGCGGGTCCGGCTGCATCAGGGTCCTCCTCGGTACGGGGCGCCGCACTGCTAGGGTGAGTTCGCCCAGTGAACTACCGTTCATTTTTGAAGCGCCCTGAGTTTGCGTGCGCCGGGACCCGATGTCAACGCCCTGCTGTCGGCGCCGCGCGTACGCCCCCCAGGTCCTCCCAGGCCCCCTAGCACCGCAGCGGAGATGCCGATGGCCGTCCGAACCCCCAGCGCCGCCCACTCCGCCCGCTCCGCCCGCGCCGACGCGGCCGAGCCGCCGCCCGAGGCCGTGGGCCCGCTGCTGCGCGGCGTCGCCGTGCTGCGGGCGCTCGGCGCGGCGGGCGGCCGGTGCCCCGTCGGCGAGCTGGTGCGCACGACGGGCCTTGCGCGCTCCACCGTCGACCGGATCACCGCCACCCTGGCCCGCATGGGGTACGTACGCCTCGACGACCACATCGCCACGCTCGCGCCCCGCCTGATGGAGCTGGGCAACGCCTGTCTCGGCGCCCTGCACGTACCGGGGCCGCTGGGCCCGCTCGCCGAGCGGCTCGCCGACGAGCTGGACGAGTCGGTGTCCCTCGCGGTGCCGGACGGCGACGGCATCCGCTTCGTGCACCAGTCCACCCGGCGCCGCGCCATGTCGCTCTCGTTCCGCATCGGCGACCTGCTGCCCGCCGAACGCACCGCGCCCGGCCCGCTGTTCGCCGCCGACTGGACCGACGAGCAGTGGGCGCTCTGGCGGAAGCGACGCGAGGCCGACCCGCTCGACCGGGACTTCCCCGCCGTACCCGAGCGCCGCGAGCCGGACGCGGTCGGCCCGGCCGCCGAACTCCCAACCGAACTCGCCACCGAACTCGCCACCGGCGCAAAGGAGTTCGAGGAGCGCGCGGCCGCGGCCCGGAAGACCGGTGTGTCCGTCGACGACCAGCTGATCGAGCCCGGCCTGGTCGCGGTGGCGCTCCCGGTACGTGACGGGCAAGGGCGGACCGTGTGTGCCCTGAGCGTGGTGAGCCACACCAGCCGGCACAGCGCCGCGTCCCTGCGCCGCACTCTGCTGCCGGGCGCCCGGCGCGCGGTGACCGCGATGGAGTCGCTGCTGCGCGAGCCCGTCGCGCCGCTCCCCCGGCCGCGGGCGCTCGCCGCCTGGACCGGCGCCTCCAAGCAGGAGTTGGGCGCCGGGTTCGTGGAGTCCCTCGCGCGCGGCCTGACCGTACTGACCGCCTTCGACGAGGGCCGCGACGCGCTCGGCCTCACCGCCGTCGCCGAGGCCACCGGCCTGGCCCGCGCGACGGCCCGGCGGGCCCTGCTGACCTTCGAGCACCTGGGTCTGGTGCGGCGGGACGAGCGGGCCTTCCGGCTCACCCCGCGCGTCCTCGACCTCGGGCACGCCCCGCTGTCCCGGACGACGCTGCCCGACATCGCGGCGCCCCATCTGGCAGCCCTTGTACGGAGCGTGCACGACTCGGCGTCGCTCGCGGTGCTCGACGGGGACGCCATCCGGTACACGGCGCGGGTCGCCACCAGCCGGATCATGAGCGTGCACATCACCATCGGCACCCGGCTGCCCGCGTACGCCACGTCCATGGGCCGGGTCCTCCTCGCCGACCTGCCCGCCGGGGAACGCGACGCGCTGCTCGACGGCACCGCGCCGCGCGCCCTGACCCCGCGCACCGTCACCGGGCGGCCCGCGCTCGACGCGCTCCTCGACCGGGCGCGCGACGACGAACACGCCCTGGTCGACGAGGAGTTGGAGGAGGGGCTGCGCTCCCTCGCCGTACCCGTACGGGACGCGGCGGGGCGCGCGGTGGCCGCGGTGAACGTCGCCATGCACAGCAGCCGCCGCACCCCCGCCGAGTGCCGCACGGAGGTACTGCCCCGACTGCGCGCCACGGCCGCCCGGATCGAGGCGGACCTGCACATCGCGGGGCGCTTCTCGCGGATCGCGTCGGCGTAGGGGGTCTGCTCAGGGGCCTGCTCAGGGGGCTCCCCGGCCCCCGGCCTTCACGTACGAAGGTTCACTTGAGGGCCCCCTTGGCGGAAGACGACCGCCTGAGCCATGTCGCCGGCCTGACTTCACCGGCCGCCCCGCCCCGGCTCCCGCACCGGCCGGTCCTCGCGCAGCCGGTCGAAGAGGTCGCGCGCGGCCTTCTCGTCCCAACGGATCGCGCTGCCCTGCGGGGTGGGGATGCCGACGGCCGCCACCGGTACGTTGACGCGGTGGCCGCGGCCGTCCGTGACGCCCTGCACCGCCCGCACCATGGAGGCGAGTCGGGGCAGGTCCATGTCCTCGTCGACGACCAGGGTGTCGAGGCCCGCCCCGAGCGCCGGGTAGAGCACGGTCGGGTCGAGCACCGTGTCCGCGGTGGCGGCCCGGTGCGCGAGGGCCGAGAGGAACTTCTGCTGGTTGAGGGTGCGGCCCAGGTCGCCGTCGGCCTCCTGGTGCCGCTGCCGCACGAACGCGAGCGACTCACCGCCGTCCAGGCTCTGGCAGCCCTTGCGCAGGTCGGCGCCCGACTTCTCGTCCCGGATGGCGCGCGGCAGGCACATCCGTACGCCCCCGACCGCGTCGACGATCTTCACGAACCCGGCGAAGCCGATCTCCGCGTAGTGGTCGATCCGCACCCCGGTGTTGAACTCGACGGTCCGCGCGAGGAGTTCGGGCCCGCCACGGGCGAAGGTCGCGTTCAGCTTGGTCTTGGCCGGCTCGGTGCGCTTGCCTGTGGAGGTGCGCAGATACGAGGGCACCGTGACCCACGAGTCACGCGGCAGGCTCACCATGGTGGTGCCGGACGCGCCGGTGTGCAGCAGGATCATCGAGTCGGTGCGCCGCCCCGACACCGCCCCGGTGTGCAGGTCCTTCTGCTCCGCCGCGGTCAGTCCGGCCCGGCTGTCGGAGCCGACGATCAGATACGTGGTGCCCTTGCCGGGCGGCGGCCGGTGGCCGTACGTGCCCAGGTCGACGTCCCGGTTCAGCCGGGTCTCGGCCCAGGCGTACGTGCCGAACGGCGTGGCCAGGACCGCCGCGAGGAGCAGCAGGACGAGCCGGCGCAGCGGGCGGCTGCGCCGGCGGCGGCGCGGGCGGGCGTCGGCGCGGCGTGGCGGTGGCCGCAGCGGTGCGCCCGGGTCGTCCCGCCAGAGCGGCCCGTCGAGGGACACCACGGGTCCGGCATCGCGGCGTTCGCGCGGGTGGGACGGGACGCGCGCCGCGGGGTCGTACGGCTGGTGCATGGGTGTGTTCCCCCTCGTACTGTCTCGTACTGTCAGTGGGTCCTGGTCAGGGACCCGCGGCCGGACGCCTCCTCCTGGAGGTGCTGGTCGCTGGTGCCGGAGCGCAGCATGCGGTGCCACTTCAGGCGGGTGCCGAGCAGGGCGGTGATCACCGACTGGATGACCACCAGGTAGAGCAACTGCCGGTAGACGAACAACTGCAGGGGCAGCGCCCACAGTTCACGCAGCCGCTCCCCGTCGAGCCGTAGCGCGTACCCGGCGGTGATCAGCTGTACGGCGAGGAAGCCCAGCCAGACGAGGATGGCCTGGGTGGGGTCGCGGAAGCAGAGGCCGTAGAGCGCGAACACGTCGACGACCGGGGCGAACAGCGGCAGCACCACCTGGAAGAGGGTGAGGTAGGTGAGGCCGCGGCGGCCGAAGCGGCCTGCGGGGCCCATCTCGAAGAGGGACCTGCGGTGCTTCCACATGGACTGCAGGGTGCCGTAGCACCAGCGGTAGCGCTGGCGCCACAACTGGCTGATGGTGCTGGGTACTTCGGTCCAGGCGAGGGCCGATTCCTCGTACACCACGCGCCAGCCGGCCCGCCACAGGGCCATCGTCAGGTCGGTGTCCTCGGCGAGGGTGTCCTCGCTGACGCCGCCGACGCCCATCAGCGCGTCCCTGCGGAACGCGCCGATGGCGCCGGGCACGGTGGGCATGCACTCCAGGACCTCGAACATCCGGCGGTCGAGGTTGAAGCCGATGACGTACTCCAGATGCTGCCAACGGCCGAGCAGGCGACGGCGGTTGCCGACCTTGGTGTTGCCGCTGACGGCGCCGACGGCGGGGTGTGCGAGGGGCTGGACGAGGCGGTACAGCGCGTCGGGTTCGAAGACGGTGTCCGCGTCGACCATCACCACGATGTCGTGCCGGGCGTGCCCGAGGCCGGTGTTGAGGGCGGCCGGTTTGCCGCCGTTGGGTCTGCGGATCAGGCGTACCCGTGGGTCGTCGAGGAAGGTCTCGACGATCTCCGGGGTGCGGTCGGTGGAGCCGTCGTCGATGACGACGATCTCCAGACGGGGGTAGAGCGAGGCGAGCAGCGAACGCACGGTCGCGCCGATACCCGCCTCCTCGTTGTGCGCGGGTACGAGGACGGTCACCGGATCGAGCACCTCACGCAGCCGGGGCGCGCCGGGCCGGTGCCGGTCGACGCGGCGTACGTGCGCGCGGGCGAACACGACGAGCAGCAGCAGCCGCAGCACGCCGAGCGCACCGGCGACGGCGAGCACCCAGGCCATGGCGCGGGTGAAGGCGTGCCCGAGAGTCTGCGCCCACAACAGGCCCTCGCCCTTGAGGCGTTCGGCGACGGGGACCGTTGTGGTGAGCGTGGGCCGGCCGAGCCCGGCGGTGACGGTGGTGAACTTGTCCACGCGCCGGTTGCCGAGCAGCGCCCGCGCCTCCCGGTAGCCGAGGTCGGTGTTGCTGTACTGCCTGATCACGCCCTGGGAGGGACGGCGGGACTTGTGGTCGGCGGCGACCAGCAAGTAGCCCTGCCCGGCGGCGCGTTGGGCGGCCTGCCACTCGGCGCCGCACAGGGTGTCGGCGGCGAGGGTGTGCGGCAGCCGGAGCAGCCGGGTGTTGACCCCGGCGGTCCCGGCGAGCGCGGTCTGCGTCAGCGCCAGCTCCATCCTCGACCGGATCGTGGACGCGGTGCCGAGGTCGCCGCCGGTGTAGGTGTACGAGCCGATCTCGTGCCCCTCGGCTCTGATCCGCCGGACCAGGGCCGGGTGCCGGGTGGCCCGTGCCCCGTACAGGAAGAACGTCGCGTGCGCGTCGTGGGCGCGCAGCAGGTCGAGCAGGCGCGGCGTCCAGGTGGGGTCGGGGCCGCCGTTGAAGGTGAGCGCGGCGGTGCGCGGCGGCATGCCCGCGGTCTCGATGCGGTCGCCGGTGATGCGCAGCACCGGCTCGCCGTCGTCGGCGGCCGCGGGTACGGGCCGTGTGCAGGGCTCTTTGGAGCGTGCGGCGTCGACCTCGTGGGTGGTCCAGCCCTCGAAAAGCAGGCTGATGGTGACCACGGGCAGGACGAGGAACAGCAGGATCCAGTGCCCACGAGGAGTACGGCGCAGCGCGTGCCGGGGGCTCACCTCCCGTCCCGCGGCACGGCGGGCTCGGTGGTGGGTGTGGGTGTGGGGGTAGTGGGCGCGGTGGTGTCGGGTCTGCCCGGCCGGTTCGGTTCGTCGCGGACGGTGGTGTCGTACCGGGCGTTGGTGGTCTGGAGCGGTACGTCCATCGACGGGGGCGCTGTTCCGGCGGGCTGTCGCAGCGCGTCGACGAGGACGACGAGGAACAGCAGATAGCCGGCGCAGGCGCAGCCGAGAACTGCGGCGAACGAACGCAGCAGCCGTCTGCGCCGCCCCGAACGCTCGATGAACACCGGGCGGTTACGGCGCCCGCGCCGCCTGGCGGGGGTCATGCGCCGAGCGGGGCGTGGGCGGCCTGTTCCTTACGGCGTGGCCGACTCCCGTACGAATTGCGGGAGTTGGAAGCGATTTCGGGTATGCCTGTGGGGGGTGTGGCGCCGAACACTGGTAGCTCCTGTGGGGGGTGCTGTGGGGGGTTGTGTCACGGTGCGGCGACAGGGCGTGGTCAGCGCGCTGCGCCACTTGGCGACGATACGGCGCAAGTGTGACGTGGGGTGATCGTTCTTGGTTCCTTCTTGCTAACGGTCACGTGATTTTTGCGTGACGTGACGAGTTGTCAGGACGGGGTGCAGGGAGCACTGTTGCTCACTGGGTGGGCGCCCCGTGCGCCTGGAGCAGGCGGCGGAGCCGGTGGATCTCGGCGAGGAGCCGGGGAACGTCCTCGCGTGCGTGAGCGATGAAGTGGGCGTTCTCGTCCCAGAGTTCGTCCGACACGTCGACGTAACGCGGCTCCTGTACGAGGGTGGCGGCCACCATCGCCTGGTGATCGAAGCCCGGGTGCCGCTCTCCGAGCCCGGTGTCGGGGGATGTGCTGACGGCCACGAGGTTCATGGCGTGCGTGTCGTCGAGGTGACGCACGTACCAGGGGCCGGGGGTCGCCGCGTCCGCGCGCTCCTGGATCTCGGTCAGTTCTTCGGCGGTCAGCTCTGCGCCGGCCCGCGCTTCGTCAGTCCGCGCTTCGTCAGCCAGCGGCTTTGGGGTGTTCATCAAGCCCATACTCTCGCGCCCCCGCCACCGGCCGCGCCCCCAGGGAGAGTTGCTGTCCCTGGGGGCGCGGACCGGGCAGGGCCGGTCGTGTCCCGGTGTCAGTGTGGCGCCGCGCTCAGCCGCGGAACGCCCGCAGGATCTGGTCCGCCGCGAGTGTCGCCGTCAGCTCGCCCGCGCGTACGCGCTGTTCCAGGTCGGGGGTGAGTGCCCGGACGTCCGGGTCGGCGCGCAGCCGGTCCAGGAGTTCGTCGTGGACCATGGTCCAGGTCCAGTCGACCTGCTGGTCGCGGCGTTTCGCGGCGAGGCGGCCCGTGGAGTCGAGGAGCGTGCGGTGCTGCTCCAGGCGCTCCCAGACCGTGTCGAGTCCGGCGGATTCGCGGGCGCTGCAGCTCAGGACCGGTGGGGTCCAGGCCGCGTCGGCGGGGTGCATCAGGCGTAGCGCGCCCGCGAGTTCACGTGCCGCGGCGCGGGCGTCGCGTTCGTGCGGGCCGTCGGCCTTGTTCACGGCGAGCACGTCGGCCAGTTCGAGGACGCCCTTCTTGATGCCCTGGAGCTGGTCGCCGGTGCGGGCGAGCGTGAGCAGCAGGAAGGAGTCGACCATGTTGGCGACGGCCGTCTCGGACTGCCCGACACCGACCGTCTCCACAAGCACCACGTCGTACCCGGCGGCCTCCATCACCACGATCGACTCGCGCGTCGCCTTGGCCACACCGCCGAGCGTGCCCGCGGTCGGCGAGGGCCGTACGAAGGCGTGCGAGTCGACGGCCAGGCGCTCCATCCGGGTCTTGTCGCCCAGGATGGAGCCGCCCGTACGGGTCGAGGACGGGTCGACGGCGAGCACCGCGACCTTGTACCCGAGCCCGGTGAGCATCGTGCCGAGCGCGTCGATGAACGTCGACTTGCCGACACCCGGCACCCCGCTGATGCCGATGCGCCGGGCCCGGCCGGAGTGCGGAAGCAGTCGCGTCAGCAACTCCTGGGCCTGGGACCGGTGATCGGGCCTGGTCGACTCGACGAGGGTGATGGCGCGCGCGATGTACGCGCGCTTCCCGTCGAGGACGCCCTTCGCGTAGGCGTCGATGTCGATCGGCTTCGGCATGGGCTCAGCGCTCACCGGCCGACGCAGGGCCCGCGGCCGGCTCGTGCCCGAGCTGTTCGGCGAGCTGCCCGACCAGGTCGTACGCCGCGTCCGGGATGACCGTGCCGGGCGGGAAGACCGCGGTGGCGCCCATCTCCAGGAGCGTGGGCACGTCCTGCGGCGGGATCACGCCACCGACGACGATCATGATGTCCTCGCGCCCCTCCGCGGCCAGTTCCTCACGCAGCGCCGGTACGAGGGTGAGGTGTCCGGCGGCGAGCGAGGAGACGCCGACGATGTGCGCGTCCGCCTCGACGGCCTGCCGCGCCACCTCCGCCGGGGTCTGGAACAGCGGGCCGACGTCGACGTCGAAGCCCAGGTCGGCGAAGGCCGAGGCGATGACCTTCTGGCCGCGGTCGTGCCCGTCCTGGCCCATCTTGGCGACCAGGATGCGCGGGCGGCGCCCCTCGGCCTCCTCGAAGGCGTCGACGAGGGTGCGGGTGCGCTCCACGGACGGCGACTCCCCTGCTTCGTTGCGGTACACGCCGGAGATCGTACGGATCTGGCCCGCGTGCCGCCCGTACACCTTCTCCAGGGCGTCGGAGATCTCACCGACGGTGGCCATGGCGCGGGCCGCGTCGACGGCGAGCTCCAGGAGGTTGCCGGTGCCGTCGGAGGCTGCGCTGGTCAGGGCGGCGAGCGCGTCCTGGCAGGTCTGCTCGTCGCGCTCCTCGCGGAGCCGGCGGAGCTTCTCGATCTGCTGGGCGCGGACCGAGGAGTTGTCGACCTTGAGCACGTCGATCTGCTCGTCGGTCTCGACCCGGTACTTGTTGACGCCGATGACCGGCTGCCGCCCGGAGTCGATACGGGCCTGGGTGCGGGCCGCGGCCTCCTCGATGCGGAGCTTGGGGATACCGGCGTCGATGGCCTTCGCCATGCCGCCCGCGGCCTCGACCTCCTGGATGTGCTGCCAGGCGCGGTTCGCCAGGTCGTACGTGAGCTTCTCCACGTACGCGCTGCCGCCCCACGGGTCGATCGTGCGCGTGGTGCCGGACTCCTGCTGGATGAGGAGCTGCGTGTTACGGGCGATGCGCGCCGAGAAGTCGGTGGGCAGCGCGAGCGCCTCGTCCAACGCGTTGGTGTGCAGCGACTGGGTGTGGCCCTGGGTGGCGGCCATCGCCTCGACGCAGGTGCGCGTGACGTTGTTGAACACGTCCTGCGCGGTGAGCGACCAGCCCGAGGTCTGCGAATGGGTGCGCAGGGAAAGGGACTTGGCGTTCTTCGGCTCGAACTCCTTGACCAGCTTCGCCCAGAGGAGGCGCGCGGCGCGCAGCTTGGCGACCTCCATGAAGAAGTTCATGCCGATCGCCCAGAAGAAGGACAGCCGGGGCGCGAACGCGTCGACGTCCAGGCCCGCTTCCTGACCCGCCCGCAGGTACTCCACGCCGTCGGCGAGGGTGTACGCCAGCTCCAGGTCGGCCGTCGCGCCCGCCTCCTGGATGTGGTAGCCGGAGATCGAGATGGAGTTGTAGCGCGGCATCCGCTGCGAGGTGTACGCGAAGATGTCGGAGATGATCCGCATCGACGGCTTCGGCGGATAGATGTACGTGTTGCGGACCATGAACTCCTTGAGGATGTCGTTCTGGATGGTCCCGGCCAACTTCTCGGGCGGTACGCCCTGTTCCTCCGCCGCCACGATGTACAGCGCCAGTACGGGAAGCACGGCGCCGTTCATCGTCATCGACACGGTCATCTTGTCCAGCGGGATGCCGTCGAAGAGTTGCCGCATGTCGTAGATGGAGTCGATGGCGACGCCTGCCATGCCGACGTCACCGGTGACGCGCGGGTGGTCGCTGTCGTAGCCGCGGTGCGTGGGCAGGTCGAAGGCGACCGACAGGCCCTTCTGTCCGGCGGCGAGGTTGCGCCGGTAGAAGGCGTTGGACTCCTCGGCCGTGGAGAACCCGGCGTACTGCCGGATCGTCCAGGGCTGGTTGACGTACATCGTCGGGTAGGGGCCGCGCAGATACGGGGCCACACCCGGGTACGTCTCCAGGAAGTCCAGGCCCTCCAAGTCCCGCCCGGTGTACAGGGGTTGGACGGCGATGCCCTCGGGGGTCTCCCAGGTCAGGTCCTCGACGGACTTGCCGGTGGCCTCCTTGACGGCGGCGCGCCACTCGTCGTCGGAGACGTCCGCCGGGGCGCCGGTGCCGAGGCCGACCTCGGAGAAGTCAGGGATCTGCATGCCCTGCGGGCTCTGCTGGTTCGGCATCACGCCACTCCCATGCGGTCGAGGGTGGAGGTGAGGACGGCGACCGCGTCGCAGCCGGTGTACACGTAAGCGTCGACGCCCGCGTAATCCATCGGCCGCACGGCGAGGAACACCTGGAGCGCGCCCGCCCCCTTCAGGGCCTGCGCCACCTCCTCGGCGTGCTCGGCGTAGTACGAGTCGCTGGAGCAGATGACGGCGACACCGGCGCCGCTCGCGGTGAACGCCGCGGCGGCCGTGGCGGTGTCGACCGTCACCGGGTCGTGCACGGGCTCGATGCCGCCCGCCTGGAAGAGGTTGGACGCGAAACCGGCACGCGCGGTGTGCTGCGAGGCCGGGCCGAGCGCGGCGATGAACACCTTGGGGCGGGCGCCGGTCGCGGCCAGGTGCGCGTCCGAGCGGGCGCGCAGCGCCTCGTACTGCTCGTCGCGGCGGACCTTCGGCAGGCCGCCGGTGCGGAGTGCGGGGGCGGGTTCGCGGACGACGGGCTTCTCCGCGAGGTGCGGGAACTCGCTGACGCCGGTGATCGGTTCGCGGCGGGTGGCGAGCTTCGCGCTGCGCGCCGCCCAGGTGGCGGCGATCCGCTCGCCGACGAGACCGGAGCGCAGGGCGGCGCCCTGGCCACCGGCGCGTTCGATCTCCTGGAAGAACTCCCAGGCGGCGTGGGCGAGTTCGTCGGTGAGCCGCTCCACGTACCAGGAGCCACCGGCCGGGTCGATGACCTGGGCGAGGTGGGACTCCTCCAGGAGGATCGTCGAGGTGTTACGGGCGATCCTGCGGGCGAACGCGTCGGACAGGCCGAGCTCCGCGTCGAAGGGCAGCACGGTCACCGCGTCGGCGCCGCCGACTCCGGCGGCGAGGGTGGCGACCGTGGTGCGGAGCATGTTCACCCACGGGTCGCGGCGGGTCATCATCACCGGTGAGGTCACACAGTGCTGTCGCTGCGCGCCGTCGGCGGGTGCCCCGCAGACCTCGGCGATCCGCGACCAGAGGCGGCGCGCGGCACGGAGCTTGGCGATGGTGAGGAACTGGTCGGCGGTGGCCGCGTAACTGAACTCCAGCTGGCCGAGGGCCTGTTGGAGGCCGAGCCCGGCGGCGGTGAGCTGCCGCAGGTAGGCGAGACCGGTGGCGAGCGAGCAGCCGAGCTCCTCGGCGGCGGAGGCACCGGCCTCGTGGTACGGCAGGGCGTCCACGGCGAGGGCACGGATGCCGGGCCAGTCGCGGGCGCAGCGCTCGGCGAGTTCGGCGGCGGGCGCCGCGTCCAACTCCTCGCCGGTGCGCGCCTCGTGGCCGAGCGGGTCGGCGCCGAGGGTGCCGCTCGCCTGCTGCGGGGTCACGCCGCGCTCGGCGTACAGGCGCAGCAACTCCCGTCCGGCTTCCGGGTACGCGCTGCCCGCGTCGAGGGCGAGGGGCGCCAGGTCGAGGTAGACACCGTCGAGCGCGCGGGCGAGCCCGGAGACCGGGAGCGCGTCGGGGCCCACGGCGAGCCACAGCGAGGTGGTGCCGTTCTCCAGGTCGGCGAGGATCGCCGCGTTGGAGCGCGCCGGGTCGGCGTCGGCATGCCGCTGCCGTACGTCCCAGCCGGCGGCGGCACCGCCCTGCGGCTTGCCACCCCTGAGGAACGGGGCGAAGCCGGGGTGGCCGGTGCCGGGTGCGGTGTCGTGGGAGGTGTAAAGGGGGCGGGTGCTGAGCCCGTCCTCTAGTGCGGTGGAGAGGGCGTCTTCGGCCGCCGTGCCCGAGAACTCCTTGCCCGACTTGCGCAGTACGCCCGATACCAGGGCCTGCCACTGCTCGTGGGTCGCATCAGGGAACTCGGCGGCCAGCGAAAGCCCGTCGTCAGGCAGGACCGTCATGGCTCGGATGTTAGGACACGTTCACTGACGAGCAGCAGAGGCAACCGCTGTGACCTTGCCCTCGCCGGTGCGGTCTTGATCATCCGCTCCGGGTGCCCTATCCCGTGCGGGGGTGGTGCGGCGCAGGTCACACGCTTGCGGGGCAGCCCGAACACCCGGCCCGTCCCGGACGGACGAGCACCGCCGGGGGTGGCGGGCCGGGTGCGGGCAGTGGTGGTCGCGCCCTTCACACATCCAGTGTCGCGCGCCGGCTCAGGTTCAGGGTCAGGCCCTCGGGCATGAGGGTGAGCCGCTCGGCGACCCGCAGCCGGTACTCGGGGTCGCCGTGCAGGTCGTAGCGGCGCAGCAGCAGGCCGAGCACGAGCGTCGCCTCGTGCAGCGCGAACTGCCGCCCGATGCAGGCCCGCGCCCCGGTGCCGAAGGGCTTGAAGACGTGCGCGGGCCGGGACCGTACCGCCTTGGGGTCGAAGCGGTCCGGGTCGAAGGCCTCCGGGTCCGGGCCCCAGGCCTCCGGGTCGCGGTGCAGCATCATCGTCAGGACCAGCGCCCAGGCGCCGCGCCGCATCGGGTGCTCGCCGCCGAGCTCGGTGTCCTGCCGGGCCTCGCGGGCGAAGGCGGGCGCGGTCGGCCACAGGCGCAGCGACTCGTCGAGGACCCGGCGCAGATAGCGGAGCTTGGCCACGTCCTCGTACGCCGGTTCGTCCTTGCCCGCCCACACCCGGTCGACCTCGTCCTGCGCGCGGGCGAGCACGTCGGGGTGGCGGGCGAGGTAGTGCAGGGCGAAGGAGAGGGCGCCGGAGGTCGTCTCGTGTCCGGCGACGAGGAAGGTGATGACCTGGCGGCGGATGTTCTCGGCGGTGAGCCGCTCGCCGGTCTCCGGGTGGGCGACCTCCAGCATCCGGTCGAGCAGGTCGTTCAGCTCACCGCCGCCGCTCTCCGCCCGGCGGGCGGCGACGACCTCGTCGACGGTGCGGTTGAGGTACGCCATGTCGGCGTCGTTGCGCCGGGACGCCTCGCGCAGGAGCAGCGGGGCGAGCGCGCCCGGCACCACGTTGCGGCGCTGGGCGAAGGCGAGAGTGCCGACCATCGCGGTCACGAACGGATGCGGACGCTCCCGCTCGAAGGACCCGAAGTCGTGCCCGAACCCGGTGCGCGCGATGGTCTCCAGGGTCAGCTTCGTCATGTCGCCGGGCACGTCCACCGCGACCCCGGCGCGCTCCCGCTCGTCCCAGCGCTCGGTGAGGCGCGCGGCCACGTCGAGCATCAGCCGGTGGTACCCGGCCATCGCGTCCCGGTTGAAGCCGGGCGCCAGAATGTCGTGCGCCAGCTGCCAGTTGGGCTCGTGGTTGTACGCGGTGAACAGGCCGTCCCCGGCCACCGGCCGCAGGTTGGCCACCCCGAGGCCGACATGCTTGGCGAACCGGGACTCGTCCGCCATGTCGGCGCCGAGCCGGGCCCCGGCCACGAAGACGATCTCCTTGGTGAAGGCCTTGCGCCGGAAGATCGGGCCGAGGCTGCGGGCGAACCGCATCGAGTCCTGTACGGGGGTGCTGACGTTCGCCCCGAACACGTCGCCGAGCAGCGGGACGCGGCCCGGCGGGTGCGGGATGCGGCGCAGCTCGGGCCAGCCCGCCTGCGCGCTGCGGAAGCCCTTGGGCAGCGGCGCGCTCCCCGGCCGCTCCGCACGCTCCGCCGCGGCTCCCTCGGTCGTCTGCGCCATCTGCCCCAACTCCCCTGCCGCTCCTGCGGGTTGCGCTATTGCATCTCAGTTCAATAGACGCCGACAGTGTGACGGCGGCCACGAATCGGCGTCAAGGACACGGCTCGGAGCAGGTATTTCTCCGGTCCCGGCGGCCCGCTCCCGACCGCCTTGACCGTCGAGTACGGTGCTCGCCATGGCAGCGAACCGCAGCGCACGCCCCCGCCGCCGGCTGACCACCGAGGAGCGCCGGGACCAACTGCTCTCGGTGGGCTCCCGCCTCTTCGCGCAGAGTGCGTATGACGACGTGTGGATCGAGCAGGTCGCCGAGATCGCGGGGGTCTCGCGGGGGCTGCTTTACCACTACTTCCCGACCAAGCGGGAGTTCTTCGCCGCCGTCGTACGGCACGAGAGCGAGCGCATGCTGCGGCTCACCGCGGCCGTGCCGGGGCAGCCGCTGCGGGCCCAGATCGACGCGGGCATCGACCTGTTCCTCGCCTATGCCGAGCAGCACGCGGAGGGCTTCCGCGCCTTCCACCGAGCGCAGGCGGCGGGCGATCCGGCGGTGCGCGAGGTGTACCGGTCGTGCCTGGCCGCACAGGAACAGCAGATCCTCGCGGCGCTCACCGCGGGCGCGGGGACGGGGACGGGCGCGGGGACAGGGACGGGCGCGGGGACAGGGACGGGCGCGGGGACAGGGAAAGGCACCGAGGACCCGGCGCTCCCCCGGCTGACCGCGGACGGCCCGGCACTGCGGCTCGCGGTACGCGGCTGGCTGGCGTTCATGGTCGCGGTCTGCCTCGACTGGCTGGACGAACCGGACGTGGACCGCGACGAGGTCCGCGCACTGTGCGCCCGCACGCTGCTCGGGGCCATCACCACATAGGGGTGCACCGATGGGGTGCGCCCGCCCCGGAGGGGTCCGATCACATACGCTCGGCCAATGGCGAAGTACTTCGACGTGCACCCCGACAATCCGCAGCGGCGCAGCATCACCAACGTGGCCGACAGCATCCGCTCCGGCGCTCTCGTCGCCTATCCGACGGACTCCTGCTACGCCCTCGGCTGCCAGCTCGGCAACCGTGAGGGCATCTCCCGTATCCGCTCGATCCGGCAGCTCGACGAGCGGCACCACTTCACCCTGGTCTGCGAGAACTTCGCGCAGCTGGGGCAGTTCGTCCATCTCGACAACGACGTGTTCCGCGCGATCAAGGCGGCCACGCCCGGCAGTTACACCTTCATCCTGCCCGCGACGAAGGAGGTGCCGCGCCAGCTCATGCACCCGAAGAAGAAGACGGTGGGCGTGCGCATCCCCGACCACGTCGTCACACAGGCGCTGCTCTCGGAGCTGGGCGAGCCGCTGCTCTCCAGCACACTGCTGCTCCCCGACGAGGAGGAGCCGCTGACGCAGGGCTGGGAGATCAAGGAGCGCCTCGACCACGTGGTGGACGCGGTGGTCGACTCCGGCGACTGCGGGACCGAGCCGACCACGGTGATCGACTTCTCCGAGGGCGGCGCCGAGATCGTCCGCCGGGGTGCGGGTGACACGGCACTCTTCGAGTAGGGCAAACACCTGTGAATCCGGACACAGATCCCCCACGCGGGAGCCGGATGCGGGAGGGTTAGCATATGAGCACCGCCTAGCTCGAAAGATAAAAACGTGACTGTCAACGAGGACTCGTTCACCAACTGGAAGAACCGCGAGGAGATCGCGGAGTCGATGATCCCGATCATCGGGAAGCTGCACCGCGAGCGGGACGTCACCGTCCTGCTGCACAGCCGCTCCTTGGTGAACAAGTCGGTGGTCAGCATTCTGAAGACCCACCGGTTCGCCCGGCAGATCGCGGGTGAGGAGCTCTCGATCACCGAGACGCTGCCGTTCCTGCAGGCCCTCACCACTCTCGACCTGGGCCCCTCGCAGGTCGACATCGGCCTCCTCGCCGAGGCGTACCGCGCTGACGACCGCGGCCTGTCGGTCGCCGAGTTCACCGCCGGCGCCGTCGCCGGCGCGACCGGTGCGAACAAGATCGAGCGTCGCGACGGCCGGGACGTCGTCCTGTACGGCTTCGGCCGTATCGGCCGCCTGGTCGCCCGGCTGCTCATCGAGAAGGCGGGCTCCGGCAACGGCCTGCGGCTGCGCGCGATCGT
Organism: Streptomyces boluensis; assembly: GCF_009908195.1. Lineage (GTDB taxonomy): Bacteria > Actinomycetota > Actinomycetes > Streptomycetales > Streptomycetaceae > Streptomyces > Streptomyces boluensis. The sequence goes on along the minus strand of NZ_JAAAHS010000110.1, from coordinate 1,558 downwards.
GGTCCGCGGCGGTGGCGCCGAGGACATCGTGAAGCGCGCCTCGCTGCTGCGCCGCGACTCGATCCACGGCCAGTTCCAGGGCACGATCACCGTCGACGAGGCGAACAGCACGATCGTCGCCAACGGCAACGAGATCAAGGTGATCTACGCCAACGACCCGTCCGAGGTCGACTACACGGCGTACGGCATCAAGGACGCCATCCTCATCGACAACACCGGCAAGTGGCGGGACCGCGAGGGCCTCTCCAAGCACCTGCGCCCCGGTGTCGAGAAGGTCGTCCTCACCGCGCCGGGCAAGGGCGATGTCCCGAACATCGTGCACGGCGTCAACCACGACATGATCAAGCCGGACGAGCAGATCCTGTCCTGCGCGTCCTGCACGACGAACGCGATCGTGCCGCCGCTGAAGGCGATGGACGACGAGTACGGCGTTCTGCGCGGTCACGTCGAGACGGTGCACTCGTTCACCAACGACCAGAACCTGCTTGACAATTACCACAAGGCCGACCGCCGTGGCCGCTCCGCGCCGCTGAACATGGTCATCACGGAGACGGGTGCCGCCTCCGCCGTCGCGAAGGCCCTGCCGGACCTGAAGGCGCCGATCACCGGCTCCTCGATCCGCGTGCCCGTGCCGGACGTGTCCATCGCGATCCTCAGCCTCCGCCTGGGCCGCGAGACCAACCGCGAAGAGGTCCTCGAGTACCTCCGCGACGTCTCGCTGAACTCGCCGCTGAAGCGCCAGATCGACTTCACCACCGCCCCCGACGCGGTCTCCATGGACTTCGTCGGCTCGCGCCACTCCTCCATCGTGGACGCCGGTGCCACGAAGGTCGACGGCGACAACGCGATCCTCTACCTCTGGTACGACAACGAGTTCGGCTACTCGTGCCAGGTCATCCGGGTCGTCCAGCACGTCTCGGGCGTCGAGTACCCCACGTACCCGGCCCCGGCCGCCTGAGCACGCCAGACACCACCGCTTCACACCGCCGCCCGGCCCATCGGCCGGGCGGCGGTGTTTTCTGTGCCGAGACGCTCAGAGGTAGTCGAAGAACCTGGTCCACCAAGTGGCCCTGCCCAGACCGTAGTTGGGGCCGGGCACCTCGTCATTGAGCCAGGTGACACCGTCGTACGGGCGCCTCAGCAGCCGCTCGGGCACCAGCACGTACCCCGCTCCGGACAGCTCGGCCTCGACGCGTCGCCGGTCCTCTACGGCGAGTTCCGGTGCCGTCACCACCGCCAGATCGCCGTAGTTGCTCAACCGCACCCCGATCCACTCCTGGGCCTCCGTCAGTCGCGGCGGGACATCCACCGTGAAGTAACAGCTGGCGTCCTGCGTTCTGTCCACGGAGCAGGGGCCGTCGAAGACCTCGCTCAGCCGCTCCCCCAGCCGCGCCGCCCGTGACGCGGCCCGCTCGTGGTCGAACCCTTTGGGGAACTCCAGGTGGTCCGGCCCCGGCAGGCGGTCCAGGGTGCGCAACAGGTCGAGTGTCCGCACGTCTTCCTCGCTCATGAGCCCCCCTTCGCACGGCGCCCCCGAAGCCCCGTCGCACCCGCATCC
>NZ_JAAAHS010000011.1 GCF_009908195.1 Streptomyces boluensis | reverse complement strand
GGCTTGAGGGCCGGGGTGTCGGGCATCGGCAACTCCTCGTAACGCAATTCCTATGTACGAGTTCAATCGTACTGCATGCTAAGTTCGACTCGACTCGTACTGCTGTAGGCCGGCAGGCCAGATCGGGAGGAATCGTCATGCCTGAGCCCCGGACCGCATCCGCAACCGCCGTCGGGGAACGGCGAACAGACACCGCACAGACCGCCCCGCGGTCCGCCGCTCCACTGTGGTGGGTGTGGCTCGCCGCCTGGCCGGTCACGGCCGTCTTCGTGCTCTCGAACGCGGCGACTCCGCTGTACGTGCTGTGGCAGCGCGACATCGGCTTCTCCAAGGGCACCCTGACCGTGGTGTTCGCCTTCTACATCGTCGGCCTCATCGGCTCGTTGCTCGTTTCCGGCGTCGTCTCCGACCGCGTCGGCCGCAAGCCTGTGCTGCTGCCCGCCCTGGCGTTCGCCCTGGCCGCCTGCCTGATCTTTGCGACCGCCACCAGCGTGGCCGCGCTGATCGTGGCCCGGCTGTTCACCGGTATCGCGGTCGGCGCCGTCGTCTCGGCCGGGATGGCCACGGTGACCGATGTCGCCGGGCCCGAGCGCAAGCGGATCGCCGCTCTGCTCGCCTCCTGCGCGATGGTCTTCGGCGCCGGATTCGGCCCGCTGCTCGCCGGGGTGCTCTCCGAGACGGCGCCCGCGCCGACCGTCACCGTCTTCGTCGTCGAGGCCATACTGCTCGCCACCGCGGTGCTCGCCGTACTGCGGATGCCGGTGCGCCGCCCCAAGGTGCGCGCCAAAGGCGCCTGGATCCGGATTCCCAGCGTCCCACGCGGCAAAGGCCGTCAACTCGCCCTGGGCATCGCGGTGTTCGCTCCCGGCATCACCGCCACATCCTTCGTGCTCTCGCTCGGCCCCTCACTCCTGTCCGGACTACTCGGCACCACCAGCCGGATCCTCGCCGGAACCATGGCATTCGCGATGTTCCTCGCCGCCACCGGCGTGCAGTTCGCCGTGCAGCGCCTGAAACGGCGCACCATCCTCACGACCGGCGCGGTCAGCACCACACTGAGCGTGATCACGCTGATCGTCGCCGTGCACACCTCGTCCGTACTGGCCCTGATCATCTCCGCGCTACTGGCCGGCGCAGGCCAGGGCATGGGCCAGCTCGGCGGCCTGTCGCTGCTCAACACGAGCGTCCCGCCGCAGCACCTCGCCGAGGCCAACGCCGCACTCAACGTGGGCGGTTACCTCCCAGCCGGCATCCTGCCCGTCTCCTCCGGCTACCTCAGCGACGCGATCGGCCTGACCAACGGCACCACCCTCTTCGGCGCCGTCCTGATGACCCTCGCCGTCATCGGCGGCCTGCTGGTCCGCACGACCCGCCACCAGGCGACCGACCCAGCCTGACACGGCGCAGAAACCCCCGCAGGCCCCCGGCACGCCACCACGCCTGGCCGACCGCTCAGGACGTCGGAAGGGCGGCACAGTTAACAAACGGGTCGTCAACTCAGCGTCTGCACAAGGCCAGGCACCAGCGAATCACGTCGGATACGCCGCACGACTACGGGGCAGCGTCACCAACGTCCTGCCCTCGTACACCTAGCTCGTCGGGAAGTCGGCCGTGGCCAGGATGTTGCCGTTCGGGCCTATCAGGCGGACGCCGGTCACTGTCGCCGGGTCGGTCGGGGTGGGCCCGCCCCAGTATCCGTAGCCGTCTTTGAGGGGGAAGGAACCCACCGGGACCGTCGATCCGTCGGCGTGTACGAGCAGACAGCGGACCGGGCCCCGGCCGATGCCGTCCAGGTCTACGGACATGTAGACCCAGGCCTCGTCACCGGTGTGAGCGTGGATGCGGCCCACCTCGTGGCCGTCGGAGACCAAGGCCGCCTCCCGTAGGCCGGCGTCCGTCACCTGTGAGACCTGCGGCGGCGCGGCCTCCACCGCTGTGCCGATGGCCCAGCCGCCGAAACCGCAGGCCAGGGCCGCGGCCGCGGCAGCCGCCGCAAGGCGTAGCCGTCTATGCCGCTTCGGCGCGGGCGGCGCGCCCAGGGCCCGTGCGACCCGGCTCTCGAAACCGACCGGCGGCTCGGCGCCCGGCAGCAGCGCGAGCAGACCGTCACCGACCGCCGTGAGCCGCTCGACATGTTCCCGGCAGTCCGGACAGCGGTCCAGATGGGCGACCGCCTCGGCGCGTTCGCGGGCCGACAGGACACCGAGCGCCAGTTCGGAGTCCAGCTCCCGCAGCCGCTCGCACTCCATGTCGCTCACCGCCTCTCCGTCGCTTCGAGGAGGGCTCGTACCTTGAGCGTTCCGGTCCGGATACGGGTTTTCGCCGTGCCCAGCGGTATGTCCTCCGCGGCTGCGACCTCCCGAGCGGTCATCCCGTAGATCCCGGCCATCACCAGAGCCCGCGCCTGCTCCCGGGGCAGCCCCGCCACCGCCCGCCGGACCCGCTCCGCGCTGTCGTCGGCGAGCGCCCGCCGCTCCGGTGTCTCGGTCACGGCGCCGAGCAGCGCGTCCAGTTCCTCCGGGGCGACCGGCCTGGCCCGCCGGGCCCGTACCGCGTCGATCGCGAGGTTGTGCGCGATCGCCGTCAGCCAGGACCGTACGGAACCGCGCCGGGGGTCGTACACCTGTGCGTGCCGCCAGGCCCGCTCGAAGGTCTGCTGTGCGACGTCCTCGGCGAGCTGGGGGTCACCGGTGACGGCGAGGGCCACACCGAAGACCGTGCGCTGGAAACGGCGTACGAACGCGACGGCGAGCTCCGGGTCGCCCGTCGTCAGACCGGTGAGCAGTGCCTCGTCGGGGACCCGCCCGAGGGAGAGGCCCATGCGCCACATACCAGGGATACGTTCCACCGCCCGGAAGGGATTGCCTTACCTCCAGTCTCCGCCCGCGCGATCCCGCGGGCCGCAATCCTTCGGCCCGGCAGCGTCGTACCCCTTACAGGGGAACGACCCGGAGGTACGGGGGAACGACCCGGAGGACCGACTCATGACCATCCCGCGCATCCGCCACCGCGTACTCCTCGGCGTGGCCGGCGGCGGACTGGCCGTCCTGCTCGCCGCCTGTGGGGGCGGCGGCAACGGCGGCAGCAGTGACACCAGCACCGGCAACGGCACCAGCAACGGCTCCGGCACCAAGGTCACGGCGGAGCTGTCCGACTTCCACATCAAGCTCTCGACGGAGAAGTTCAAGCCCGGCACGTACACCTTCACCGCGAAGAACACGGGCTCGCACGACCACGCCCTGGAGATCGAGGGCTCCGGCGCCGAGAACCGCAGCAAGACGCTCGAGCCCGGTCAGTCCACGACCCTCACGGTGACCCTGAAGTCCGGCTCGTACGAGGTCTATTGCCCGGTCGACGGACACAAGGACCGTGGCATGAAGACGGACATCACCGTCGGCGGATCCCCGGCGCCGTCCGGCAACACCGACACCTCTCCGGGCAATGGCTACTGACGGAGCGGGCGCGAGGCTCGTCCTGCGCCTGGCCGGCGCCGGGCTGACGGCGGCGATGGCCGCGATCCATCTGCGCCTGTGGGCCGAGGGCTACCGGGACCTCGCCACCATCGGGCCACTCTTCCTGCTCAACGGCGTCGTCGGCATCCTGCTCGCCTTGGCGCTGCTGGCCACGCCCGTGCGCTGGCTCGGTCCGGTCGCCGCCGTCACCGCGTTGTTCACGGCCGGCACGCTGGGCGCGCTGTTCCTGAGCCTCACCAGGGGCCTGTTCGGATTCGACGAGGACATCGACGCGGAGCTGGTCCGCCCGACCCTGTACGTCGAGACGGCGGCGGTGGTCGTCCTGACCACCCTGGCGGTGGCGGCCCTCAGCCACCGCCGCCGTCCTCGACGCTAGGGGAGATTCGCACCTCTGATGGCCGGACCGTCTACGCGTACAACGCCGACATCGACCACACCATGATCCTCAACGACATCAAGCGCACCGGGAAGAGGCCCCTGCACCTGGAGCCGAGCAGGACCTGGCACCACCGGATGGAGGCCTACGCGCCTGGCTCGGCTCGAACCGATGACTCCGCCTCGGCGGAGGCCACCGCGCCGCCGGCGACTGCCAAGCCTCCCGCGACGTCCGCCCGGAAGCCGAGCCGGCGGGGTCTGTTCACAAGGCTCTCAGAGCATCCGAACCGTCCAGTGGCTCTCTGCTGCTGCGGTAGCGTCCTGCAACATCGCCTGAAAGATCAGGGCTGAGGGCGAGAACGGCATATGGAGGAACGATGGCAGGCCAGGTCAGGCTCAGGTTTTCCGCAAGGGGCCTGCCAGATCACGACCCAGCGATCGGAGCGGGCACGACAGACGCCTTCCTCCGGCTCTGCGTTGGGGACGGCCTCGACTGGATCGACTGCGGCTACGAGACCGAGATCATTCAGGATGACGAAAACCCTGACTGGTCAACGACGTTCGTCCTCAACTACGACGGCGACAACCCGGCATTCCAGGTAACCGTGATCGACGATGACTCAGGTGCCGAGCATCCTGTCGGCTCAATGATCTTTTGGCTCCATGACCTGCGGGCGGGCGTCCACCAGGCTGACCTGTTCCCGCAAGGAAGCGGTCTCGTCATCGTTCAGAAGTTCTGATTGAACCGGACGGTGCTGCCGTACTGCGTGCCCTCGGGTGCGGGCAGCAGCAGAAGCCATCGGTGAGGGGCTCGTCCACAGCTGCTACTGGCCTTCCTCGACGCGGTCGTGGACGTCGTCGGCCGCTTGCCGCCCCGGCGCAGGCAAGGGCCGAGGTGGACTGGCCGGTCGTCGCATTCGTCCACTGGAACCACTTCGCCGACGACGGCTCAGGGTCCAGGCGCTGTGGGGAAGTTGGTCTGCCGGCTCCGTCCGATGCCCATCCCCTCGCGCAGCGCTTGGGCCAGGCAGCTCACGGCGCTGCGCGGTTCGGGTATCGGCAACTCGTGTCGTCCCATCGTGGTGATGCCGTCCCCCGCTAGTACCGGCGGGGGCGGTGACCAGACCGCTGATGAGAGGCGTGAAAGAGGCCCCGGACTCTCGTCCGGGGCCTCTTGGGCCGTGCACTCGGCAGGATTCGTACGTGCAACCTTCTCATCCGCAGGATCGAGCACGACGCCACGAGCAGGACCGCCATCTTCCGGCTTCGATCGCGCAGGCCAGCGATCACTTGTCTCTATCGGCCGTCGTTGCCGTCAGCAGAAGGGCGGACTCGGGCGGTGCCCGTCACGGCAGGTGGCTACTGCACGGTGACGGTGAACGGGGCGTTGTCCAGCATGCCGTTGTACATGGTCCAGACAGTGATGGTGCTCTCGGCGTTCCCACGGACGCTTTTCGGCTGTCCGCGTCGTCCGGGACGTAGCGGCTGGTGACCTTGCGGGCATTGTTGTGGGCCCGGCAGATGTCGAGGACGGGCAGGAACCGGACCGCGAAGGTGGGCCGACCGCAACGCCGGGTCCTCTCGACGAGCCCGGCCCGCACGTGCGGCTCGACGTTGGTCGAGTCGAGGAACACTCGCTCCCCGGCGTCCAACTCCCCGTCGAGCAAAGCGTTTTGGCGGGCGACGACGGACCGGGTCGCGGACTGGTCTCCCGCTGTCCCGTCTCGGGCTGAACTACCGGCGCAGCTCGTCCAGGCAGATCACGGTGTACCCGAGGGCGCGGGCGTCGGCGGCCGCCGTCGACTTGCCGGACCCGGCCGCCCCGACCGCGACGGTCAGGACGCCCTCGGTCAGGGTGCGGATCGCCAACACACGCCGCCGGCAGGCAAACTCACCACCCAACGACGCGCCGACCTTGACGCCCTGGGCATGCGGTGGTGAGAGGAGGCATGTTGGAACGGCATCAGGAACCCGTCGTGGAAGTCAGCGTCGTCAGCCGCATCGCGCGCGTAGCAGGAAGTGGCGCCGAAGGGATCAACGACCAGTCACAGCACCCTTCATAGCGCGGCCGTGCCGCCCCCAAGTCGGCGACAAACTACGCGTAGGGACGAGATCTGTGCCCCCGAAGCTGTGGCGGAACCGCCAACGCGATGACGTGTCGGAGGGGATGGCACAGTGTCCGGTGCTGATCAACAGGAGGTGGGGGCGATGGGTGACTTCTACGAGCGGATCGTCGACGTCGAGGTGACCGGCGAGGAGGCCGGGCCGCTCGCCGAGCGGATGGTCGACTGGATGGTGGGCGAGGGCCTGATCACGCGGGAGATGTCCGGTGAGGGCGTGTACAGCCTGGACGTGGACGAGGGCTATGTTCCGGGTCCGAACTGGAAGCAGGCGGTGGCCGATGCCTCGGATCCGAGCTGGCTGCCGGGACCGGTGGCCATCCTGGTCGGGCGCGATTACCACGTCGGTGGCCAGGGGTCGGACGAGGCGGAGTACGCCGTCTGTCCGCGGTGCCGGGCCAGGACCGTGATCATCAACTATCCGGAGGAGTTCGAGCCCGACGAGGAGGTCTGGCAGCCGTTCCGGGACGGCATCGCCACCTGGAAGAAGACCGGTGAAGGGAACGCGCCCTGCGCGGCGTGCGGTGCCTGCGTCCCGGTCACCGAATGGCAGTGGGACGGCAACTTCGCTGTGGGTGCCCTCGCCTTCGACTTCTGGGGCTGGCCGCCCTTCTCGGTCGGTTTCTACGAGAGGTTCAGCCGGCAGCTCGGGCACCGCACGGCTGAACACATGGGCAAGTTCTGACGGGACCCTCACGTACGGCGAGGCCCCGGCACGCACGACATCGCGTCGGTGGTGGTCATGCGGCTCAGTGAATGAAGAGAGCCGCCCTGCCGGAACTCCGGAAGGGCGGCTCTCTTCATTTTTTGGCCCTTCGGGCAGCTCAGTTGTCTGCCAGATCGCAGGCGTTGCGAGCATCCCTCGAGGTCACGCCCGCGCTGATGAGCTGCAGGACACAGATTGCGTGAGATCCCAAGGTGCCGCTGGTGCCTCTCCCGCACGCATCGACAACGGTTGGGTCAATGGCGATCCCCTTGTTGCGCAGGTACTCCTGGCAATCCCATGCGGTGGCCGAAGCCGGTGCTTTGGTGAGTGCCCTTCAACGGGACTGCGGTGCGAACTCTGGGTCACTCACCTGAAGGGTGAGTTCGGCGTGCGATGGCCGCAAGGTTGCACTCCACTTAGTGAGGCAGATCGCCCTTGCTCGCGAAAGGCAGACCTCATGGCTGAGAAGCCCGCAATCGTGCTGGTCCACGGCTTCTGGGGCGGTGCTGCCCACTGGGGCAAGGTCATCACCGAACTCCACCGCCGCGGATTCGGATCACTGCACGCGGTGGAGAATCCGCTGACCTCGCTCGCGGACGATGCCGAACGCACCCGCAAGATGGTGAAGCAGATCGACGGCCCGGTGGTGCTGGTCGGGCATTCCTACGGGGGTGCAGTCATCACAGAGGCGGGTGACCTACCCAACGTCACCGGTCTGGTCTACATCGCAGCGTTCGCTCCGGATGTCGGTGAAAGCCCGGGCCAGATCAGCCAGGAGAAACCTCCGGCGGCGTTCGAGAACCTTGCTCCGGACTCCGACGGCTACCTGTGGGTCAAGCAAGACAAGTTCCACGAGAGCTTCGCCCAGGACCTGTCAGCGGAGGAAGCGCTGATCATGGCTGTCACCCAGAAAGCGCCGCTGGGATCGACATTCGGTGACAACGTCACCGCGCCGGCCTGGCGCGCGAAGCCGACCTGGTACCAGATCTCCACCAGCGACCGCATGATCCACCCCGACAACGAACGTCGCATGGCCGAGCGTATGAACCCGCGTAAGACCATCGAACTAGACGCCAGTCACGCCTCTTTGGCCTCCCAGCCGGGCCCGGTCACCGACCTCATTGAAGAAGCCGCAGGCACGGCCGCCTGATCGCTGACTCGGCGGGGCATCGGTCCAGGCCACGAGCTCGGCCAGCCAGTTCAAGGGGCGGGACGGACTGTCCAGTGTGGTCGAAGGCCAGCGCCGCCGAGGGCCCTCTTGACCGGCCGGCACGGCACGCACCTCCACGAGGGGGCCGCCCCTGCCGCCGATGCGCGCGACGCTCGCTGAAACGCCCCACTCCGTTGAACACCGGGACCGAGTGGGGCGACGAGCAGCCCTGGCCGCTTTCAAGGATTCTCATCAGCTGGCGGGAACCAGCCTCCCGACCCACGACGACGACTGCCCGCTCGGACAGACTCCCGTCGCTGGGGTGTGCGTGGCCCTTGCTGGGACCGGGGACGTGGCCGACGTCGTGGGACCGCGCCCAGGAACGAAGCGCGCTGGCCGGTCCGAGCTTGACCTGCCGAGCCAAGTGCCCGGCCGGACCCTAGATGTGGCCGCGGCGGCGACTGCACACTAATGGCCTTCTGGAATAGGCCTGCCGCCGTCGATGCTGGTCGCAGTACGCGCAGCATGCGGCCTCACGCAAGCCACTGTTGCCCGCCGCCGTGGCCGGACGCCTCGGCCCTAACGGTCCAGGAGGGATTGCAGCAGGGACGCATACTGGTTGCCCGTGTCGAACGGCTCGTAGCGAGGCGGAGTGTCCGCGTTGGCGCACGCCCCCAACGGCGCGACGACGGTGCTGTAGGCGGGTCGGTGTTTGTACTGGATGGAGATCCGGTCGGCGCTCACCGCGCCGACCCGGTGCGTCGCCGCACGGTAGATGCCGTTCGTGGCCCGCTGCAGGTAGTCCCCGAGGAAGACGAACACCGCGTCGGGGACCAGGGGAACAGAGAGCCAGACGCCATTCTCGTCCTGCACCTGGAGGCCAGGTTCGTCCTGGAGCACGACGGTGAAGTAGGCGTGGTCGATGTGCGGTGACATCGCATAGTCGACGGTGTTGGCGATGTCGGCGCCGTGTCCGGGCCGGTAGGAGTTGAGGCCGAGGCGGTGCATGGGCGAGGCCTGACAGGAGCCGGTGAGCGCACCGTCCAGTGAGAGATCCTCGGCACAGGCCGCGAGGAGTCGGTCCCCCAGCACCACCAGGCTTTCGAAGATCGCGGAGCAGTTCGCGAACGGACCGTGGAAGAAGCCGGACGACGGCTCCACAGCAAGGGCGCGGGTGGTCCCTCCGATCCGGAACTGCTCGCAGGCCTCGCCGCCCGCGTGAGAGGTACTCCTCTCCTGCCCCACCCCTCGGTAGCCCAGGAACTGCGAACGGGCACTGGCGGCGTACGTCCGCTTCTCGTGATCGGGGCGGGCGTAGAAACGCCGCGTCTCCGCAAACGCGGGGCCCATCAATGCTTCTGGTACCCCGTGACGGCGGGCGAAGAAGAATCCCAGGCGACGGCACGCCTCCCCGAGCACGACGGCGCCTTCGCCCGAGTCCAGGTCCAGGTCCAGGTCCACCGAGGGAATGTCTGCTTCCGTGCCGTGTACCGATTCCACGCCCGTGTCACCTCCCCTGCGGGTAGAGCCGACCGTGCGCCAGCGACCCGATCTGCCCCCAGGGTCCATGCCAGGAGCCCATCGGGACAACGAGCACAAACAGGCCAGCGCCTGCGCCGGCTACGGGGCCGGGCCGGTACGGCGGAGTCCGCACAGCGCACCGGAAGTGCGGTGCACGCCGGAGGCGTGCCTTGGGCCCCGCGCACCGAAGGTGCGGCCCCGCGACGCCGTGTGGCACCGTGGCGCCGCACCAGGAACCCCCCACCCGGAAAAGGGGAGTTGGGGCGCTGCGCCTCGTACGGCCCGCCGCGTCGAGCACGGCCAGGACCACGGCCGTGGGCGGAGCTGCTGCGCCCCGACCCGCCGTACGTACGCGCCACGCGTCGGCGCACGGTGTCCGACCGCCCGCCCAGTCATTGAGGACAGCGTGGATCATCCAGAACAGCGCTGCGACTGCGTCAGGTACACCGTGACCCCAGGGCCCGTGGGGCGTGGACGGCACCGGCGGCCGTGCGGCGAGACACCGTCCCCGGAGGAGCTTCCGGGCCCGGCCGATCCTCGTATCCACCACAAAGCTGCCGCGCACCCGCGAAGACCTCGCCCACGCCACCGAACAGCACGTCTCACGACGGGACGGAAGGCCCCGGTCTGTGGGCGAGGGCGGTGAGGATCAGGGTCAGTTCTGCTTCCACCGTGGCGTCGGTGCCGGGCTCGGGTGAGGCCGGGAGGAGGGCGTGGTGGACGAGGCCGCCGCCGACCAGAATGACGGTGAGGGCCTGAGCTGTTGAGGTATCGGGCTCCGGGATCTCGCCCCGTTCGACAGCACGGTCGAGCATGGCCTCAGACCGTGCATTGATGTCGACGATCACTGCCTGGTGCAGGATCTCCCGGAGTTCGTCGTCGTGGCGTGCTTCGGCCAGTAGGGCGAGGAGCGTGGGCCCTACGCAGTCGAACAACTGCTGTTTGCGCGTGAGGAGTTCGCGCAGATCGCCTCGGAGGGTCCCGGTGTCGATCTCGCCGAGGACGTCGAGGGTGACCGTGCGTGCGATGTGCGTGACCAGGCTCCGCTTGGTCGGCCAGCGCCGGTACAGGCTGGCGGTGGAGGCGCCTGCACGCTTGGCGACCGCCGCGGTGGTCAGGGCGGCGTATCCCTTCTCGGCGACCAACTGCAGGGCTGCCTCGACGAATGCACCCTCGAGGCGCGGATCGGCCGGCCTCCCCCGGCTCGGGGACGCGGTGGCGTGGTTGTCGTTCCTGGCGGGCATGGGCTCACTTCGAGTCGGGCGGGGCCTGGGCATTACCGCTCCAGTGTCCCGGACTCGATGAGCTGGGCGAACATGTCTTCCATGGACTCCTGAGCAGGCCGGTAGCGCACGCCGAGCTTCTGGCGGCTCTTGGAGGTGTCGCTGCGGAGAGCGAAGCCGACATTGCGTCGCAAGTAGCCGCGCTCCACTCCGGCCGCCGGAGCGAACGCGACCGCGAGAGCCTTGGGCACGCCTCGGCGAGGCAGTGGATAGCTCGCACCGTAGGCGGGCAGGAGCCGGCGCCCGAGGTCGACGATGTCGGTGGCCTCCGCCACCACCAGGTGACGCCCTTCCGCCTCGGGCAGGAACGCGGCAGCCACATGCGCGTACGCCACTTCACGGACGTCGACGACCGCCAGTGCCACGCGTGGGGCGCCGAAGCGCAGCTGGCCACTCGCCAACTGCCGGGCGACGGTGTAACTCTCGCTGGTCGGCGAGGAGTTGAGCGCTGGGCCGATCACGAAGCCGGGGTTGACGGTGACGAGGCGCCAGCGGTCCTGGGCCTCGGCGATTCGCCACGCCTCCTTCTCGGCCAGGGTTTTGGAGTAGCTGTAGGGCTCGCGGGTCAGCGACGAGGTCGTGTTCCACGCCGTCTCGTTCACGGTTCGGCCGGGGAGGCGGAGCACGTCCTGAGCATCACCGATCATCGCGGCGATCGAGCTGGTGAGGACGACCCTCTCGACGCTGCCGACCCGGTTCGCGGTTTCGAGCACATTGCGCGTGCCCTGCACCGCCGGGTCCACGAGGTCTCGTTGCGGATCGCGTACGGACCGGACGAACGGCGAGGCGGTATGGATGACGATCCGGCACCCCTGCATGGCTTCCGCGTATGAGCCGTCACGCAGCAGGTCGGACGCGAACAGGCGCAGGGTGCCGGTCGACGCCTGTGCGGCGTCGAGCAGGTGCTGCACTTTCTTGGTGTTGTGGGGGTCTCGTACGGCGGCGTGGACGGTGACGCCGGCGTCGAGCAGGCCTTTGACGATCCACCCGGCGACGTAGCCGGTGGCGCCTGTCACCAGGACCGGGGTGCTCCTGTCGACGGGGATGCCGTCGAGGTCGACCTGTGTGTCCATCGGGGGTCCTTTCGCGCTGTCGCCTTCCTTGATCCACCGTGCGCCTATTTCGATACGAAGTCAATTCGTTTCGTTTTTTGCTACGCTCGGTGCAGAGCAGCTGAGGCCGCCACCGCGGCGGACCCGGACGGCAGGGGATGAGCAGGGAGGCAGGGCGATGACGAAGGTGCTCTTCGTGATCTCGGCGGCGGACCGTTGGACGCTGCGTGATGGAGCCGTACACCCGTCGGGCTTCTGGGCCGAGGAAGTGGCCGAGCCGCACCGGATCTTCAGCGAGGCCGGGTGGGACATCACTGTCGCCACTCCTGGCGGCGTGGCTCCCACCCTCGACAGACTCAGCCTCGGGATCGCCGGCGGCACCCCCTGGAAGCGCCGGGCGATCAGTCGTCACCTCGACTCGATCAGCGAGCAGCTCAATCACCCTCAGCCGTTGGCCGAGGTCGACGAGGACGAGTACGACCTCGTCTTCTACCCCGGCGGGCACGGCCCGATGGAGGACCTCGCGTACGACGAGACCTCCGGCGCACTGCTGAGCCGCCGCCTCGCCTCCGGCAAGCCTCTCGCGCTGCTCTGCCACGCGCCCGCCGCCCTGCTCGCGGCCAAGAACCCCGACGGTAGCTGGCCCTTCGCCGGATACCGCATGACGGGCCTGTCCAACACGGAAGAGAAGCTGAACCGCTTCGCCCGCAATGCCGAGTGGTTCCTCGAAGACCGACTGCGCGAGAACGGGGCCGACTACACGAAGGCCGCCCTGCCCCTGCGCCCCTACGTCGTCTCGGATCGCAACCTCCACACCGGCCAGAACCCGCAGTCTTCCGAGCGCCTCGCCACGCAACTCGTCGAGCAGCTCAGCTCGCCGTCCCGCTGAGAGGCCCGACTTCGCATCCCCCGTGACGAGGGTGCCTCCGGCGCCCTTTACGAGGCCCCAACTCCCCCACCCAGAGGAACCTTCAGGCGTTCACCAGCAGGATCTTGCCGATGTGCCGACCCGTATCGATGAGCCGGTGCGCCTCAGCGGCCTCGGACATCGGCACGGTCTGGTCGATGACCAGCTGCACAGCCCCGCTCTCGATCATCGGCCATATCTTCTTCTGGACCTCGGCCACAATGGCCGCCTTCTGCTCAGCGGAACGGGTGCGCAACGTCGTGCCGAACACGGACAGGCGCTTGAACACCATCTCCGCAAGGTTGAGTTGGCCTTCCAGACCGCCCTGCAGACCGATGACCACGAGGCGCCCGTCCACAGTCAGGGACTGGACGTTCCGCTCGAGATACTGCCCGCCGACAACGTCCAGGATGACGTCGTACGGGCCGTGTTCGGTGAAGTCCTGCGTGCGGTAGTCGACCGCGACGTCGGCGCCCAACTCCCTTGCCCTAGCAGCCTTCTCCGGGCCGCCGACGGTGGTGACCACCCGAGCCCCGATGGCCTTGGCGATCTGGATAGCCGCAGTGCCGACGCCGCCCGCCCCGCCGTGCACGAGAAGGGTCTCGCCTTCCTTGAGGCCGGCGGTCATGACGAGGTTGGACCACACGGTGGCCACCGCCTCGGGCAAGCCGGCCGCCTCCACCAGGCTGATCCCCTTGGGCACCGTGAGCAACTGCCCCGCCGGAACAGCGACCTTCTGCGCATAGCCGCCTCCGGTCAGCAGGGCGCAGACCTCGTCCCCGACCTTCCAGCCGGTCACTCCCTCACCGACGGCGCCGATGCGCCCCGAGACCTCGAGCCCGGGGTACGGGGACGTCCCCGGCGGGACCGGGTAGAGACCCATCCGCTGCATGACGTCGGCCCGGTTCAGCGCGCCGGCCACCACGTCGACGACCACTTCCCCGGCAGCGGGCGCGGGATCTTCGACATCGACGCATTCCAGGACTTCAGGCCCACCGGGTTCCTTGATCGACACTGCCTTCATGGCACTCCGTTCACATGACTGAGGCGAAGGGCTCCACGGGCGCTCCGAGGTGCGGGATGACCAGGCGGGCCGGTCCGCCGTGGTCCGGGGAGAGTGCGTACCCGTCGTAGGAATGGGCGAGCCACGCCTTGCCGTCGGTGATGTATTCCAGGGGCAGGTTCGTGGTGTAGCCGTCGAAGGACTCGGCCACGACGAAGTCCGCTGCGGTCTCCACCTCTTCGAGGAACACGTCGAGGGACACCCCCAGCCAGGCGGTGTCGAACTTCGACCACCGTGTCACGCAGTGGATGTCGACGGTGAACTCCTGCTGCGGAAGGGCCATCATCTGTTCCCACGACCACGTACGGCGCTGCTCCGCCTCGGTTGTCACGTGGAACGACCAGTGGTCGGTGGGCAGTTGGGGCGTGGGACCGGCGGAGAGGACAGGGAACGTCTCCGTCGGGTACTGCCCCGGCGGCAGTCGCCCCTCGAACACGTGGGCTCTGCCTTGGAACCCTGGCGACAAGCCGGCCATCCGGTTCACTCCTCTCGCTCGGAGTCGGCCTCCGCACGCTCCTCGTCCAGGTCGGACTGGGCTTGGGCGTGCCGCGGGGCGGCAATGTGGGACGGAAATGCGGGTACTGCAAGTACTGCGGGTCAAGGCATAAGAGTTCGCGTGCAAGTGCGCCTGACGACAGCAGACTTGACGGGTAGCGCGAAGGGCTGAGGAGCGGGCCGGCCGGCCCCGGCCGGTTGCCCGGCCGGGGCCATCGCACACGCTCGCTTCAGCTGTGCAGTGCGGCTTTCAGCGCGTCCACAGCCAGGGTCCGGGCGACGTTGGCCGCCCGGGTGTCACGCAGGCTGTCGAGGAGCAGGAAGTCGTGGACCATGCCCGCGACCCGGACCGACGTGACGTCCACCCCGGCCTCGCGCAGCTTGTTCGCGTACTGCTCACCCTCGTCACGCAGCACATCGGCCTCATCGGTGATGACCAGCGTGGTCGGCAGTCCCTTGAGCTCATCCAGGGAGGCCTGCAGCGGCGCGGCATGCACCTCGGCCCGCTGCGCAAGGTCGGTGGTGTACGCGTCCCAGAACCACTTCATCCCGTCGCGCGTGAGGTAGTAGCCCTCGGCGAACTGCAGATACGACGGGGTGTCGAAGTCCGCGTTCGTCACCGGATACAGCAGGACCTGCGCCTTGAGGTCGATCCCGCCGCGCTCCTTGTTCATCAGCGCGAAGACCGCCGACATGCAGCCGCCGACCGATTCACCGGTCACTGCGATCCGTGATGTGTCCAGTCCGTGGTCGGCGCCGTGCTTCTGGACCCACTGGCCCACCGCGTAGTTCTGCTCGACCTGGGTCGGGTACTTGTTCTCAGGCGCCCGGTCGTAGACGGGGAAGACACCTGCCGCGCCCGCTCCGACAGCGAGTTCGCGGAAAAGCCGGTCGTGGGTCTTGTCGTCGCCGAACACCCAGCCCGCGCCGTGGATGTAGAAGACCACGGGCAGCGGCCCGGTCGACCCCTTCGGCCGGATGATGCGCGTACGGACAGTGCCCCACTCGCCGGCGTCCACGTCGACCCACTCCTCGTCGACTTCGGGCCTGGGCACGCTCGGATCGCTCTGCAACCCGAGCAGGATCTCGCGTCCCTTCTCCGGCTGTACTTCGTAGATACGCGGATGCGGATCGGTCGCCTCGGCCAGCTCCTTCGCTTCCGGCTCCAGGTAGGGCGTGATCGGCGGTGGCACATCAGCCATGTTCACTCCAAGTGACGAGCCCCCCGCAGGTGCGACTCCATCGGTCACACAAGGTGGCCAAAGTCACGCAAAAGGACCACCCCCGCATCCCATCTTCAATCCCCACGCATGGGCCGCAACACGGCACAAGACTGTGCGCAGGGACCGTGGTGTCCGTGGCAGGGCGTCGCCCTCCGCCCTCGGAGCACGGAGGCGTCTCCGCCCGGCTCGTACGGGCGAGCGTCCGCGTTTGCCACCGTTCGGGCGTCTTACGCACGCCTCATGGGCCCGAGCTGAAGGATGTGCCGTTCGGTGTCGTGGCTCCCCGGGCAGGGGCGCACAGTGCGTGCGACTTGTGCGCCTCGATCCTGGCGATCAGCGCGGGGCCCGCCCGGCGAATCCGACGCGCGCTGGAACGAGTACGACCACCTCGCTCTGTTCGAGCGCTTCTCCCCCGCGCCCCAGGAATCCCGGCCGGGCAGGGCGAGGCGCCGCACCCTCTAGGCCGACACCTCGCCCCGCCCGGCCACCGCCCGCATCGCCGGAGCCGCAGTGAAGAACGCGTACACGGCGGCGCGCACCTGCTCGACGACCACCTCGGGGGTGGAGGTGTCGAGCTTGCCGTCGAGGTGCAGGAACGCCAGGCCGTGGACGAGGGCCCACACTGCGGTCGACAGGGCGCTCGCGTCCGAGCCGGGGAAGGCGTCACGGACGATGCCCTGGACGTACTCGGAAATGACGGCCGTCGCGGCGACGCGCTCCTCGCTGGTCGGGTCGCAGGGCTCGGCGAACATCGCCCGGAACAGCGCGGGGTGATCGAGGGCGAACCGCACGTAGACGACGGCGACCGCCGCGAGGTCGTCCGGCGTCGAGGGTGCGGGGTGCGCCGCGGCCAGCTGCTCGGCGAGCTCGCGATAGCCCTCCGCCGCCACCGCCGAGACAAGCGCGTCACGGTCCGCGAAGTGGCGGTACGGAGCCGTTGCCGACACCCCCGCCCGCCGCGCTACCGCGCGCAGCGACAGACCCGCGCTGCCGTCCTCTTCGAGCAGCTCACGCGCCGCCCGCAGGCAGGCGGCCCGCAGGTCCCCGTGGTGATACGCAGTGCTCTGCGGCACAGGTCACACTCCCTCATGTTTACGACGCTCACATTGTCCCCTAATGTGAACGGTGCATACATCGTAAACGATCGAAATGGAAGTGGGGAACCCAATGTCCAGCGAGCTGTTCTCGCCGCTGCCCCTGCGCTCCGGCCAGGTACTCGACAACCGGATCGCGAAGGCGGCCATGGAGGAAAACCTGGCCGGCGACGGCCAGCTCCCGGACCAGCGACTCTTCACGCTCTACCGGCGCTGGGCCGCCGGCGGCACCGGACTGCTGATCACCGGCAACGTCATGGTGCACGCCGAGGCGCTGACCGGACCCGCAGGCGTGGTGCTCGACGATGCCGCGCCGCTGAAGCCGTTCACGGAGTGGGCCGAGGCCGGCAAGTCCGGCGGCGGCTCGATCTGGATGCAGATCAACCACCCCGGCCGCCAAGTGCAGTCCGACATGCCCGGCGTCGTATGGGGCCCGTCCGATGTCGGCGTCGACCTGGGCAAGCACAGCAGCCGCTTCGGTCGCCCCACCGCCATGACGCCCGAGCAGATCGACGCCACCGTGACCCGCTTCGCGGTCACCGCGCACCGCGCCGAGAAGGCCGGCTTCGACGGCGTGGAGATCCACGCGGCACACGGCTATCTGCTGTCGCAGTTCCTCTCCCCTCTGGTCAACAAGCGCACCGACGCCTGGGGCGGATCACTCGAGAACCGGGCCCGGATCCTGCTCGACATCGTCCGCGCCGTACGTGAAGCCGTCTCCCCGTCCTTCGCCGTCGCTGTGAAGCTCAACTCCGCCGACTTCCAGCGCGGCGGCTTCGACGCCGACGACGCCCGGCAGGTGATCGCGATGCTCGAACCCCTCGGCGTCGACCTGGTCGAACTCTCCGGCGGCAGCTACGAGAGCCCCGCCATGACCGGCCGCCCCGCCGACGCCCGTACCCAGGCCAGGGAGGCCTACTTCCTGGACCTCGCCAAGGACCTGGTCACGACGAGCCCGATCCCACTCATGCTCACCGGCGGCATCACGCAGCGCGTCACCGCCGAGCGCGTCCTCGACAGCGGTGTCGCGGTCGTCGGCATCGGCACGGCCCTCGCCGTCACCCCCGACCTGCCCGACCGGTGGAGGCAGCAGCGCGAGGCCGACCGCCAACTGCGGCCCGTTACCTGGTCCGACAAGGCCATCGCCTCGGCGGCGAGCATGGCGCTCGTACGCCACCAGATGCGCCGCCTCTCCCGCGGCCGGGGCCCCAAGCCCGGAACCCACCCCGCCCGCGCAGTGGTCTCCGAACAGGTCCAGCAACGCCGGGCCCTGCGCCGCTACCGCCCCTGGCTGGCCGGAGCGGCCACGGCACAGAGCACCGCAGGGCAGTGAACCGCGTCGCTCAGGTGGTCGGGGCTCTTGCCGCCCCGGCCCGGTAGCGGCATCCGCGATGAACCTCAGACGACGTTGCCGCCCTTGATCACGTGTCGGAGGTTGTCCTGCGGGCGGGTGAGGAGGCTGATGTCGTCCAGCGGGTTGCCGTCGACGATGAGGAGGTCGGCGCTGGCGCCGATGGCCAAAGTGCCGATCTGGGACTCCAGGTTGAGCAGGCGGGCGGCGGTGCTGGTCGCCGCTCGTACGAGGTCGGCGGCCGGCTGGACTTCTGCGCGCAGGGTGAACTCTTCGAGTTGGGCGGTCCGCATGGGGCCGAGCAGGTCGCTTCCGTAGACGAGGTTGACGCCTGCGGTGTGGGCACGTTCGAGGGCGGCGAGGCCGCCCTCGTGGACGTCTGCGATCTTCCGGTGGGACGCCTCCCCCATGCCCAACTTCTTGCCGAGCTTGGCCAGTTGGTCGTAGGTGATCAGGGTGGGGACGAGGTAGGCGTCGTTCTCCAGCAGGAGGCGGATGGTCTCGTCGTCGATGAGGTTGCCGTGTTCGACGCAGCGCACGCCCGCTCGCAGGGCGCGGTTGACGCCGCGGGGGTGGTACGCGTGCACGGTCACGTACCGGTTGTGGTTCTCGGCCTCGGTGACGGCGGCGCACAACTCTTCGTCGGTGTACTGGACTTCGGAGACCTCGTCGTGGGGTGAGGCGACGCCGCCGCTGAGGAGCATCTTCAAGTGGGCGGCGCCCTTGCGGAATTCGTCGCGGGCGGCGGCTCTGACGGCGTCGACGCCGTCGGCGATACGGGAGAAGGCGGGGCGGGCCTGGCAGCAGGGCATCGCGTCGTCGCCGAGCGGGCGGAGGTCTCCGTGGCCGCCGGTCTGCGACAGCGCCTTGCCGCCGAAGACGAGGCGAGGGCCGGGCGCGAGCCCTTCCTCGATGGCTCGGGCCATTCCGTGATCGGCACCGCCCACGTCGCGGACGGTGGTGAAGCCGCGGCGCAGCATGCGCCCGGCTTCGGCCAGAGCCCGGACCGTGGCGTACCCGGGCGTCCAGGAGTCGGATTCCTGACGGTCGAGAGTGCTCAGCAGGAGATGGACGTGCGCGTCGATGAGTCCGGGCATGACGGTGGCGCCCGCGGCGTCGATGTGCCGGACGTCGTCGGTCGGGCTTGGGGCGCGGCCGGTGCCGGTGGCGGCGATCCGGCCGTCCACGGCTTCGAGCCACGAGACGTCGGTGATCTCACCGGCTTCCGGGTGCAGCAGGTGCGCATTGGTGATGAGCAGACGGTTCATGCGGTCCTGCTTTCGATGTGCTCCGGGCTGTGTCCGGTTTCGATGTGCTCCAGGCTGCGTCCGGCCGTCTTCTCGCCGAACACGGTGACGACGACGACAGCGACGGCGAGCAGGCCGACGAGGCCGAGGAACACGTTGCTGAAGCCGACCAGGCTGTAGAGGTAGCCGATGGCGATGGGCGAGAGGATGGCGCCGCACCGCCCGACCGCCGAGGCCGCGCCCATGCCGGTGGTGCGGATGGCGGTGGGGTACAGCTCCGAGGTGTAGACGTAGTACGCAGCTGCGGAGCCGTTGATGAACGCGGCGAGGAAGGCGGCGCCCACCAGGAGCAGCACCTCGTTTCCGGTGAGCGCGACCAGCAGGGCGGACAGGGTGGCGCCGGTGGCGTACAGGGCGATGACCCACTTGCGTTCGATGCGGTCGACCAGGGCTGCGGCTATGTAGTAGCCGGGCACCTGGGCGAGGGCGGTCACCAGTCCGTACAGGAAGGACTTGGTGATGGCGAAGCCCTTCGCGGTGATCAGCAGGGTGGGCAGCCAGCTGGCGAAGCCGTAGTTGACACCGGTCAGGGTGAACCAGATGACCCACAGGACGAGTGTCCGGCGGGCCAGACCGGGTCCGAAGAGGGCGGTCAGTTGGGCGACGGCCGGCCTCTTCGCCGCGGCCGGTGCACTCGATGCCTGCGGGGAGGCCGCAAGGGATCCGCTGTGGTCCCGCGGTGTCTTCCGGGACAGGCCGCTCTCGGCGTGAGCGCTCCCCGGTGCGGGGGCGGCGCTTTCGAACCGGCGGACCACCTCTTCGGCCTCAGCCAGACGCCCACGGGAGATGAGGTAGCGCGGGGATTCCGGAAGGCTCTTGCGCCACCACAGGAGGAGGACCACGGGCAGAGCGGTGATCAGTGCGGCGATCCGCCATCCGGTCTCGGCGTGAGGGCCGATCACGACGGCGGCGACGACGCCGGCCAGGATGTAGCCGAAGGAGAGGAAGCCGACCGTGCGGGCGACGAACCGGCCGCGGTAGCGGGCGGGCAGGAACTCCGAGATGTAGGGCGCGACGAGCACGCTCTCGGCGCCCACGCCGATGCCGGACAGGGCCCGCCAGATGAAGAGTTGGGTCGGGTCGGTCGCGGTGGCCATCAGCAGGCTGAAGACGGAGAAGATCAGCAGCGCGAACATCATCAGGCGCCGTCGGCCGAACCGGTCGGCGAGCACGCCGGCCCCGAGTGCGCCGATCAGATAGCCGAAGTAGAGCGAGGACAGCAGCCAGCCCGCCGGTCCGGCGTCGATGTTCCACAGGACGATGACCGCGGACAGGGCGTATCCCATCAGCGCGCCGTCGAAGGAGTCGAAGGTGTAGCCGAGGCCGCCCTGGAACATCAGTCGGCGGTGTGCTGAAGAGGGCTCCAGCCGGTCGAGCCTGTGCAACAGGTCCTCGCCGTTCAGTGCTGGTGGTGCTGTTGACGGTTGAGAAGGGTTCACTGCGCCTCCACGAACAAGGTCCGGCACTCGATGCGGCGCAAAGCTAGTTGCATAGACTCCATCTATGCAATGGTTGATGCATGAAGATTTCAGTGCTCACTCTGCGCCCCGTGCCCGCCAAGGCCGATGAACTCCTCGCCTTCTACCGACGCCACGAGGTCATCGAGGCCTCCGGGGCGCTTGAGTCACACATCCTGACCAGCGAGGATTCACAGACCCTGGTGGTCACCGCCGCGTGGCCCGACCTCGCCGCGTACACCGCGTGGCAGCAGTCACCCCGCCGGGCCGAGCTGGCGGCGGGCATGGCACCCTTTTTCAGCTCGCCGGACGCGGTGCACAGCCAGTTGTTCGACGTCGCCCATACCGTGTCGGACCGCCCATGAACGAGCGCGTCCCGTGGCCGAGGAGTTCCCGTGTCCGTGATCGAGACCTGGCTGCGCAACCAGGAGGGTTATGCGGCCCTGGGCCCGCAGGCGGAGCGGGTGGTCCGCGTACTGGTCCGCGAGCCGCACTTCGCCAGCTACGCCTCGGCGCGCGAAGTCGCCGAGCGCGCGGGGGCCAACACCTCCACCGTCGTACGCACTTGCCAGCAGCTCGGCTTCGACGGATGGCCGGCCCTCCGAGAGGGCTTGCGCGATCTGTACCTCGACGGCCTGACCGGCGCCGGTGGCGCACCGAGCACCGCCCAGGACGCCGCCGCGCGCATGCTGCAACGAGACGCCGCCAATGTGCAGGCACTCATGGCGGCAGAATCCGTCGAGGCGATCCGCCGCGTCGCCGAGGCCATCCGTTCCTCGCGCCGCACCCTCGTGGTGGGATCCGGCACCGCCGCAGCCCCCGCCCACATCCTCGGGCACCTGGGGACCATCATGGGATACGACATCCAACTCGCCCTCGGCTCCCCCACGGTGCAGGCCGCGCGACTGAGTCACCTGCAGGCCGGAGACTGTGTCATCGCCATCAACGTGTGGCGCCTCACCCGCGCCTTGCGCGGACTCACCCGCCTCGCGCGCGAACAGGGGGCGACCGTGTGCGTACTGACCGACCTGCACTCCTCTCCCCTCGCGGAAGACGCCGACCACCTGCTCGTGACCCCGATCGAGGGGCTGCACTCCACCCCGTCACTGACCGCCATGGTCTCGGCGGTCCAGGCCATCGTCGCGGAACTGGGCACCTCCGCCGACCGGCTGCGGTCGGTGGGACGTGTGGAACACGCCTGGAACGAGCTGGATCTGATGGACGATCAGCCCTGACCGGCCGCACACGACAGCCGGTCGGGCAGTTCACCGAGGAAAGCACTGCCTGAAGCGAAGGGCTGATCCTGCCGAATGCGGGGCCCACCTGACTCTACAAATGTAGAGTGCGGGGTATGAGTGGACTTGCAGGCACGTTCGTTCCCAGCCCGGACTTCGGCTCCCGGCACCAGACGGTCATTCCGGCTCCGGTGGAGGCGGTGTGGGCGGCCTGGCAGGAGATGGAGAAGGCCGGCGGCGAGGGGTGGGGACCGGTTGTCCGGGCGCTGTTCGCTGTACGGCGGCAGCTCGGGCGCGTGAAAAGCAGGGGTGGCGAGGTACCGGAGGAGGATCTGCGGGACAGCTTCCTGCTACTGGCCGAGGACGCGCCCCGGGAGCTGGTGAGGGGGATCGTGGGCCAGTGGTGGACCATGGGAGCGGCCAACGGGCGGCCGGACGTCACGGGGCCGAGCGATTTCCTGGCGTTCGATGAACCGGGTTATGCGAAGGCGACGTTCAGCATGAGATTCAGCGCCGACGCAGCCACGGGCGGCACGCGGGTCGTCACCGAGACCCGGGTCCTGTGCCTCGACGAGGCGGCTCGTCGTGCCATGGGGCGGTACTGGCGGCTCATCGAGCCGTTCAGCGGCCTCGTCCGCCGGATGATGCTCAGCAGGCTCAGGAAGCGGGCCGTCGCGTGAGCGGCGCCAGAAGCCCCCGCGTACAGGCGCTGCTGACCGCCGCGGTGGCGGTCATCGCCGATGAGGGCCTGAAAGGGCTCACCCACCGGGCGGTGGACCGGCGGGCGCAGGTGCCGGCCGGGTCGACCAGCTATTACTTCCGTACCCGCCAGACTCTGTTCGCCGGGGTGATCGCGTTCATCGCCGAACAGGAAGTGGCGGACATCGAAGCGGCAACCGTCTCCGAAGATCTGGCCGAGGCGCCGCCGGTACGCCAGATCGCCGACCGCTTCGCCGGCGTACTGGCCCACTGGCTCGGCCCCCAACGCGACCGCACCCGCGCCCGCCTGGAGATCATCCTCCTCACGGCGCGCCATCCGGAAGGCGAGCTGGGCACCGAACTGCTCCGCGCCCGGGAGAAGTTCATCGGCCAGGCGCAGCTGCTGGCAACGGCGCTCGGCAGCCCGGATCCGGAAGAGGGCGGGCGGATCGTGGTCGCCTTCACCGAGGGACTCACGTACGACGGGGTGACACGACCCGAGCCGGGCAACACCGACCGGGCGGCCCTGCGACAGATGGTGGAGAGGCTGCTGCTCGCCCTGGCCGGATAGCAGGGGGCGCTGAACGGCCGGTCAGGCGGCGGCAGTTCCGGCAGCCGGTCCACCTGGCCGACGGACTGGGCTGGTGCAGCTCTGGGCCGGTGCGGTTCAGCCGACTTGGGACGGCGCGGTTCATCGGGACCGCGCCGCCTGCTTTCTTGGTTCAGCGAACGCCTGCCGCCTTCAGGACCTTCATCGCGCCGGTCAGGATGGCCGCCCAGGTTTCGGGCGAGACACGGGTCGGCGGATAGAAGCCCTGGATGCGCTGGTGGGCGACGGTCTGGGCTTCGGTGTACTTGAGGATTCCGTCGGCTCCGTGGCGGCGGCCGAGTCCGGAGTCGCCCATGCCGCCCATCGGGGCGTCGATGCTGCCCCAGGCGGCGGCGAACGCCTCGTTGACGTTGACCGTTCCGGCATGGACGCGGGCGGCCACCGCGCGGCCGCGGGCTCCGTTGCCGCTCCAGACGCTGGCGTTGAGGCCGTACGGCGAGGAGTTGGCGAGCTCGATCGCCTCGTCCACGTCCCGGTAGGAGTAGACGGAGACGACCGGGCCGAAGGTCTCGTGGTCGTAGAGCGTCATGTCGGGGGTGACGTCGGTGAGGATGGTCGGCTCGTAGAACAGCGGGCCCAGGTCGGGCCGTGCCTTGCCGCCCGCGAGGGCGGTTGCGCCCTTGGCCACGGCATCGTCGACGTGCGTGGTCACGGTGCACAGTTGGGACGGGGTGGTGAGGCTGCCGACGTCGATGCTGTAGTCGTATGCGGCGCCGATCTTGAGCTTCTTCGTACGGGCGACGAACGCGGCGACGAACTTGTCGCGGATCGACTCCGCCACGTACAACCGCTCGATGGAGACGCAGAGTTGACCGGCCGAGGGGAAGCAGGCGTTGACGGCGCCCTCGGCGGCCTTGTCGATGTCGGCGTCGTCGAGGGCGATCATGGCGTTCTTGCCGCCGAGTTCGAGGGATGCACCGATGAGGCGCCGGCCGGCATCGCTTGCGATCTGGCGTCCGCTGGCGGTGGAGCCGGTGAACATCATGTAGTCGGCGTTGTCCATGAGCGCGCCGCCGATGGAGCTGCCGCGGCCGACCACCATCTGCCACACGTCGGCCGGCAGTCCTGCCTCACGCATGAGGCCGAGCGACCACAGTGCGGTGAGCGCGGTCTGCGTGTCGGGCTTCTGGACGACGGCGTTGCCGGCCATGAGTGCGGCGATGGCGTCGCTCGCGGCCATGCTCAGGGGGTAGTTCCACGGGGAGATGACGGTGACGACGCCCTTGGGGTGGTGCCGTTCCGTGGTGTGGGTGAGCAGGGGCATCGCGCCGCGGCGGCGCTTGGGGCTCAGGTACTTGGCGGCGTTGCGGGCGTAGTAGCGGGAGGTGATCGCGATGTCGATCACTTCGAGGCTCGCGTCGCGGCGGGTCTTGCCGTTCTCGGCCTGCATCAGGTCGAGTGCTTCGTCCTTGTGGGCCAGGACGAGGTCGTGGAAGCGCAGGAGGATCTTCTTGCGCTCGCTCAACGGCGTTGCGGCCCAGGCCTTTTGGGCAACGCGGGCGCGGCCGAAGGCTTCCTCGACGTCTGCCGGCGTGGAGACCGGAAGGTCGGCGAGCGGGATACCGGTGTACGGGGCGTTGGTGGTGACTCGTGCGGCATCCGGTGCGGCGGCAACTCGAGTGGCCAGCTGCTCGATCCAGGCCGGGGTCAGTGACGCGGGCAGGCCCGAGCCGCGGGTGAAGGTGGACGGGGTTGCGTGATCGGTGGCCATCGCAGGGCTCCTTCTTCCTGGTCTCTCCGGCGTCCTAGTTCCGGCTCCGGACCGAGGGGACCGAGGTGGGGACGGGCATGTGCAGCGCGGCCTGGCCTTCGGTCATGACGTCCAGCTGGAGAGTCCTGATCGGGCTCAGGGAGCGCAGGTCGTCGGACATACGGCCCTGCCCGAGCTCGAGGTCGAGGTCGCGCGGGAAACGCACCGTCCCGGCCGACAGCACGTTGGTCTGGTTCAGCGTCGAGTGCCATGCACCGTTGATCGACGTGTACGAGGTGAGGGACGAGACGCGTTCCCCGCTCGGGTGGACGGTCTGCGCCGGCGTGGCCACCGAGAGCGACACATCCGTACCGCCCTGGTCGTTGGCGACGCGGGCCGTCGTACGGCGTGCGTCGATGTCGACGTCGAGTCCGGTGACCCACTTGGGGAAGCCGTACCCGTCATGGCCGCGCACCTGCGCGATCTCCGAGTTGACCGGCAGCGACAGCACGTACGAATCGAGGTCGTCGTTCTTGAGAGCGGAGGCCAGGTCGAAGAAGCCGAGCTTGCCGTGGCGGGCCGGCTTCACGGCGACCCCGACGGCGGCTTCGGTGTAGAAGTCGATGTCGCACACGTCGTAGCGGAAGAACACCACCGAGATCAGGCCCACCCCGGGCGCGATCTCCAGCGGGGCCAGCTCCGCGGGCAGAGGCGACGCGGTGATCTCGTCCCGCTGGCTCTTGTCGGTGGTGCACTGGTCCCAGAACCACGCACCGAGAACGGGGCACGATTCCTGGACCGCTCGCGGACGCGGTCGTGGACGGTCGAAGTACGCGTCAGCCGGCCCGAAGACCGACCGCCAGCGTCAGTTCAAGGACCCGGTCTGGCGATGCGAGATCCGGGAACAGCTCCCGCAGCTGCGACATCCGGTACCGGACCGTCTGGGGGTGGACGAACAACGCCGCCGCCACCTCGTCCCGCCTGCCCTGGTGCAGCAGCCACTCCCGCAGCGTCTCCTCAAGGCGTCGTGCGGTCGCGTCAGGCAAGGTCCCGAGCGGTGCGAGGGCTCGGGCACGCAGGTCTGCGAACGCGTCGGCGTCGGCGCTCAGCACCAGCTCGGGCAGGTGGTCCTCGGTGTCGCGAATGTCGGAGGAGAGGGAGCGCGCGCGTACGGCTCGTGCGTACGAGGTGGACGCACGAGTCCATGGCCGGGCCGGGCCGACCACGGCGGTGCGGTCGGTCAGCTGCCGCAAGAGATGTGACCGGTCGGCATCGGGGACGAGCAGCAGTCCGGTGGCGTCCGGCAGATCGTCGAGGACGAGGGTGTTCAGGTCGAGCGCGCGATAGGCGGGCCAGGCCTGGGCGGCGGGCAGCAGGACCGCGGTCAGCGAATCCGGAGGCTGCCACCCGGCCCGTTGAACGGAGGCAAGCAGCACGTCCGGGCTCGCGCCGGCGAGGAGGTCGCGGGCCAGGTGTTCCAGGTGGCGCTCGTGGGCCCTGCCCCGGGCGGCCAGTTCGTCGGCGTGGCCCGCGGCGCTCGCGGCGGAGAGCTCGTCGATGTAGGCGAAGGTCAGCTCGGCGAACTTGGCGACCTCGGCGGCGGGCAGACCTGCGGGTACGGCACCCGCTGCCAGGCATCGCCAGGCCACGCGGGCGCCGACGCGGTAGGCGCTGAGCAGGGCGTCCATGGAACGGCCGTCGCGCACCTCGCCGCGGCCCAGCTCGTAGGCGGCGTCACCGGCGTCGCCGCCTGTGGCATTCCCGCTCGCGAGGTCCAAGTAGTGCCCCAGGGCGGTGCGGACGGCCCGGCGGATGGTGACGCCCATGCGGCCCGAAAGGGCGTGGGCGTAGGGAGGGACCTCGTCAATGATCGCCTGGACGACCTCGTCGGCGGTGGTCCTCAGCACGGCCCGAAGCGCTGTGACCGTCGTCTCATCCAGGGCCAGTTCGCCGGCCCTCCGGATTGCTTGGCTCACGTTTTTGTTCCCTGTTTGTTCTCTGCGAACAATTCTGTCGACCAGATTTACGTCCTGCGGTCAGGACTTTACGCCTTGAGGCGCACCAAGCTGGGGCTATGACGAGTACAGCCCTCCGCAGCAGGGCGTGGAAACTGCTGGAGATGGTCACGACGCCGCTGCTGCCGTCGGACTACCTCGACCTGGTCAGCCCGCTGCGTGCGGGCGCCGACCTGCGTGGGCGCATCGAGGCCGTGCACCCCGAGACGGGTGACGCCGCGACCATCGTGATCAGGCCCGGACGGGGCTGGCGCGGCCACACGGCCGGTCAGTACGTGCGGATCGGGGTCGACGTCGACGGGGTGCGCCTGTGGCGCGCCTACTCCCTCACCTCGCCGACGAACCGCCACCGCCAGGACGGCCGCGTCACGATCACCGTGAAGGCGATCCCGGACGGCAAGGTCAGCAACCACCTGGTCCGCAGGGCCAAACCGGGCACGCTGATCCAGCTCGACCACCCGACCGGTGACTTCGTGCTGCCGCAGGCCAAGCCCGCCAAGGTGCTCTACCTGACGGCCGGCAGCGGCATCACGCCCGTGATGGGCATGCTGCGCGACACCGAGTTCGACGACGTCGTCATGGTCCACTGCGCGCCCCAGCCGCAAGACGTGATCTTCCGCGATGAACTGCACGACCTGGTCGCGGACAAGAAGCTACGGCTCACCGAGGTGCACACCGACACGGACGGCATGCTCGACATCGCCCGTCTCGACGAACTCGTGCCCGACTGGGCCGAGCGCGAGACCTGGGCCTGCGGGCCCGCGGGCCTGCTCGACGCCGCCGAGGAGCACTGGACCGCGCACGGCGTCCAGGAGCGCCTGCACACCGAACGCTTCCGCCCCAGCATCGTCGTCGCCGGCGACGGTGGCGAGGTCACGTTCAGCACCACCGGCAGGACCGTCGACGCGGACGGCGCCACGCCGCTCCTTGACGTCGGCGAGGAGGCCGGCGTGCTCATGCCCTCCGGGTGCCGCATGGGCATCTGCTTCGGCTGCGTCTCGCCGCTCAAGGCGGGCGCCGTCCGCGACCTGCGCACCGGCGAGATCACCGAGGCCGAGCCGGGCGTCCTCATCCAGACCTGCGTGTCCGCCGCGGCGGGCCCCTGCGACATCGAACGGTAGGAACACCTTGACCGCCATCGACCCCACCGCCCACCTGACCGCGGAGCAGATCGAGGAGCTCGGCCGCGAGCTGGACGCGATCCGCGACGAGGTGATCGCCGGCCGCGGCGAGAAGGACGCCGCGTACATCCGTAAGGTCATCTCGGCGCAGCGCAAGCTCGAACTGGTCAGCAGGGGTGTGCTGTTGTTCTCGTTCTTCCCGCCCGCGTGGCTGCTCGGCACCGCCGGACTTTCCGTGGCGAAGATCATGGACAACATGGAGATCGGCCACAACATCCTGCACGGCCAGTGGGACTGGATGCGGGACCCGAAGATCCACTCCACCACCTGGGAGTGGGATCACGTCTCGCCGTCCGATCAGTGGAAGCACTCGCACAACGAGCTGCACCACACGTACACCAACGTGATCGGCAAGGACAACGACCTCGGCTACGGCATCATGCGCGTCGACGAGGACCAGAAGTGGCACCCGTTCCACCTCGGCCAGCCGCTGTGGAACTTCATCAACGCCTGCTTCTTCGAGTACGGCATCGCGGCGTACGACCTGGAGCTCGGCAAGAACCTGCACAAGCGCCGCCGCAAGAATCCGGAGTTCCGCGCGCGGGCCAGGGCCGTGGGCCGCAAGATCCGCAAGCAGGTGCTCAAGGACTACGTGATCCACCCGCTCCTTTCCGGCCCGTCGTTCCTCCCCACGCTCGCCGCCACGTTCACCGCGAACCTGGTCCGCAACATCTGGACCCACTCGGTGATCATGTGCGGGCACTTCCCCGAGGGCGTCCAGGTCTTCGAGCGCCGATCGATCAAGGGCGAGACGCGCGGCCAGTGGTACCTGCGCCAGATGATGGGCTCGGCCAACATCAGCGGCAGCAAGGCCATGCACTTCATGACCGGCAACCTGTCGCACCAGATCGAGCACCACCTGTTCCCTGACCTGCCGAGCAACCGGTACGCCGAGGTCGCGGTGAAGGTGCGCGCGCTGTTCGAGAAGTACGAGCTGGAGTACGTCACCGGGCCGCTGCCCAAGCAGGTGTTCTCCGCGTGGCACAAGGTCTTCCGACTCTCGCTGCCGAACAAGAAGCCCAAGGTCAAGACGCCGGACCGCGAGCAGGAGCTCGTCGCGGCCTGATTGCCGGTACTGGTTCAGCTCTCTCGGCCGTATCGGCGTATCGGCGGTACCGCGGGTTTGTGAGATCCGTTGCGGACGGTGGACGGCCGCGGCATTACGGCCCTGGGCGCGACGGGTCGTGGCGGAGAGCGAGGCCGATGGCTCCGATACGCGACTCGGCCCGAGGCATTACGACGCCGGGCGGAGGATCACGGAACGCGTCAAGTGCCTTGGCTGGTCCGGGTCCAGGCCCCGGGCCTCGGCCAGCGCCAGCGCCAGGCGCTGTACGGCGATGAGCTCGGCGAGCGGGTCGAGGCCCCCGGCAACCCAGTGGGCGCCGGTGGCGTGGACCTGTTCCTCCAGGCCCTGCGGCGCGGAGCCGAGCATCCAAGTGGCCGTTCCCGAGGTGGAGATGGAGATCGGGCCGTGCCGGTATTCCATCGCCGGGTATGCCTCGGTCCAGGACAGGGAAGCCTCCCGCATCTTCAGCGCCGCCTCGTTGGCGAGGCCCACTGTCCAGCCTGATCCGAGGAAGCTGAACTGCGTGGCGGCGAGGAGCTGTTGGGGCAGGGGTCGGGCCAGCGCCGCCCTCGCGTCCTCGATCGCGGCGGCCGGGGACTCGCCGAGGTGGGTGCGGAGCAGGGTGAGTGCGGAGGTGGCGAAGCGGGTCTGCACCACGGACTGCTCGTCGGCGAATTCGAGGACGACGGTCTCGTCCGCGGCCGACATCACGGGTGTGTGCGGGTCTGCGGTCAGTGCGGTTGTGCGGGTGGTGCCGTGCAACTGCCCGAGGAGCCGCAGCACTTCGGTGGTGGTCCCCGAGCGGGTCAGCGCCACCACCCGGTCGTAACGGCGTCGGGAGGGGAACTCGGAGGCGGCGAAGGCATCCGACTCGCCCTGGCCTGCTGCCTCGCGGAGCGCGGCGTAAGCCTGTGCCATGAAGTACGACGTGCCGCAGCCGACGACGGCGACCCGCTCGCCCGGCTGCGGGAGCTTCGCCTGCTGCTCGACGGCGAGTTCCGCGGCCCGGGTCCAGCACTCGGGCTGGCTGGTGAGTTCGGTCGCTACGTGGTGCATGAACCACTCCCGTCGACGGTGATTGATTGAAGCTGCATGCTAGAGAAGCTTTTCACTCAACTTCAAGCATCAGTTTGCCGTCTTTCCCTGCACACGCCCTGCGCCCGTCCGGCCGGTGCGATGCTGTATCCCAGGTCAGCACCACAAGGAAGAGGTACGGGTGAACCGCTACGAACGGCACACGGAGCTGCTCCGGCTGCTCGCAGAGCACAAACAGCTCGAGGTGGAGGCTGTCGCCGAGGAGCTCGGCGTCTCCACCGCGACCATCCGCCGCGACCTCGACCAGCTCGCCGAGCAGCGGCTGCTCGTGCGCACCCGCGGCGGCGCGGCACCGGCCGACGCCGCGTACGACCTGCCGCTGCGCTACAAGTCCATGCGTGACTCCGCCGAGAAGCAGCGCATCGGACGGGCCGCCGCCGCGCTGGTCGAGCGCGGCATGGTGATCGGCCTCAACGGCGGCACCACCACCACGGAGGTGGCCCGAGCGCTCGCCACCCGTGGCGACTGGGCGGACGACGGCCCGGGCGAGGAGCCATCGGTCACAGTCGTCACCAACGCGCTCAACATCGCCAACGAGCTCGCGGTGCGCCGCCACGTGAAGGTGGTGACGACCGGTGGCGTGGCCATGCCGCTCTCGTACGAGCTCGTGGGCCCGCTGGCCGGCCGGATCCTGCGGGACATCAGCCTCGACATCGCCTTCCTCGGGGTGGACGCCATCGACCCCGAACGCGGCGCCAGCGCCCGCAACGAGCACGAGGCCGACATCAACGCACTGCTCGCCGGACAGGCCGACCGGCTCGTCGTGGTGGCGGACTCCAGCAAGCTGGGCGCCAAGGCGTTCGCCCGGATCTGCGGGGCCTCCGCCGTCGACACCCTGGTCACGGACGACCGCGATCCGAAGAAGGCCAAGGAGTTCGAGGAGCGGGGCATCACCGTCGTGCAGGCTTGATCGCTTCATGCAGCCTGGATGCGCGATTTCGCAGTAAACAAAGAGTTAACGAGCACCTCTTGTCATGGATGCGCACAGGGATGCAGGATGCGGGGGACCTCAGGGCCGGAGTGCCGGCCGGGGCCCGTTCCGTTCCTGCACATGTGCGCTCCCCTCGATCGGAGGTGACCGGTGTCGGCGGCAGCCTCAACCTCGCCCAGTTCGGTCCTGCCCCACCCGCCACCGGACGACGAAGGCCCCGCCGGGCCCGGGACCCCGCGACGGCAGAAAGGCCGCGCGACGGCGAAGACGGTCAAACGCCCGCTGCGTGAACGCCTTCGGCGTGACCGGACGCTGCTTCTGCTCTGCGTCCCGGGGATCCTGTACTTCGTCGTCTTCTTCTACGTCCCCCTGGCCGGGAACGTGATCGCGTTCCAGGACTACCAGCCGTATCTGGGCTTCAAGGAAAGCCCGATGGTGGGCTGGGCGAACTTCCAGGCGCTGCTGCAGGAGCCGGAGTTCTGGACCGCCACCTGGAACACGCTGGAGATCAGCGCCGTACAACTGCTGTTGTACTTTCCGGCGCCGATCGCGCTCGCATTGTTCCTCAACTCGCTGCTATCCAGCCGCACTCGACGATTCATGCAGACCGTGGCCTACCTCCCGCACTTCCTGTCGTGGGTCGTGGTCGTCGGCATGTTCCAGCAGGCGTTCGGCGGCGCCGGCACCGTCACGTCGTATCTCAACGACCACGGCATCGACGTCGGCAACCTCATGAACAACCCTGACTCCTTCATCTTCCTGATCACCTCTCAGGCGATCTGGAAGGACGCCGGCTGGGGCGCGATCATCTTCCTCGCGGCGATGGCGAGCATCGACAACTCGCTGTACGAGTCGGCGGCGATCGACGGAGCCAACTGGTGGCGCCGGATCTGGCACGTCACGCTGCCCGGCATCCGGCCAGTGATCATCATGCTGCTCATCCTGCGCCTCGGCGACATCCTCTCCGTCGGCTTCGAGCAGATCCTGCTGCAGCGCGACAACGTCGGCCAGGAGGCGTCCGAAGTCCTCGACACCTACGTGTACTTCCACGGCGTCGTCGACGGCGACTGGGGCATGTCCACCGCGGCCGGGCTGATGAAGGGCGTGATCGGCTTCGTCCTCATCTACCTCGCGAACAAAGCCGCTCACCGCCTCGGCGAGCAGGGGGTCTACCGACGATGACCACAGAGTCCTTCGCCGCGATACTGCGCCACCGGCGCCGGCACCCAGAGCGCCCTGCCTGGATGGAGCAGCCCGGCCTGCCGGCGCAGGCCATCAAGACCGTGGTCATCATCGGGATGGTCGTGGCGGTCGCCTATCCGTTCCTGCTCTGTCTCGGCACGTCACTGGCGTCCAAGGACGAGCTCGCCGCGAACGGCGGCTACGTCCTCTTCCCCTCGGACCCCACCTTCGAGGCCTACCGCGTCGTGCTCGACGGCGGCGTCGTCACCCGGGCGGCGACGGTGAGCGTGGGGGTCACCCTCGTCGGCACACTGCTCAGCCTGCTGTGCACGATCAGCCTCGCGTACGGGCTCTCCCGCCCGGGGACGACAGCCGGAAAGCCGCTGCTGCTCCTGGTGCTCGGCACGTTCCTTTTCACACCGGGGATCATCCCCAACTACCTGGTGATCCAGGAACTGGGACTCCTCGACTCCTACGGGGCATTGATCGCACCGACGCTGCTCAACGCTTTCAACATCGTGGTGATGCGCGCGTTCTTCCAGGGAATTCCCGACGAACTGCACGAGGCGGCGAAGCTCGACGGAGCCGGCGAGTTCCGCATCCTCCGCACCATCGTGCTGCCCCTGTCCAAGGCAGTGATCGCGGTCGTCGGTCTCTTCTACGCGGTCACGTACTGGAACAGCTTCTTCAACGCGATGCTGTACATCAACGACGGCGAGAAGCTGCCGCTCCAAATGGTGCTCCGTTCGTACGTACTTCAGGGAGACACCTTCAACGCCAAGGCGCTCGGGGTCGCCGTACTCCCCTCGTCGACGGCGATGTCGATGGCGGTGCTGATCCTCGCGATCGTGCCGATCGTCGCCGTCTATCCCTTCCTGCAGAAGTACTTCGTGAAGGGCGTACTCACCGGCGCCATCAAGGGGTGAATTCCCCTCCAACCATCGCTGCCCCCCCCTCGCTTCTTCCTGCCCAACTCACAGGAGAACCATGGCTGTTCAAGGATTCAACCGCCGCACGTTCCTGGGCGCCGCGAGTGCCACCGGGCTCACGCTCGCCGCCGGCGGAACCCTCACCGCCTGCGGTTCGGGCGCCAAGGCCAACGCCGGTGCGGAGGCCTCCGCGAAGCTGAAGCTGCCGGCGTACGTGGCCGCGAACGTGCCGCAGCCCGATCTGCCGGGCAACGCACAGGGGCTCGATGCCGGTTATCTGCGGTATCCGAAGAACCTGGTGCAGCGCTCGGGGGCGAAGCCGGGTGACGGCGAGCCGATCACTGCTCTCACCGAGACCTTCACCACCATGCCGCCGGCGATGCGGCGGAACGCCTACTGGCAGGAGCTGAACAGACGCGTCGGCTCCGAGTTCCGGATGACGATCGTCAACGGTTTGGGCGAGGAGTCGGTCTACCGGTCGAAGTTCAACGCACTGATCGCGGGCGGGGAGCTTCCGGATCTGATGTGGTTCCCGCCGAACCAAGGCCTGAAGAACATCCCGCAGTTGCTGGACGCCAAGTTCCACGATCTGACGGAGTACCTGTCCGGCGACGCGGTCAAGGAATATCCGAATCTCGCCAACATCCCCTCGTACGCGTGGCAGACAGCCGTGGTGAACGGCCGGATAGCCGGTTACGCAGTCCCCTACGGTCGTATGGGTCAGGTGTACGTCGCCAACGAGGACTTCTGGAAGCCGGTCGGCGGCCTGGAATTCGACAGCGCCCAGGACTTCTTCGAGAAGGCGAAGGACCTGCTCGACACCAAGCGCAAAAAGTGGGTGCTCGAGCCGGCCTATGTCAATCACATGATGCAGTTCGCAACGTGGTACGGCCTGCAGAACAAGTGGCAGGAAAAAGACGGCAAGCTGACCTACATGTACGAGACGGACGAGTATCTCGCCGGTCTCGAATTCGCGATCAAGTGCCAGAAGGCGGAGCTGTTCTACCCCGACCCGAATCTGCGCACCACACTGGAGAAGATGGGCGGCGGATTCCTCGGCCTGCACGTCCAGTCGTTCCCCGGTTTCCTCAACGACAGTGCCATGTACGACTGGCCGGAGAAGGTCGTCGTGCCATTCGCCGCGGAGAAGGGCATGCAGCCCAGCTGGCACTACGGCTACGGTTCCGTCGGCTTCACCGCGATCAACAACAAGGTGCCGAAGAAGCGCGTCAAGACACTCCTGAAGGTCCTCGACTTCCTCAGCGCCCCGATGGGCACGGAGACCCGCCGGTTCCTCGACAACGGCATCGAGGGGAAGCACTGGGACCTGTCGAAGGACGGCGACGTCATCCTCAACGACAAGGGGAACGCCGAGGTCCTCACCACCCGCCAGGCGATCAACTTCTTCGGCAACGCCCCGCAGTCGCTGTACCTGCCGGGCAAGCCGGACGTCACCCGCGGCATCCACGAGACCGAGGTGGAGCTGATCAAGATCGCCCAGGCGGACGCGAGCACCGGGTTCTTCTCCGACACGTACGCGGGCAAGGGCCAGTCGTCCAAGACCGAACTCGAGGAGTCGGTCAAGGACATCATCGCCGGCCGCGAGCCCCTCTCCTCCTTCAAGAGCGACATCCTGCCCAAGTGGCGCCGTACAGCCGGAGACGCGATGCGCCGCGAGTACGAGACGGCCATGGCGAAGGGCAAGAAGTGACGAACGACCTCCGCATCGGCGTCATCGGCCTGGGCCTGCGCCGCTCCATCGCGAACGCCGCCCACCGTCCCGGCAAGGGCTCCGTCGTCGCCGCGGTCGCGGACCTCGACGCCGCCGTACGGGCCGACGTACCGGGTCGCTTCGAGGGCGCCTCGGTCCACGACGACCACCGGCGTCTCCTCGACGACGACACCGTCGAAGCCGTCATCGTCGCCACCCCCGACGACACCCACGAAGCCATCGCGTGCGCTGCCCTCGAGGCCGGCAAGCCCACCTTCGTGGAGAAGCCCCTCGGCATCACCGTCGAGCAGTGCGACACCATCCTGCGTACGGCGTACGAGACCGGAACCCGGCTCTATGTCGGCCACAACATGCGGCACATGGGCGTCGTCCGGCTGATGCGCGACCTCATCGCCCGAGGCGACGTCGGCGAGCCCCGGACGATCTGGGTACGGCACTTCGTCTCGTACGGCGGCGACTACTACTTCAAGGACTGGCACGCCGACCGCCGACGCACCACCGGTCTGCTGCTGCAGAAGGCCGCCCACGACCTGGACGTCGTGCACTGGCTGGCCGGCGGCTACACCTCTCGCGTCAACGCCTTCGGCGACCTGATGCTGCACGGCGACCTGCCACGCCGCGCGCCGGACACCCCCCGCCCGGACGGCTGGCTGCGGGAGTTCGAGTGGCCGCCGACCGAGCGCAGAAACCTGCACCACATCGTGGACGTCGAGGACGTCTCGATGATGAACATGCGCCTGGACAACGGCGTTCTGGCCGCCTACCAGCAGTGCCACTTCTCGCCCGACTACTTCCGCAACTACACCGTCATAGGCACCGAAGGACGACTGGAGAACTTCGGCGACGGTCCCGGCGGCGAAGTCCGCGTCTGGAACACCGGGCCGAGCGACTACCGCTCCGACGCCGACGCGGTGCACCGCATCCCCGACGCTCAGGGCTCACACGGTGGTGCCGACGGCCGGATCATGCGGGAGTTCGTGCGCTTCGCCCGCGAGGGCGGCGCGACGGACACCTCTCCGGTGGCGGCACGGATGAGCGTGGCCGCCGGGTACATGGCGACGCGATCACTGCGTGACGGCGGGAACCCGTACGACGTACCGCCGCTCGATCCGGAACTGGTCGCGTACTTCGACGGCGGCCAGAAGTGACGGCTGTTCAACTCCCCTTCCGGCCGCCCCAGTTCATTCGTCCCGCACGATGAGAGGGAGCACATGGGCTACATCAGTAAGCGCTCGAGAGCCCGTTGGACGCGAAGTATCACGGCCGCTGCGGCTGCGGCTGCGGTCCTGGCGCTGACGGGCACCACAGCCACAGCGGGCGCTCAGGATGTCGACACCGCCGCGAAGGCGGAGATCGGGCAGACGCCCGGCACGTACAGCTATTACCAATTCCCGGCCGACGTGACCGGGTTGGAGTCCGCGACCTGGTCGACCACCGTGAACACCGACCCGGGCCACCGCTCGCAGGTCTTCTGGAGCCACCAGTTCGGGTTCGACAAGGGCAACGGCGCGTACATCGGCATGCAGACCAACAAGGGCGAGGACCGGATGTTCCTGTTCTCGGTCTGGGACGTCTTCGAGTGGAAGCCGGGCAGCGAGGGCAGTTGGTGCCAGTCGTTCGGCGGCGAGGGCGAAGGCGCCAGCTGCCGGATGCGCTTCAACTGGCAGGAGGGGCACACCTTCACGTTCAAGGTGGCCCACGAGGGCGACGGCTGGTTCGGCGCGACCGTCACCGACACCACCGCCGGCACGTCCTTCAAGCTCGGCTCGATCCGCACGCCGGCCACGCAGATCGCTCCCTCGGGAATGATCGACTGGACCGAGTACTACGAGTGGAACGACACCCGCGCCACCTGCCACGACCAGCCGTTCTCCGCGGCCAGGTTCGGGCTCCCGGAGGGCGAGCGCGCCGACGGTACGAAGGTCACCGGCTCGGTCACCAGGACCACGAACAGCGGCAACCCATGTGCCCCGATGACCCGCACCGACACCCTTGCGGGCGGCCAGGGCACGGTGCAGAACCTCGCCATCGGCAATACCGTACGCGGCGCGATCCGCGCGGCGGACGGCTCCTGCATCGGCAGCACGGGCAGCGCCCCCGGCCCGGGCCCGGCCGTCGCCGCGGGCTGCGGGGGCGGCGAGGGACCGGACGGCTCGGTCGGTACGTTCGCCCAGTCCTGGGTGCTCGCGGCGGACGGCAGCGTCCGGCTGCCGTCGAACTACTGCCTGACGGCCCGCCCCGGCACGAAGGGCGTCGCCGTCGCGGACTGCGCGGGCACGGCCGCGGACGGCGCGGTCACCGACCCCCTGAAGCGGTGGTCCGTCGACCGCGAGCAGGGGACGCTGATCAACCAGTCCACCGGTGAGTACCTCACCCGAACCGACTCCGGCCTGGCCCTGACCAAGGGCACGGAGACCGGTGCGCGCGACTGGACCTTCCCGGCCACGAGCTGACAGGTCCATGTGCCCGGCCCGCGCGCCCACTTGGCGTGCGGGCCGGGCTGCGCCCGCCGCGCGCCCGGGAACACTCGGGTCGGATTCCGTCTCGAGGCCGACAGTGCCTCCCTGCTGCTGCTCACTCCCTACGCCCTCCTGGGCCGGCTCGCAGGGCCCTTCGCCGGGCGTCTGGCGTCGGCCCTCGGCTACACGACGATTCTGCGAACTGGGCTGCTCGCCAGTGCCGGTGGAATCGTCGTCATGGCGATGTTCGGCACCGACAGCCTCCCGATACTCATCGCGGGCACCGTGTTCCTGGGCCTGACGTACGCGGCGCGGGATTGAGCTTCGCCGTCCTGCCGGCCGTCCAGGCTGCTTCGCAGACGGCGGAGACCGGCTACGAACTCGGAATGCTCGCGGGCGGCGGGCTGACGGGACTTGCGTTTCTCGTGTCCTTGCTGATCGCCAAGCCGGTGGGAGCCGAAGTGCGACACTAGACGTGTCCGTGAAGTCTCACCTGCTCCGCGGCGCCTGGCGCGCTCCCCCGAGCTCGGCGGCCTTGGCTGCCGCTCCTCGGCGTCATCGCCCCGCACGCCTGAAGTGCCTGAGAGCTCGAACTGCCCCGAGAGGAATGCGCGTTGCGCCCGACGTACATCAAAATCTGTGGCCTCAGCACCGCCGAGACCGTGGACGCGGCCATCAGGGCCGGTGTCGACGCCGTCGGGTTCGTCTTCGCGCCGGGCAGCCCGCGGCTGATCGACGCCGACACGGCCCGGACGCTGGCTGCACGAGTCCCGGCGCAGGTGGAGACCGTTGGCGTGTTCCGCGCGCAGCCCGTCGACGAGGTGCTGGCGACGGCCTCACGTGCCGGGCTGACGACCATTCAACTCCACGGAGGCGAGGACGAGAATTCCTTCGAGCGGCTCCGGGCGGAGGGGTTCCGGACCATCCGCGCGCTGGACATCAGCACGTATCTTGAGCGGCCGGACGCGAGCCCCGCCGACCGGCTGCTGATCGACGCCATCGAACCCGGCGGCGGGAAACGCTTCGACACCGGGCTGCTCCAAGCGCGGCCGCCGGGCGGTTTCTGGCTTCTCGCCGGTGGTCTGGACCCGGACAATGTCGCCGCCGCCGTGCGCGCGGCTCGCCCGAGCGGAGTCGATGTCTCCAGCGGCGTGGAGTCCTCACGGGGCGTCAAGAGCGTCGAGCTGATCCGCGCCTTCGTATCCGCTGTGCGCACGGCGTGACGCCGATGGGGCACTGGTGCGCCCATGGCTTCCCGCCCCGGTGAGAAGTGGGACCTCGACGGCAACGCACAGCGCTTCCGTGGCAACACGTTCGTATGCCCCGTACCGCAGGACTCCGCCTTCTTCAAGGCTCAGACCGAAGCGATGAAGCTCATGCGGCGGTCGTCGCGGGCCGATCAGTGCGCGTGCCTGCCCCAACAGAGCATGCACATGACCGTGTTCGACGCGACCGCGCAGGACGCGATCACCAAGAACCAGCTGCCGGGCCGGCTGACCGACTGCAAGGACGTCTACGAGATCTCGCAGAATCCTGGCGCGGCTGCAGCAGATGGTCAAGAAGACCATCCGGGACACCCTGGACCCGAAGGGTCTTCGTCTGGGACAACTATCCGGTCAACGACTTCGGCAACACCAGCGGACGGCTGCTGCTCGCGCCGTACGACAAGCGCGAAGCCAGCCTCTCCGAGCACCTGTCCGGCATCGTCGCCAACCCCATGAACCAGCCGTACGCCAGCAAGGTCGCTGTGTTCGGCACCGCCGACTTCACCTGGAACGACCGGAGTTACGACGCGCGTAAGAGCTGGCCGCGGGCCATGTCCTACCTCGCGGGCGGCGACCGCACTCAAGGGCTGAAATCCTTGCGCGCGTACGCCACCGCCATCGAGAAGGCGCCCGCCACCATCCGCGAAGGAGCCGTGGAGAAGGGGCTTCACCGTGGACGCGGAGCCTTGGCTGGACGCCACCGAACTGTGGGGCGGTGCGATGGTGAAGGCGGTCGACGCACTCTCGGCACGCGACGGCGGGGACTCCCAGAGCGCAGAGCGGCTGCTCGCCGAGTCCGCCGAACTGGAGAAGCAGGCCCGCGCATTGCTCGTCGACCCGCCGCGCAACTCCTGGGGCGAGGTCATGCCCAAGGTGGGTGACGGTGTGCTCGGGACGTCTTCCTGGACAAGGCCCGAGCGGTCACGGCAGGCGAGGCCGCGGCCGCGAAGGAGCAGGCCTCCACGTCCTGACCGACAGTGCTCCCGTTTGCCCCGGTCGGGGCTGCCCACAGGGCATCCCCGACAGCGAGGCAACGGCACTACGTGGCCGGTGAGTTGAGCTCCCGAAATCCCGAATGCCCGAGCTCCCGAATTCCCAAGCTCCCGAGCTCCCGAGTCCTCAGTGAAATTTCGTCGCATGGAGCACGAGGAG
This sequence comes from Streptomyces boluensis, assembly GCF_009908195.1. Taxonomy (GTDB): domain Bacteria; phylum Actinomycetota; class Actinomycetes; order Streptomycetales; family Streptomycetaceae; genus Streptomyces; species Streptomyces boluensis. The sequence goes on along the minus strand of NZ_JAAAHS010000011.1, from coordinate 10,717 downwards.
CACCATGCCCACGAGCAGTGCCGCCGCGCCCGCCAGTCCCAGCCCCAGTGCCGCGCGGCGTGCTGTGCGGCAGGCGGATTCGGCGTCCTGCCGGCGGGCCGCCGCCGACATCGGCAGTGCCGCGAGGCCGTATGTCACCAGTCCGGCCGCATCGACGGTCAGGCCGAGCCCGATCCATGCCACACCTGCCGCCATCAGGGACATATCGAACATTTTGCCGCGTCCTCGGCCATCTCGCACGCCCGCCACATGCGCCTCGGACGCCACGCATACCGGCTGCTCAAGCAGGCGAAGCCGGTGGCGACCGGGACGTGTGCCGCGGCTGCAGTGGCCCTGGGAGCCCGCCGCCTTCGAGGAGGCGCTGCGTACCGGTCCTGCTGAGCGTCGGCTACAGCTCCTGCCACTGGTGCCGCTGGTCGTTGTGGTCAGCGTTCGTGCCGGCGGGCGACCTCCCGGCAGACGGGGCGCGTTGGTTGAGCTGTGCCCGGGCTGCCGACGGATGGGCCTCCACTAGCGGGTGCGTCCGCGCGGCAGTGCACGCACCAACGGCCGGCGGAACGCACGCGGACACCTGCGGGCCACAGCGGGCGGCGGCACTGTTCGACGTCTGGGCTGTCCGCTTCTCTGCGGTTCAGATGTTCCTCGAGTGCGTCCATCAACTGCCGTGGTCACGCGGACAGCACGAGGGAGGGCATCCCGGAGCGGCAGTTCCGGCGCACCGCCCGTTGCGTACGCCGCGTTCGCGCGGGGTGGGGAGGTCCGGCTCGGCCCGCTGGCTGTTCCCGGTCCGGGCCGACGGGGCCGCGCCGCCCACGGGCGCTCGCCCGGCGCGCTACCGCGGCAGGAGGCGTACGACCGCCGAGGCCGCTGTCCGGTGCCAGAGGGCGCTGTCGCGCAGCATCGCGTGGTCTCCGCCGGGCAGCAGGGTCAGGTCCGTTCGCGCGCCTGCCGTGCCGGCGCGGTGGAGGAACGCCGCAGAGGCACGTGGATCGGTGACGCGGTCGCGTTCCGCGTGGAGCACGACGACGTCCTTGTCCCGCAGGTGTGCGACGGGTTCGTCATCCGGGCACCAGGGCGCGAGGGCGACCACGGCCCGTACCGGGGGCCGGTCTGCGGCGGCGAGGGCGGCGCGGCCTCCCATCGAGTGGCCGACGAGGACCACGGGGATGTCGCCGGCGCCGCGCGCCAGTTCGTCGAGGGCGCGGCGGGTGTCGTGCAGGGCGTCGGCGGCGGTGCCGTTCCAGCCGCGCATGCGGTAGCGCACGTCCGCGAGCAGCACCGGGTCATCGGCGGGCAGAGCTGTGGCTACGGCCCGTACGAAGGGGCGCATCCGGAGGGCCGCGAGGTGCCAGGGGCGGGACGGGGCCAGGCTGTCGGCGCGGCCGCCGTGCAGGAACAGCACCGCCGCCCGGGGGCGGGGCGGGGTGCCGCGCGCGCAGCCGTGCGCAGCGAGCGCGGCCGCCGGACCGCCTGCGCCGCGCCGGCTGCTTCCCGGTCCGCGTACGGTTCCACTCCGAGCGGTGTGGTCATCGGGCGCCTGGACACTCATGCCGGTGATTCGTAGCCGCGGGTCAGGTGGATTGCCCCGCTCGACCAATCCGCGGCCCGGACGAGTCCGAATCACCTCTGACAGCCGTGCCAACCCCGGAGCAGCCCGTGAAGGAAGCCGTGTCCATCGGCGGAGACCTCTCCGCCGAGCCAGACCTGAAAGAGCTGATGGGCCGGGTCGCCCTGGGCGACCAGGGCGCCTTCGCGTCGGTCTACGACCGGGCGATGGGGCCCGTACTCGGCACCGTGCGCGCCGTCCTGCGCGATCACGCCCAGTCGGAGGAGGTGGCCCAGGAAGTCATGGTCGAGCTCTGGCGGACCGCCGCCCGCTACCGGCCGGACCGGGGCACGGCGATCAACTGGATCCTGACCCTGGCACACCGCCGGGCGGTCGACCGGGTGCGCTCCGCCGAGGCGGCCGCGGCCCGTGATCACAAGGCCGCTCTGTTGGAGCGGACGCCCGCGTACGACACCGTGGCCGAACAGGTGGAGACCCGGCTCGAACGGGAGCAGGTGCGGCGCTGCATGCGCGGGCTGACCGAGATCCAGCGCCAGGCCGTCACCCTCGCCTACTACCGCGGGCTCACCTACCGTGAGGTCGCCGAGATCCTGACGCTGCCTCTGGGCACCGTGAAAACCCGTATGCGCGACGGTCTGATCCGGCTGCGTGACTGCCTGGGGGTGACCGCGTGAACACCACTGACCTGCACACACTGACCGGCGCGTACGCGATGGACGCTCTGCCCGACACCGAGCGGACCGCGTTCGAGCGGCATCTCGCCGGGTGCGAGGCCTGCGCGCAGGAGACCGCCGAGCTGACCGCGACGACGGCCCGGCTCGGTCTCGCGGTCAGCGTCTCGCCACGGCCGGAGCTGCGGGACGAGGTGTTGCGACGGATCACGACGGTCCGTCAGGAGACGCCGCGCGAGGCCGGCGCGGCCACGTCCGTCCCGCGGGCCGCCGCGCGCCGGGTGATCCTGTCGCGCTGGGCGCTCGCCGCTTGCGTGGCGGCGGCTGCCGCCTTCGGCGGTGTCGCGGTGTGGCAGCACCAGCGCGCCGAGGACGCCCTCGACCAGGCGCGGCAGGCGGAGCAGAGCGCGGAGGGCGCCGCCGCCGTGCTCGCCGCACCGGACGCGCGCAGCGGCTCCGCGAAGCTGGGCGATGGTGCGACCGGCACGGTCGTCGTCTCCAAGAGGCAGGACAGGGCCGTGTTCGTGGTCTCCGGGATGGCGCCGCCGCCCAAGGGCAAGACGTACCAGCTGTGGTTCGAAGAGGACGGGAAGATGCGCTCCGCGGGGCTGATGGAGCCCGGCCGCAGCAAGCAGACGGTGCTGATGAGCGGTGCGGTGGGCGGTGCGTCCGGCATGGGCGTCACCGTCGAGCCGGCCGGCGGCTCCGGACAGCCGACCTCCGCCCCGGTGGCCCTGATGCCGCTGCCCGCCTGAGGCGTCCACCGCCCGGCTCCCGATACGTCGGTGGCCGGGCGGCGATGTCAACTGCGGGGCGGCCGTGGGAAGAAGCCGCTCGTCCGGGCCACGTACGCGGCGTACCCCGGACGGCCCGACATGTGCTGTTCGAGGAGGCGCTGACCGCTGCCCCGGGTCAGGAGCAGGGACATGACGAGCGACGCGACGATGACGGTGGCGGCCACGGCCAGGGAGCCGGCGGCGAGCAGGAACAGGCCCCACCGCCCACATTGCGACGCCCGTCCAGGCGAGCGGGCCCATCGGCTCCGGTACGTAGTGCGCCAGGCCGGGGATCCGCCGACGGAGAGCAGTCCGTGGTGGCGCAGGAACCGGAACAGGTACGTGGCCGGGTAGCGCTGCGCGGTGGCGGCGTCGCAGGACCAGACCGCCGACACCAACGGCGTCATGAAGGGCGTACGGAAGTACGGGGAGAAGCTCTCCCGGTCCAGGAACTCGCCCAGGGTGAGCGTCACTTCGGCATCCTGCGCGAGCAGCCGGCGCGCGGCCCGGTGGAACGCGGGCACCTGCGCGAGGAGGCGGAGGTGGTGTGCCGACCGTCGGGCGCGGTCAGGTCGTGGGTGTGAGCGTGTCCGCCGAGCCGGCCGTCGGCCTCGTACAGCGTGACGTGATGCGCGCGGGCGAGCACGTGGGCGGCGGTGAGACCGGCCACGCCGCTGCCGATCACCGCCGTGCGCGGCCGGCCCCGGTCCAGGTCCTGGTCCTGGTCCTGGTCCTGGTCCTGGTCTGCGGGAGCCGGGGCACGCTCGGCCCCGCCCGGCGTGCCGGCTGACCCCATGGACATGTCTCTCCTCTCCCGGCCGCGAGTGCGGTCTCGTGGGTGATCCGGAGCCGGGGAGATGGCGGATTGGAGAGGTGATCGGGTTTTCCGGTGAGCCACGGTGAGCGAGCCGTACGGTCCGGACGCGGGCGGCGCCGACAGGACTGTGCGACCGCGGGGACCCACTCCCGCGGCCGCACACCTCCCTCACGCAGCCCGGCGGCCGGCAGTGGACGGCCGGACTCCCCGTGGGCTCTCAAGCGTCAGCTCTCGTACGTCACTTGGGCATGAGCACCGAGTCGATGATGTAGACGTTGGCGTTGGCCGTCTTCACGTTGCCGCAGACGACGTTGGCCGAGTCGGCGACCTTGAAGGACTCGCCGGAGCCGGAGGTGGTCACCTCGGTCTTCGCCAGGGTCTCGAACGTGCCGTTCTCCAGGTCCTTCGGGGCGAGCTTCTTGCCGACCACGTGGTGGGTGAGGATCTTGGTGAGCTGCTCCTTGTCGTTGAGGACCTTGTCCAGGTCCGCCTTCGGGATCTTGCCGAAGGCGTCGTTGGTCGGGGCGAAGACCGTGACGTCCTTCGCGTTGTTCAGGGTGTCGACGAGACCGGCCTTCTTCACGGCGGTGACCAGCGTCGACAGGGCCGGGTTGTTGGACGCGGCGGTGGCCACCGGGTCCTTGGCCATCCCGTCGAACGAGCCCGCGCCGTCCTTCGGCACCGACGCACACGCCGGACCGAACGGCCCGTCCATCGCCTCGCCGTCGTCCGCGGGGGCGGAGGCCTCGGGCTCCTTCGACTTGTCCTTCGACGCGGCGGACGAGGCACTGCCGGAAGCCGTGTCCTCGGAACCGCTGTCGGAGCAGGCGGTCAGGGCCAGCGGCAGCATGACAGCAGCAGCGACAGCGACGGCGACACGACGGACACGATTCTGCATGGCAATCCCTCATCGATCGGATGTGTAAGAGCCCTGCGCTCTCATCGCCGGGAATTCGAGGCGGGTACGGAGGCGGATTGGCCCCTTCTCAAAAAAGATTCCGCCGTCACCCGTTCGAGCCAACTACCAAGCCGTGACCGGCGCGAGAACGGATTCCCCACATGACCGACAACATGGACGACGGCATGGACGACGGCATGGACGACGACAACAAAGACAAGCGGAGCCTGAAACGGCTCTCCCTCGGCGCCCTTTGCGGCCTCCTCGCCGGGTACGCGGCCATCGCGGTCGCGGAACTCGTCTCGGCAGCCGTGCGGCCCGAGTCGGGGCCGGTCGTCGCGGTCGGCGGCGCGGCCATCGACCGTACGCCGTCCGCCGTGAAGGACTGGGCGATCCGCCAGTTCGGCACCAACGACAAGCTGGTGCTGCAGCTCGGCATCCTCGCCGTGCTCTGCGGCCTGGCGCTGCTGCTCGGCGTGCTCGCGACCCGTCGGCGCCGTATCGGCTCGCTCGGCATCCTCGCCTTCGGCGCCGTCGGCGCGCTGGCCGCCACCGGCCGGCCCGACTCGACCAGCGTGGCCGACGCCCTGCCGTCCGTGGTCGGCGCGGTGGCCGGGGCAGCTCTGATGTACAGGCTGATCGGCCGCATCGGACCGGCCGAGGCCCTCGCCACCACAGGGGAGGCCGCGGACCGGCCCGGCTTCGACCGTCGCGCCTTCGTCATCTCCGCGACCGCCGCAGCCGCCGCGTCCACCGGCGCAGGGCTCGCGGGCCAGGCCCTGAACAGTTCACAGGGGCGCGGCGCGGCCGCCTCGCGCAAGGACGTGCTGCTGCCCGCGCCGTCGTCCGAGGCCGCCCCCACACCCCGCGGAGCCGCGCTGCGCGTCAAGGAGATCAGCCCGTACGTGACGTCCAACGCCGACTTCTACCGCGTCGACACCGCCCTGGTCGTGCCCAAGGTCGACGCCACCACCTGGAAACTCCGCATCCACGGCAAGGGCGTGCCCCGCGAACGGACCCTGACCTTCGACGACTTGCTCAAGATGCCGCTCATCGAACGCACCATCACGCTGACCTGTGTCTCCAACGAGGTCGGCGGCCCTTACATCGGCAACGCCCGCTGGATCGGCGTCCCCCTGGCCGGACTGCTCCGGCAGTGCGGGGTCGAACCGCCCTCACGGGGCGGGCCCGCCGACCAGCTCGTGGCACGCTCCGTGGACGGCATGACGCTCGGCACCCCCGTCGAGGACGTCATGGACGGACGCGACGCGATGCTGGCCGTCGGCATGAACGGCGAGCCGCTGCCGTTCGTCCACGGCTTTCCCGTACGCATGCTGGTGCCCGGCCTGTACGGCTACGTCTCGGCGTGCAAGTGGATCCGGGACATCGAGCTGACCACGTTCGACGCGTACGACACGTACTGGGTGAAACGGGACTGGGCGCAGCGCGCTCCGATCAAGACCCAGTCCCGTATCGACACGCCCAAGCCGTTCGCCCGCCCGGCCGCGGGCACGGTCGTGGTCGCCGGGGTGGCCTGGGCGCAGCACCGCGGCATCGACAAGGTCGAGGTCAAGGTCGACGACGGCCCGTGGGAGGAGGCCCGCCTCGCCGCCGAGGACACCCGCGACACCTGGCGGCAGTGGTCGTACGAGTGGAAGGCGACCAAGGGCACCCACACACTGACTGTCCGGGCCACCGACCGCACGGGCGAGACCCAGACCGAGCGGCGCACGCGCACGATCCCGGACGGCGCCTCGGGCCGGCACTCCGTCGTCGTCACGGTCGACTGACCCCGTGGGGGCGACGGACGGAAACCGGGAAAGGACGTGACGATGGCCTTGGTGAAGAAGGGATCCCGACACATAACAGTGGACGGCATCCCCTACCGCTGGAGGATCCGGCGGCGGCCGACCTACAGTCAGGCGCTGGTCTGGTCCCCGCTCACCTACGCGGTCGAACTCGCCGACTCACCAGGCAGCGCCCTGGTGGTCATCACCAACCAGCCGCATCCGTGCAACTGGCTGATCGAGTCGGCAAGCGCAGTCGTCCCCTCCGCGGTCGCTGACGGCATCCGCACCGCACGCACCACCGGATGGGTCCCCGAGGAACCAGGCTCGCCCTTCCACCTCGACCAGTCGGACGGCTTCGTCTCTTCCAACTGACCCCACATTCCCCAGTTGGTTCACTCTGTGAGCCAACTGGGGCGAAATGCAGCACTGGGGAAAATCGAGATCGGCATCACGGCGTCACAGCAACTGCTCATAGGGCGTCACCGACGGCAACGGCCGCGTGTCAATGACGCGACTGGGCAAACCGGCGCCGCCCGATCACAGCGCGGGCAGTCCGTAGACGGAGAATCTGCGGCCGCCAGGCGGGCCCGAAGCGAGGCCCATGCACAGGCGCGGTTCCTGGGAGCCAGTCCCGTGCAGTACCGCGAGTCCTTCCGGCTCGCGGTGCGTGAGCTCGTACCCCACCCGCGTCCGGTGCTTCTGCACCACCCTCCCCGTGCGCGTGTCGATGCAGTGGAGAAGCACCGTGTTGTCCTGACCCGTGGACTCACGCCCGGAGCCCATCAGTTGGTACACGTAGTCGCCGTGCAGCGCCATGCCCTGGAAGGGCAAACCGAGGTTCAGGTCCGGCTGCGCGACGTCGGCCTGCGGCAGGAACCTTCCGGTGGCGAAGGTGTCCAGGTCGTAGAGCGCGAAGCGGCGGCGGCCAGAGAGCACGTAGCGCAGCAGCAGGCGACGGTTGGTCAGGTCGAGGGCTACGGAGTTGGCGGTCGAGCCGGGTTGCGGACGGTAGACGGTGACGCGGCGGTCGGTGCTGTGCAGCACGGTGTTCTCGGCGTACGGGAAGCGGCCGATCGCCCGCGCGTTGCCGGAGGCCGGGTTGGCGTCGCTTTCGACCCACAGGGTCACGCCGGAGGTGCCGCTGCTTTGGGAGCTGTCCACGGCCATCGCGGTGCCGTGGCTGAAGCCCTTGAGGTACATCCGGCCCAGGGATTCACCGCTCATGGACAGTCGGTTCAGACACAGGTCTCCGGCATAGTGCCGCTCGGACTGGCGGTAGGCGCGTGACTCGCCCGGCAGCTGAACCCCGCTGGGGATGACCTGGAGTGCGTAGATATGCCTGTGCGTCTCGTCGAAGGCGAACGACTGCATCACCGTTGCGTGGTGCAGCGCCCGCCTGTGGATCAGGCGCGTACCGGAGGCGGCCAGGTTGAAGCGCACGCCCGGGGCAGCGGGGGCCGGCGCGCCGCTCCGGTCGGCGGCAAGAGCCCGGGAGGCGCCGAACCCTGCCGCGAGCATGGCACCGCCGAGGCCGAGCACAGCCCTGCGGCTCGGGGACGCCAGGCTATGCGTGGCCGGCGCTGATTCTTCCTCTTGTCTCTGGCTCATCCGGGCACTATCAACGAGCGATATACATGACGGAACGTCAGGCACGCTGCTGTATGGGGAAGTTCAGCCAAACGACCGCCTCATTGCCGTGCCCTTCGTGGGGAGGGGGAGGAGTCGTTCGTACGCGAGGCGGCGGGTCCGTTCAGTGCGCCCGAGGGCGAGTACTGGCGGCGCGGGATCGAGGCCGGTGCCGCCCGCCAATACCGGGGCCGCGAAGGGCACTTGAACGTGCCCCGCAAGCACGTCGAGGAGGTGCCCGTCGAGGACGCCGGGGCTGGCGATGCGGGGCGTGAGACCACCCCTGACGGCACCGTCCCTCGATCGCGGCTCTCGCCCGCGACCACGGCGTCAGCCGCGTCGCCCGACACGCGTCTGCGTACGTTGGCGATCCACCTGCCCAACGCGACCGGTCCCCGACAAGGCCGGCCGGCAGCGGAGCGGCCGGCCGCCTGGCTCACTCTGCGTGCAACGCAGCCCGCACCTCCGCCAGTCTCTCCGGCGCCCCGACAAGCGGGTTGCGGGGCGTCTCGATCCGTAGGCCCGCGAGGGTGCCGTTCCAGGGAGAGCGGGCCGTGTAGCGCGGTGAGACCGGGAGGCCGGTGTCGTGTGCGAGGCGGAGGCCTGCTCCTCCGTGCTGGAGGGCGACAGGGAAGGGGCCGTTGAGGGCTGTTTCGCCGACAACCGTCTCGTCGTGGCGGAGGATGAGTCGGCCTTTGCCGGTGGTGGGGTCCGGGGTGTAGGCGATCGACAGCTCGCTCGGGCCGGGTGGGACCGGGCGGTCGGCGACGGCCTCGATGAGGTCGCCGGCGCGGGAGAGGGAGAACGTGAGGCGGCCGTCGGCGACGTAGAGGGCGAAGCCGCCGTTGCGGTCTCCGAGGGCGCAGAGGACACCGTCGGTCCCCTGGGGTGCCTCGGCGGTCATCCGGAAGCCGGCGGCGAGCAGCGGCAGCGCCTCGTCCTGGACGGGGCCGGCGCCGGGGCGGTAACGGCGGGTGTTGCCCGGCGGCCAGGCGGGGCGGATCCATTCCTCCGGTGCGACAAGGAGGCCGTCCTTGACGGGGAGGACGTTGTTGCGTTCGGCCTCCGCCAGCCAGCGGCTGCGTAGCCGGTCGACGACGTCGGGGTGCTCGGCGGACAGGTCGACCGCCTCGGAGAAGTCGTTCTCCAGGTCGAAGAGGGCCCAGTGGTCGTCCTCGAATCGGCGGCTGCCGGTCAGCAGTTGCTCCTCGTCGAGGATGCCGTTGGAGATGTGGTCGGTGGTCGCTTTCCAGCGGCCGTGTACGAGGGAGCGGGAGCCGAGCAGTTCGAAGTACTGGGTGGGGTGGCCGCTTGGTTCGGCCGGGTCGGCGAAGGTGGCGAGGAAGCTGGCGCCGTCGAGGGGCAGTTGCCGCACACCGTCCACCTCCTCCCGTATGTCGACGCCGGTCGCCTGGAGGAGGGTCGGGAGGATGTCGGTGGCGTGGACGAACTGGTCGCGGACGGCGCCGTGTTCGGAGGCGGGGATGCCGGCCGGCCAGTGGGCGATGAGCGGGGTGCGGGTGCCGCCGAGCCAGCTGTAGCGCTTCCACAGCCGGAAAGGGGTGTTGCCGGCCCAGGCCCAGCCCCAGGAGTAGTGGTTGTACGTGGTGGGGCCGCCCCAGTCGTCGTAGTGGGCGAGGTTGGCTTCGAGGGACTCCGGGAGGCGGCAGCTGAAGCGGTGTTCGTTGTACGAGCCGTCCGCGCCGCCCTCCGCGCTCGCCCCGTTGTCGGACATGACGAGCACGATCGTGTTGTCGAGCTGCCCGGTTTCCTCCAAGTGCTCGATCAGACGGCCTATTTGGGCGTCGGTGTGGGTGAGGAAGCCGGCGAACACCTCCTGCTGGCGGGCGTACATGCGCCGCTGGTCGGGGGTGAGGTCGTCCCAGGCTGCGACACCTTCCGGACGCGGGGTCAGCGTGGTCCCCTCCGGTATGACGCCGGAGGCGAGCTGCCGCGCGAAGATCTCCTCGCGCCAGGCGTCCCAGCCGTGGTCGAAGCGGCCCCGGTAGGGCTCGACCCACTCGGGGGCCACGTGGTGCGGGGCGTGCGTGGCGCCCGGCGCGAAGTAGAGGAAGAACGGCTTGCCGGGGGCGGAGTGTTCGAGGTCGGTCAGGTAGCGGATGCCGGTGTCCGCCAGGTCCTCGGTGAGGTGGTAGCCCTCGCCGGGGGGTGCGGGCGGGTCGATGTAGTGGTTGTCGCGGACGAGGCTGGGGGCCCAGTGGTTGGTGTCGCCGTTGAGGAATCCGTAGAAGCGCTCGAAGCCGAAGCCGAGCGGCCAGTGCGTGAAAGGGCCCGCGTCGGAGCGCTCGCCGCGCGGGGTGAGGTGCCATTTGCCGACGGCGAGGGTGGCGTACCCCTGGTCGCGCAGGAGCCGGGGCAGCGGGGCCGCGCTCCTCGGGACCCGTGCGCTGTAGCCGGGGTGGGCGAGCGGTACGTCGGTGAGGAAGCCCATGCCGACGGCGTGGTGGTTGCGGCCGGTGAGCAGGGCGGCGCGCGTGGGCGAGCACATGGCGGTGACGTGGAACCGGTTGTAGCGCAGGCCCCCGGCGGCGAGCCGGTCGAGGTGCGGGGT
>NZ_JAAAHS010000109.1 GCF_009908195.1 Streptomyces boluensis | reverse complement strand
GAGACAGGGGCCGGGGCGCAGCACTGGTCGCAGGGTTCGGGCTGGGGTGCGGCCAGGCCGAGGGAGGCGCGGACCGCGCGCCGGTGCCGGCAGTCGTCGACGGGACCGGGGTGCCGGTCGTGCTCGATGCTGGAGGCGCCGGTCAGCGGTCCGGTGCGCGCGGCGACGACGGTGGTCGCGGGGGCGGCGGCCGTCGTACGGGGCGCCTTGTGGGGCACCTCGTACGCCGCCTCTCGGCTCGCCTTGTGGGCGGCCTGGGACGCCGTCGTACGGGTCACGTCGTACGACGCCGTCAGGGTGGCCTCGCCGGGTGGTCCGCCGGGATGGGCCGCGGCGGTGTCGGTGGCGAGGACGAGGGCGAGCAGGGCGCAGAGGGTGGTGGTCAGCGCGGTGGCCACGGCATGGAGCAGGGCACGGCTGCGACGCATCTCAACCCCCTTGCACCTCTGGTCGGTTCACTCCTGGAACGGCAAAGGCCGCTCACGCCTCGGGCGTCACGGTGGTCGCCAGGCGATGATCACCATTGTGCCCAAGTCCGGTATCCAGTGTGCGGGTTGCCAGGTGAACTGTGTGTTAACCAGATGTGCGGTGTGGCTGGATCCACCCTGCTCAGTGCCGTGCGGGGTCCTTCGATACCGGCTTCTCGGCCGGTGTGTCGGGTGTGCTTTGCGTCCGCACTCCGCGCAGTCCGCCGCGCAGGCCGAGGCCCGCGGCGGCCACGAGGAGTCCGCCGAGCATCAGGAACGGGGCGGCGGCGCCCGCGACTCCGGCGACGAGTCCGGCCGAGGCGGGGGCGGCGACCTGGCCGAGCCGGTTGCCGGTCAGGCGCAGCGCGAGCGCGGTGGAGCGGGCGTCGGCGGGGGCGGCCTGGACGACCGTCGTCATGGAGAGCGGCTGGCCCACGCCGAGGCAGAAGCCGAGCACGGCGAGCATCACGGCGAGGCCCCATACCGGTACGGGAAGGGCGATACCGGCGCAGAGGAGGCCGCCGACCAGGCAGGTCGTGACGAGCAGCGCGGTGCGTCCGATCAGCCTGATCATGGGCGTCATCACCAGTCGGCAGGCGATGGTGGCGGCGGCCCGCAGGCTGAGCAGCAGCCCGATCGTGGCGGGCGCGATGCCTCGGTGCTCGCCGACGACCGGCAGGTAGGCGGTGAGGATGTCGGTGGCGGAGAGCACGGCGAGGCTGATGAAGATGCCCGCGGGGACGCCGCGGGTGCGCAGGATGCGGTGGACGGGCACCTTGGCGCCCGTTTCCTTGCGGGTTCCGGCGGCGGCGCGGTGCTCGATGCGCCAGAGCGAGGTGAAGGCGACGGCGGAGACCGCCGCGGCGACGATCAGGGCGAGTGCGCTGGTCCGCGCCATCGCCCCGTCCTGCTCGGAGATGAGGAATCCGGCGGCGATCGGGCCGACGAGCTGGCCGAGTGAGGCCCCGATCGTGAAATGGCCGAAATTGCGGTCCTGGTCGGCGGGTGCGGACTGCCGCGCGACGATCGACTGGGCGCCGATCACGAAGCAGAGGTGCCCGAGACCCATCACGCCGCTCCACGCGGCCATCGCGGCGAGGGAGTCAGCGGCGCCGCTGAGGGCGCAGCCGGCGGCGATCAGGACGACGCCGACGGGCAGCAGCGGCGCGCACCTGCCGTGGTCGGTGCGGCGGCCGAGGGGTACGGCCGCGAAAAGCGGGAGCAGCGCGTACACACCGGCGATGACGCCGACGGCGCGTTCGTCGGCGCCAAGGGCGAGAGCCCGGTAGGACACGGCGGGCCGCGCCATCGACACCGCCCCCTGCGCGAAGCTGAAGGCGATGACGAGGCGCAGCAGCCACGTCCTTCCGGGCCCTGAACTGCCGTCCTGCATAGGTCAGATGATCCCGAAGAGAATCGCGGAACCGAGCACCACCAAGGAGGTGAGCGCGGCCCATTTGACGGTGAACCTGGTGTGGTCGCCGAACTCGACCTTGGCCATCCCGACGAGCACGAACACGGCGGGCACCAGCGGGCTCGACATGTGCAGCGGCTGGCCGGCGATGGAGGCGCGGGCGATCTCCACGGGCGCGATGCCGTGGGCGGCGCCGGCCTCGGCGAGGACGGGGAGGACGCCGAAGTAGAAGCCGTCGTTCGACATGAAGTAGGTCAGCGGGAGCGACAGGAGGCCGGTGACCAGGCCCATCTGCGAGCCCATCGCGTCGGGGATGGAGCTGACCATCCACTTGGCCATGGACTCGACCATGCCGGTGCCCTGCAGGACGCCGGTGAAGACGGCGGCGGCGAAGACCATGCCGGCGACGTTCAGGACGTTCTCGGCGTGGGCGCCGATGCGGGCCTTCTGGTCGGTCATGTTGGGGAAGTTGACCGTGAGCGCGAGCGCGGCGCCGAGCAGGAACAGCACCGGGATGGGCAGCAGTTCCATGATCATCGCGGCGAGCAGGCCGACGGTCAGGAGCGCGTTGAACCAGTACAGCTTGGGGCGCAGGGTGGCGCGGTTCGGGTCGAGCCCGGCGAAGGTCTCGCCGTCCTCGTTCTCGTACGAGGGGGCGCTGTGGTCGCCGGTGCCGGAGCCCTTGCCGGAGTCGGCGCTCTTGCCGTTGCCGGAGCCCGCGCCGACGAGGACCTTCTCGTCGGCGGTCTCGGTGACCTCGTGCAGGGAGAGGTAGCCGATGCGCTTGCGCTCGCGCATGCCGAGGACGTACGAGAGGGCGAAGACGGCGAGCAGACCGACCGCGAGCGCCGGGATCATCGGCACGAAGATGTCGGAGGCGTCCACCTTGAGCGCGGTCGCGGCGCGGGCGGTGGGGCCGCCCCAGGGGAGGGTGTTCATGACGCCGTTGGCGGTCGCGGCGACACCGGTCAGCACGACCAGGCTCATCTTCAGGCGCTTGTAGAGCGGATACATCGCCGAGACGGTGATCATGAAGGTGGTGGAGCCGTCGCCGTCGAGCGAGACGATCGCGGCGAGCACCGCGGTGCCGACGACGATCCGCATCGGGTCGGCCTTGCAGAAGCGCAGGATGCCTCGGACGATCGGGTCGAAGAGACCGACGTCGATCATCACGCCGAAGTAGACGATGGCGAACATCAGCATCGCCGCGGTGGGCGCCAGATCGGTGACGCCGTCGAGGACGTAGTCCCCGAGCTTTGCTCCTTGCCCGACGAACACACAGAACAGCGCGGGGATGAGCACGAGTGCCGCTATCGGCGACATCTTCTTCATCATGATCAGAACCAGGAAGGTCGCGATCATGGCGAAGCCAAGGATTGTCAGCATTTGGGGACCTAACGTTCGCCCTTGAACTCCCACCAGGGTCGGCGGTTCGCCCGACGTTAAGACCCGCTATTCCTCGTTAACAAGATGTTGACACGCGAGCAATAAGCGCAAAACTCCAGGTCACAGCGTTTCCTCTGGTTCCGGCCCGCTCGGCGTGAGCAGAACCGGCACTCCGTTGAGTACGGCCGTGCCGGACAGCGGGTCGAGCAGGGTGCCGTCGAGCAGCTGGTTGCTGTTGGTGCCGGGGGTGGCCGACGCAACCGGGGTACGGGTGCCGGGCCGGTCGTGGCCCCAGCCGTGCGGCAGGCTCACCACGCCCCTGCGCACCGTCTCGGTGAGCTCGGCCGGGGCCTCGGCCTCTCCCCCGGCGCCCTTGACGCGGACGTTCGCCCCGTCGGTGATCCCGGCGCGGGCGGCGTCCTCGGGGTGGATCTGCAGGGTGCAGCGGTTGGAACCGCGGTTGAGTACGGGGACGTTGTGCAGCCAGCTGTTGTTGGACCGCAGATGGCGGCGCCCGACCAGGACGAGTCCGTCGGGGTCGCGGTCCAGGGCGCCGCGCAGCCGGGGCAGGTCGGCGGCGACCGGCGCGGGCAGCAGCTCGACCCGCCCGCTGCGGGTGCGCAGGACCTGCGGCAGCCGGGACGTGAGCGGGCCGAGGTCGATGCCGTGCGGGTGGTCGAGCAGCCGGGCGAGGCTGAGGCCCTCGGGGTCGGCGCCGAAGCCGTCGCCGTACGGGCCGAGGCGGAGCATCAGGTCGAGGCGGCGTTCGGCGCCGGTCTCGCCGGTGAGGAGGGCGGCCAGCTCCTTGGGGTCGCGGCCGGGCACGGCCTGGTGCGGGTCGGTGACGGCCTTGCCGAGGGCGCGCTCGATGACCATGTCGTCCACGGCGTGCGGCGGCGCCCCGTGCATTCCGGACACGGCGAGGATCAGCCGCGCGTGGATCTCGCACTCGTCCAGGGCGCCGTCCTGGAGCGGTACGGCGCCGCGCGTGTAGCGGGCCTGGTTGCGTACGGCGAGGGCGTTGAAGGCGAAGTCGTAGTGCGCGCTCTGGGCGGGCGGCGGCGGGGGCAGCACCACGTGCGCGTGGCGGGAGGTCTCGTTCAGGTACGGGTCGACGCTCACCATGAAGTCGAGCCCGGCGAGGGCCCGGTCGAGCCGGTCGCCGTCGGGCGCGGAGAGCACCGGGTTGGCGGCGATGGCGACCAGGGCGCGGAGCCGGCCCTCGCCGGGGGTGTCGATCTCCTCGGCGAGCGCGACGGTGGGCAGCTCGCTCTTGACCTCGGGGTGCCCGCCGACCCGGCTCGCCCAGCGCCCGAGCGCGAAGCCCTTGCCCGGCGCGGCGGGCCGGGGCGCGCGGTCGGTGGCGGAGAGCGGGAAGAGGGCGCCGCCGGGCCGGTCGAGGTTGCCGGTGAGGGTGTTGAGGACGTCGACCAGCCAGCTCGCCAGGGTGCCGAACTCGACGGTGCAGGTGCCGATGCGGCCGTATACGGCGGCGGTGGGCGCGGCGGCGAGCTCGCGGGCGAGGGTACGGATCGTGGCGGCCTCGATGTCACAGGCGTCCGCGACGGCCTCGGGCGTGAACTCGGCCACCGCGTCCTGGACTTGGGCCACCCCCTCCACGTACCCCGCGAGCCGCCCGAGGTCGGTGAGGTCCTCCTCGCACAGCACGTGCACGAGCGCAGCGAGGAGCAGGGCGTCGGTGCCGGGGCGGATCGCGAGGTGCCGGTCGGCGAGGTCGGCGGTGCGGGTGCGGCGCGGGTCGACGACGGTGAGGCGGCCGCCGCGCTCGCGCAGCGCCTTGAGGCGGCCGGGGAAGTCGGGTGCGGTGCAGAGGCTGCCGTTGGACTCGAGCGGGTTGGCGCCCAGGAGCAGCAGGTGGTCGGTGCGGTCCAGGTCGGGCACCGGGATCGCCATCGGGTCGCCGAAGAGGAGCCCGGAGGACACGTGCTTGGGCATCTGGTCGAGGGTGCTGGCGGTGAAGAGGTTGCGGGTGCCGAGGGTGCTGAGGAGGACCGGCGGGTAGAGGGCGCCGGCCATGGTGTGGACGTTGGGGTTGCCGAGGACGACACCGACCGCGTTCGGCCCGTACCGCTCGACCAGGGGCCGGATGCCCGCGGCGACCGCGTCGAAGGCCTCGTCCCAACTCGCTTCCCGGAGCACGCCGTCGCGCCGGACCAGGGGCCGGGTGAGCCGGTCCGGGTCGCCGTCGAGCGCGCCGAAGGCGGCGCCCTTGGGGCAGATGAAGCCACGGCTGAACACATCGTCACGGTCACCGCGGGCACCGGTCACCCGGGTCCCCTCGACGGTGAGCGTGAGCCCGCAGGTGGCCTCGCAGAGGGGGCAGATACGGAGCGCGGTACGGCGCCCGTCGGCGGGTGTGGTGGGGCTCGGGTCCTGCACGGTACGGGCGTTGCGTGACACGGGCCCTCCCTGGGCGGCGGCAGCGGCGGCGCACAATCCGAGGGCGAGCATACCGACCGGTACGCACGGTGGCGAGGGGTCTGCGGGGCGGGTATCAGGTCTGCGGGACAGAGCCGCGGGGCCCGCGTCCCCTACCCCAACCTCCGCGCCAGGTAAGCCCGCAGCAGCTCGCGCGCCTCCGCGATCAGCTCCGGGTCGCCCTCCGGGCCGCACCGGAACGCGAGCCTGAGGACCGCGTCCGCGGCCTCCACGCCGACCAGGACGCAGCGCCGCAGGTCGGCGTCGAGCGGCCGGCCCAGGTGCTGGGCGAGCAGGTCGGCGAGCCGGTCCGCGAGCAGGTGGTTGGCCTCCGACGGGGCCTGCACGGGGCCGCCGAAGTCGACCAGGGCGAAGCCGGGGACGGTGCGCTTCATGGTCAGGTACTCGTCGAACCCGGCGTCGACCGCGGTCCGCCAGTCGTCGTGCGCGACGGCCGCGATCCGCAGGTTGATGCGCTCCGCGTACCGGTCGAGGTTGCGCTGCGCGAGCGCCTCGGACATGGCGCGTTTGTTGCCGAAGAAGCGGTAGACCGAGCCGATCGGCACCTCGGCGCGATCGGCTACGGCCCGGGTGCTCAGGGCCTCGTAGCCGACCTCGTCGAGCATCGCCGCGCAGGCGTCGAGTATCCGGTTCAGCCGCTCGGCGCTGCGCTGTTGCACGGGGGCGCGGCGCAGGTTCGCCTGCGGTTCGGGGGTCCAGGACATGGGGTGAGGGTAATAGTCCGCACCGTCGTCCGGGGCTCGGCCACCTGGGGCTGCCGCCCCGGACCCCGCTCCATCGCCCTCCGGGCTCGTCCTCAATCGCCGGACAGGCTGGATTTGGCCCCGTTGACGGGGCCTCCAAGGAATCCTACGGTTGTCCATAGGATTCCTTCGGCTATTCCTACGGCAGCGGGGAGCGCACCATGAGCGGCACCGAGCAGGCGCGGAAGACGGCGGAGGGGCTCACGTACCTCACCGGCTTCGGCAATGAGCACAGCAGCGAGGCCGTCCCCGGCGCCCTGCCGCACGGCCGCAACTCGCCGCAGCGCGCCCCTCTCGGCCTGTACGCGGAGCAGTTGAGCGGCAGCGCGTTCACCGAGCCGCGGGCGCACAACCGCCGCTCCTGGCTGTACCGCATCCGCCCCTCCGCGGCCCACCCGGCGTTCACCCGGATCGACAACGGCTCGGTGCGCACCGCCCCGTTCACCGATTCCGTGCCCGACCCCAACCGGCTGCGCTGGAACCCGCTGCCCGAACCGGCGCCCGGCACGGACTTCCTCGACGGCCTGTGGACCCTCGGCGGCAACGGCGACGCGACCCAGCGCACCGGCATGGCCGTGCACCTCTACCACGCCAACTCCCCTATGGAACGGCGGGTGTTCGGGAACTCCGACGGTGAGCTCCTGATCGTGCCCGAGCGGGGCGGCCTGCTGCTCCGCACCGAGATGGGGCTGCTGCGCGCCGAGCCGGGCGAGGTCGCCCTGGTCCCGCGCGGGGTGCGGTTCCGGGTGGAGCTGCTCGACGCGACCGCCCGCGGCTATGTGTGCGAGAACTACGGGGCGCCGTTCCAGCTGCCCGACCTGGGCCCGATCGGCGCCAACGGCCTGGCGAACGCACGGGACTTCCGGGCGCCCGAGGCAGCGTACGAAGAGGTCGAGGGCGAGGTGGAGGTGGTCAACAAGTTCTGCGGCAACCTCTGGTCCGCGACGTACGACCACTCCCCGCTCGACGTCGTCGCCTGGCACGGCAACCACACTCCGTACGTCTACGACCTGCACCGTTTCAATGTGCTCGGCTCCCTCAGCTACGACCACCCGGACCCGTCGATCTTCACGGTGCTGACCTCGCCGAGCGACACCCCGGGGCTCGCGGGCGTCGACTTCGTGGTGTTCGCGCCGCGCTGGCTGGTGGGCGAGGACACGTTCCGGCCGCCGTACTTCCACCGGAACGTGATGAGCGAGTACATGGGCCTGATCGAGGGCGCGTACGACGCGAAAGCGGACGGCTTCGTGCCGGGCGGCGGCTCGCTGCACAACATGATGTCGGCGCACGGCCCGGACCGCGCCACCTTCGACAAGGCGTCCGCGGCCGAGCTGCGGCCGCAGAAGGTGGACGACGGCCTGGCGTTCATGTTCGAGACGCGCTGGCCGGTGACGGCGTCCGCGCAGGCGGCCGGGGCCTCCCAGCTGCAGACGGGTTACGACGATGTGTGGCAAGGTCTCCAGCGTCATTTCCGGTCGTGAGACCGGTCGTACGCGCCCGACCAAGCCGCCGCATTCCGTCGTGAACCGGTCGTGGGACGGAGCGGATCCATACGGAGCGGAGCAGCCATGACCGCCTTTGCCCCGGACTCGATCGTCCTCAACCGCAAGCTGCCGCTGTGGTACCAGGTGTCGCAGTCCCTGCGCGCCTCGATACTGGGCCGCGCGCCGGACGCCTCGCTGCGCCTGCCGACCGAGGAGCAGTTGGCGCTGCACTACGGCGTGAGCGTCCTGACCATGCGCCAGGCGCTGAAGGAGCTGGAGGACGAGGGCCTGATCAGCAGGCACCGGCGGCGCGGCACCTTCATCGAGCCGAGCGCCGAACGCGGTTCGCCGGTACGGCTGTTGGGCTCGGTCGACGCGATCGTGGCCCAGCAGTCCGGGATGCGCACCGAGCTCCTGGAGCACGGCAGCGGCCCGGTGCCCGGGGACGTCGCCGAGTTCTTCCCCGACCACCGCGAGGTGGGCACGTACCACCGGCTGCGCAGCGACGAGCAGACCGGTGAACCGACCAACCACGCACGCAACTTCGTACGCCCCGACGTGGCCGCCCGGATCGAGGTCGCGGACCTGGAGCGGTGGCCGATGACGAAGGTGCTGCGCGATGTGGTGCGGGTACGCATCAGCCGCATCACGGACACCGTGGAGGCCAGGCTCGCGGACCCGGAGACGGCACGGCTGCTCCAAGTGCCGCTGCTCAGCCCGATCCTGCACTACACCGGCATCACGTACGACGAGGACGGGCAGGTCGTCGACGTGGCGCGGATCCACTACCGCGGCGACCGGTTCTCCTTCACGGTCACCCTGGACGCCCACTGATCACGTCGTACGATCGGTAGGTGACTGACGAGGACGTGGCAGCCGTTTCCGCCGCCCCGCTGCTCGATGATCTGCTGCCCTGGTCGGTGCCGCCGCTGCGGCTCGGCCGGTCCTGGCCGATGGCGCCGGACGCGGCGTCCCTGAAGGCGCGCTGGGCGGCGCTCCTTCGTGCCGAGGGCGAGCGGCGGACTGAACTCTTCCGGCCCAGCAGGTCCCGCACCCCGGCCAGTTCCGTGGCCCAGCTCCCCGGCCGGCGTACGGGGACGGGCGCGCTGGCCGCCGAGACCGGGCCGTGCCCGGAGCCGGTGCGGGTGCTGCACGGGCCGTTCGACGAGCAGTGGCTGATACCCGACCACCGGCTGATCGACGCGGCCAGGCCCGAGCTGTGGCGGGTCGCGGACGAGCGTCAACTCTTCGTCGTGGAACCGGGGTTCGTGCCCGGCGCGGCGGCCGCGTCGCCCGCCGTCGTCGCCACCGCGCTGCTGCCCGACGGCCGTTCCCCCGCCGGGCGCCCCGGCCGTATCCGGCCGCTCTACCGGCGCCCCGGCGGCGCCGAACCGAACGTCGCGCCGGGCCTGTTGGCCGCCCTCGGCACCCGCACCGGCGGGGAGGTCACCGCCGAGGAACTCCTCGCCTGGACCCTCGCCGCGGCCCGCCGCACCCCGGCCGGCTGCCGGGTGCCGCTGACCGCCGACCCGGACGTGTGGGCGCACGGCGTGGACCTCGGCCGCCGCATCCTCTGGCTGCACCTGCGCTCCGGCGACCGCCCCAAACTCCCCGGCGGCCGCCGCCCGTACGTCCGCGCCGCGCTCCCCGCCCGCCCCACGGACCTCCTTTACGACCGCGAGGAGGAGACCCTGCACGTGGGCGAGGGCCGGATCTCCCCGGTGCCGTCGGCCGCGTGGGACTTCCATGTCAGCGGGGTACGCGTCCTCGATCTGTGGTTCGAGCGGCGTACGCCGGCGGAGCAGCCGGAAGGCCTGGACGCGCTGCGGCCGTCCGCCTGGCCGCAGGCCTGGACGTCGGAGCTGCTCGAACTCATCACGGTGCTCGCCCTGCTTGCCGAAGTGCGGCCGCGCCAGGACGAGTTGGTACGGGCTGCGGCTGGCGCTCCGCTCACCGAGAGGGCGTTGCGGTCGGCCGGGGTGCTGCCCGTTCCGGGGGCGGCGCGGCGGCCTGCGTCGGTGCTTGATCATGAGGAGGAGGGGCCGGGGGGACAGTTCGCGCTGTTGTAACCCCACCCCCCGGCCTCATCGACCTCAAACGTCGGCGTCCGGCCGTCGCAGCCGCCCTCGGGCCACCAGCTCAAGCACCACCGCCACCGCCACCGCCTGCACCGCTATCAGCGCCACAAGCACGAACAGCTGCACCGCGCCCGCCTGTACCGGTGAGGCGCCGCCGAGGAGCATGCCGACGAACGCGCCGGGCAGCGTGACGAGGCCGACGGTACGGGTCTGGTCGAGGCCCGGCAGGAGGGCGTCCGACGCGGCCGGGCGGGCCACGAGCAGGCGGGCCTCCGCGTCGGTCAGGCCCAGCGCCATGGCGGCCTCCACCTCGCCCTTGCGGTCCCGCAGTTCGTCCAGGGCACGGCGCCCGCCGAGCACCGTGGCGGTGAGCGCGCCGCCGATGAGGATGCCGGTGACGGGGATCAGCGCGATGCCCTTCAGCGGCACGAGCCCGGTGATCAGCAGCGCCGCGACCACCGGGGCGACGCCGAGGCCGATGGGCGCGGCCGCCCACCACCAGCTGCGGTCGTCGGTGATCCGGCGCCCAGCGGTGCGGGTGGCGACCGCGTACATCAGGGCGAGGAAGCCGAGGAGCAGCGGCACCGAGCGGACCACGTAGCCGATCACCAGGGCGACAACGCCCAGTTGGACGGCGGCGCGCAGCCCGGCGACGACGATCTCGCGGCCCCTCCGCCGGTCCTCGGCGACGCTGAGCCGGGCCAGCGCGGCGACGACGGCGGCCGCCACGAGCAGCACGGCGAGGACCGCGCCCAGGGTGAAGTTGACGGGCAGCAGCGTGGTGGAAGCGGCGTACGCGGGCACGCGGCAACCCTAGATCGACCGGCGCTTACGCGAACCCTTCGAGCAGCCGGTCCACCGTGCGTTCGAAGGCCTCGTCCGCGTCCGGGGGCGGTGGGCCCTCGGCGATCAGGGCGGCGAGGTGCGGGTAGGCGCCGGAGCCGACCTGGCTCATCATGTACGCGCCGCGTACGGCCTGTTCCTGCTCCTCGGTCCAGGGCAGCGAGCGGCTGCGCTCTGCGTTGGCCAGCTCGTTGGCGACGGAGATCATCGCCGTGCCGTTGATCATCGCGATGAGCTCCATCTTGGTGCCGCCGGGCGCGTCGAGCGGCTCAAGGCAGGCGAGGCAGTGCTCAAGGAACCGCAGGGCGTTGGGGCTGAAGCCGTAGCTCGTGGACATGACGCGGGTCATCCAGGGGTGGCGGTGCAGGATGCCGCGGGCCTGGCGGGCGATGCCGCGCATGTCGGAGCGCCAGTCACCGCTGGGCGGCGCCGACAGGTCGTACCCGGCGCTGACCGCGTCGACCATCAGCTCGTACAGGTCCTCCTTGCGCGGCACGTAGTTGTAGAGCGACATGGTGCCGCAGCCGATCTCGGCCGCGACCCGGCGCATGGAGACCGCGTCGACGCCGTCGGCGTCGGCGATCCGCACGGCCGCCGCCGCGATGTCGCCCCGGTTGTACGCGGGTCTCGGTCCGCGTCCCGTGCGCTCGGGGCGCGCCCAGATCACTTCGGGTTCGGCCGCTCGGCCCGCCATGGATCATCACCTCGCCCACCATCGTAGTTACGTACACCGTACGTAGTGCGCTACGGTGGGCGCATGACTTCTACGTACGCTGTACTTAGTGAAGGTCTGGAGAAGCGTTTCGGCGATGTGCACGCCCTGCGCGGGCTCGAACTGGCCGTACCCGAGGGCTCGGTGTGCGGACTGCTCGGGCCGAACGGGGCGGGCAAGACCACCGCCGTACGCGTCCTGACGACCCTGCTCACCCCGGACGCGGGCAGCGCGCGGGTGGCCGGACACGACCTGGTACGGGAACCGCACGCGGTGCGCCGGAACATCGGCGTCGCCGGGCAGTACGCCTCCGTCGACGGGGATCTGACCGGCGCCGAGAACCTGCGCCTGTTCGCGAAGCTGCTGCGCGCACCCCGCACCCGCGCCGCCGAACTCCTGGAGCGCTTCGACCTCGTGGCCGCCGCGGACCGGCCCGCGCACACCTACTCCGGCGGGATGCGCCGCCGCCTCGACCTGGCCGCCAGCCTGATCACCCGCCCCCGCGTGCTGTTCCTCGACGAGCCGACGACCGGGCTCGACCCGCACAGCCGGAACGCGATCTGGGACTCCGTACGGGAGTTGGCGGACGCCGGTACGACGGTGCTGCTGACCACGCAGTACCTGGAGGAGGCCGACCGGCTCGCCGACGACATCGTGCTGATCGACGAGGGCCGCGCCGCCCACCGCGGCACTCCCGCCGAGCTCAAGGCGACGATCGGCAGCTACGCGCAGGCCGTGGTCGCCGACCGCGCCGACCTGCCCGCCGCCGCTGTCGTGCTCGACCGGCTGACCGGTACGGAGCCGGTGCTCGACGCGGAGCGCCGTACGGCCGCCGCGATCACCCTCGACGCCACCCTCACGCTGCCCCGCCTGGTCCGTGAACTCGACGCCGCGGGCGTGCCGTTGCTGGACGCGAGCCTGCGCCCGCCCACTCTCGACGAGGTGTTCCTGCGCCTCACCGCCACCAAGGAGGCCATCGCCGCATGAGCACCCTCGCCTACGACACCTCCGCCGTCTTCGGCCGCCACCTGCTCCGGCTCCGGCACGCCCCGGCGATCGCGGTCATGACCCAGACCATGCCGATCGTGTTCCTGCTTTTCTTCGGGTACGTACTCGGCCCCGCGCTCGCCATGCCGGGCGCCGACTACCGGGCGTTCCTGGTGCCGGGGCTGCTCGTGGCGACCGCCGCGAACGGCATCATGACCGGGATGTTCACGGCCGCCCAGGACTCCCACCGCGGCGTCATGGACCGCTTCCGCACCCTGCCGATGAGCCGGGCCTCCGTCCCCCTCGGCCAGGCCTCGGCCGACCTGCTCACCACGGCCGTGGGCCTGCTTCCGCTGCTGCTCGTGGGGCTCGCGATGGGCTGGCGGATCGAGGGGTCCGCCCTGGAAGCGGTGGGCGCGTTCGGCCTGTTGCTGCTGTTCCGGTTCGCCACCACGTGGGTGGGGATCCTGCTCGGCCTCGCCTCCCGCAGCGAGGAGGCCGCGGGCCAGCTGGGCGGCGCGACGTTCATGCTGCCGCTGCTGTCCAACGCGTACATCCCCACCGACAACCTGCCCTCCGCGCTGCGCACGGTCGCCGAGTGGAACCCGATCAGCGCGGTGACGACGGCGGTGCGGGACCTGTTCGGCAACGCGCCGGTCCCGGAGGGGGCTTCTTGGCCTGTCGCGCATCCGGTCGCGGGGTCGTTGGCGTGGTGCGCGGTGCTGATCGGGGTGTGCCTGCCGCTGGCGGTTCGGCGGTATGGCCGGCCGGGCTGATTTCTCCCCTACCCGCAAAATTCAGCCCGTCCGGCGTTTGAGGACGAGCCCGCAGGGCGATCAACGGTGCCCGAGTCGACGGTGCCGCTGATCGCCCAGGGAACCTACTTCTGCGGTGCCAACTCCGGCCCCAAAGAAGAGAACCGCTCCTGCGAGACCACCCGCTTCGGCGGCCACGTGATGTTCCCCGGCGGCCACTTCTGGCCGGTCTTCTGCAGGAACCACGCCGGCGGCTCGTACATCGGCGGCTCGTACCCCTCCGGCAGCGCCGTCTTCCACTCCACGCCCTTGGTCCGCTCCGCGAACTCATCCTTGACGGCCTTCAGGCGTTCCGGCTGGGTGAGCAGGTCGACGGCCGTCGCGGCCAGGTACTTCGCCGCG
This sequence comes from Streptomyces boluensis, assembly GCF_009908195.1. Lineage (GTDB taxonomy): Bacteria > Actinomycetota > Actinomycetes > Streptomycetales > Streptomycetaceae > Streptomyces > Streptomyces boluensis. The sequence goes on along the minus strand of NZ_JAAAHS010000109.1, from coordinate 6,748 downwards.
GCGACCACCGCGGCCTGTCCGGGCGCCGCCGCCGCGCAGGCCGCCGTCGACCAGGTGTGCATCTTGGTGCCGATGGGCGCGAGGGCCGCGCCCATGGACACGGTCGGCACGTTCCAGCTGATGTCGGCCACATCGGTGGAACCGCCGCCCATGAACACCGGGTTGGGCGGGCTGAGCGCCCCGATCTCGGCGTGCATGCCCTTCTCCGGCAGGCCGAGGGACTTCTGCAGCTCCTTGGCCAACGCGTGGGCGCCGTCGGTGAATTCGGGCGGCCCGATCTGCCGCATGTTGTCGTGCAGCAGCTCGGCGAACGACTTCGAGGGCAGCTGGTTCCAGCAGGCCGACGTGATCCGGTGCCGCACGCTGGTCTGCGCGGCCTTCGCGGCGGCCTCGGAGACGGCGATCACCTTGTCGAGCAGCACCTGCACCCGCGCGGGGCTGCCCTCGCGTACGTAGTACGAGATCTCGGCGATCTCCGGCGTGACGTTCGGGATGTCGCCGCCGTTGTTGATCACCCAGTGCAGCCGGCCGCTGGGCGCCAGGTTCTCCTCGCGCAGGAACTCCGACATGGTCGCCATCATCACGGCCGCGTCCAGGGCCGACTTGTTGCCCAGCGGGGTGCCGCCGTGCCCGGCGACGCCGAGGAACGTGAAGGTCACCGCGGTCATCGCGGTGGTGCTGCCCCAGCCGGTGGCGTTGGCGGTCGAGGGGTGCCAGTCGAGGAAGGCGTCGAGGCCGTCGTACACGCCCTCGGAGACCGCGTACGTCTTGCCGACGAGGCTCTCCTCCGCGGTGGAGCCGAAGAACTTCACGGTCACCGGCAGGTCGTGCCGCCGCGCCGCCTGCGCCACCGCCGCCGCTGCCGCCGCGGCCGCGGTGCCGAGCGCGCTGTGCCCACAGCCGTGGCCGGGACCGTACGAGGGGGCGTACGGGTCGTGCACGTACTCCAGCGGGTCGTGGTGGCCGACGCCCTTCTTCTGCGAGAGGCCGGGCAGCGCGTCGTACTCGCCGCTGAAGCCCAGGGACGGTCCGCCGGAGCCCTGCCGGAAGGTCGCGGTGAACGCGGTGGGGAAGCCCGCGGTGCCGAACTCGACCTGGAATCCGCTCTTCTCCAAGAATTCGGCCTCGGCGATGGAGGACTTCCACTCGCGCAGGGAGAGCTCGGCGTTGTCCCATATCTCCTCGTTCAGACCGGTGATCCGGTCCGCGTTCGAGGAGATCCAGGCGAGCGCGGCCGTCTTGGCGGCGCTGTCCTCGGCGAGCCCTTCGGGCGCCTGGTACGCGCCGTCGGCATCGGCCTGTTCGGCGGCCGCCGCCATCGCGGGGTCGGCGTCGGCGCTCATCGCGGCGGCGGTGACACCGGCGGCACCGAGGAGCTGCATCACGCGGCGGCGGCTGAGCGAGGGGTGGCCGCCTGCGGCGGTCTCGTGGTCGTGCTCGTGCTGATCGTGCAGGTCACACACGCGGGCCTCCGGGGGTGCGGGCGGTGGCGCGGACGGGGCGTGGAGCAGGGAACGGAGCGGGGGGGCGGATCGGTGTACCGGCCAAGTGCTTGCCGATGATCAGCACCCTGGACTCTGCGCGTTGCCACGTCAACATCCAGGGGTGACAAAGGCGTTACGCAGGGTTCAGGATCTTGGACCATGCACATGCCTCCGCCCTCCCCGCAGCCGCTCCCCCTGGACGGCATCACGGTCGTCTCCGTGGAGCAGGCCGTCGCCGCTCCGTTCGCGACCCGTCAGCTCGCCGATCTGGGGGCTCGGGTCATCAAGGTCGAGCGCCCCGACGGCGGTGACTTCGCCCGCGGCTACGACACCGCGGCCGCCGGTCTGGCCTCACATTTCGTGTGGGCGAACCGCGGCAAGGAGTCCCTCGCGGTCGACCTGAAGGACCCGCGCGGCCTCGCGGTGGTACGGGAACTCGTGGCCGGGGCGGACGTGTTCGTGCAGAACCTCGCGCAGGGCGCGGCGGCCCGGCTCGGCCTGGACGCGGCGACGCTGTGCGCGGCGCATCCGCGTCTGGTGGCCGTGGACATCTCGGGGTACGGGGCGGGCGGCCCGTACGCGGACAAGCGAGCCTACGACATGCTGGTGCAGTGCGAGGCGGGCCTGGTGTCCGTGACCGGGACGCCGGAGCAGCCGGTGAAGGCGGGCATTCCTGCGGCCGACATCGCGGCCGCGATGTACGCGTTCTCCGGGGTCCTCGCTGCGCTCCTGCGGCGGTCCACGACGGGGCTCGGCGGCCCGGTGGAGATCTCCATGCTGGAGGCGCTCACGGAGTGGATGGGGCACCCGCTGCACCACGCGATGCACGGAGGCGAACCCCCGGCGCGCACCGGCCTCGCGCACGCCGTGATCGCGCCGTACGACGCCTACCCGACGGCGGACGGCGCGCGGGTGCTGCTCTCGGTGCAGAACGACCGGGAGTGGCAGCGGCTCGCCGAACTGGTCCTGGAACAGCCGGAGTTGGGGACCGACCCGGCGTACGCGACCAACGCGGCGCGCACCTCGCGGCGGGCGGCGACGGACGAGCTGGTGGCGAAGGCGCTGGGGCGGTTGGACGTGGACACGGCCCTTGCACGGCTCGACCGGGCGGGGATCGCGTGTGCGCGGCTGCGGGATGTCACGGAGGTGGCGGCGCATCCGCAGTTGGCGGCGAGGGAGCGGTGGCGCACGGTGGATTCGGCGGTGGGGCCGCTGCGGGCGCTGCTGCCGCCGGTGACGCTGCCGGGTGGGGCGGAGCCGGTGATGGGTGCCGTGCCCGCGCTGGGCGAGCACACCGAGGCGCTGCTGCGTGCCGTGGGGATGTCGGGCGCCGAGATCGCAGCAATGCGTAGGGACGGTGTGATCGCCTGAGCGCGGGCGTTGGACGGGGGATGTGGCCCGCGGTTGCGGGCCCACACTGTCGTGCTCTGTTCTTCCTGTTCGCGCCGACGACGGCTCAGTGGCCGCCGAAAAGCGAACGGGTCAGCCGCCTGAGCGGCGCGAAGAGCGAGACCTTCCGCACACGTGCCACACGGCTCGTGCGCTCGTGCGCCACATCACGCCTTGTGAGCTCACGCATCAGCAACGTCGCCTCCGCCGCCTCGCGCTGCGGGACGGCGGGGCCGCCCAACACCGACAGATGGCGGTCGAGACGAGAGCTGGTCGCGCTGCTCCCGCAGGTGATCGCAGGGACTCGAGCCCTGCTGCGCACTGTTATCTGTTCCATGTCACTCCCCACCCGTACGAGGGCACCCGGCCCGGGCAGGTTAACCCTATCGCCCCGCAGTGACACTCGTGTATTCCGGTCACGGGATTCACCTGCGCTTCGGGCAGGTTGACCAGCCTTCTCCGAATCTGCCTGATTCCAGGGCGAGTTGGACAACTGGGGTTACCGTCCGGTGAGGTGAGTGTCTTTCAGGCGCCGACGCAACCGCCAGCCTGTTCGCCCGTACCTCCAGATGGCGGACATACAGGGGCCGTTCGCGGTCGGGCGAGGCGCGGGGCGGGGCGGGCGGTTCACCGTTTCGCTGTGACGATCACCACTGCGGGGACCTGGCGCGGGGCCCGGCGCGACGGCCCCGTACAGAAAGAGGCGGCCCCGTACAGAAGGGAGCGCGAGGCAGAAAGAAATGCGAGCAGGAGCCTCCGGTGGCCGGAGACCCCTACCCGCAGAACGGCACCGATCAGGTGGGGGGCAGCGCGGTGCTAGACGGCGCTGCTGAACGTGGGCAGATATCCGCCCGACTGGCCGGCCGCGGTGGGGTGGTACGACTCACCGATGTTGCCCCAGTTGACGCTGTGCAGCCATGAGTCGCCGGAGCAGATCTCGTGCCCGGTGAAGGCCCCGGCCACGTCGGCGTAGGCGAAGCCGTGGTCGGCCGCGCGCTTGGCGGTGGCGGCGTTGAGGTGGTCGGCGGCACCGTTTATGGCGGCGCGCTCGTTCTCGGTGAGACCCGCGGCGCAGCTGCCGTTCAGCTGGTAGAAGCGGGGGTAACCGAGCACGGCCACTTGGGCGTTGGGGGCCTTGGCCTTGATCGCGTCGTACGTCTTGTCGAGATTGCCGGGCAGCGTGTTGTCGACGTAGGCCTTCGCTTCGTTGACGCGCGCGATGCAGGTGCTCTCGGACTGCAGGACGCAGGTGGTCATGACGTCGGCGAAGCCCGCGTCGTTGCCGCCGACGGTGACCGAGACCAGTGTGGTGCCGGAACCGAGCGGCCCCAGCTGGTTGTTGATCACGTCGCCGGTACGGGCGCCGGAGCAGGCGGTGAAGTCGAAGGACGAGGGCGAGTTGGCGTTCGCCCAGAGGACCGGGTAGGCGCGGGTGCTGCGCTTGCAGTCGCCGCTGCCGCTGTCGTAGTTGCCGGCGCCGACACCCGAGGAGTAGGAGTCGCCGAGGGCCACATAGGCCTCGGCGGCCGCATTGTCCGCCGCCGCGGCCGTGCCCGCTCCGGTGAGAGCGAGGCCGGCCGCCAGAAGAAGTGAAGCTGCGTACGCGGTAGTTCGGGACAGTCTCATGGAACCTCCCTTTAGCAGGATCTCTGCACAAGCCGTGGTAGCACGCGCCGACTTGCTCCGGGAGCGTCCATGCCAAGAAGGTTTGGTACGGGGACCTTCACACGGACAAGGTTTGACCTGCGAAGGGCGTCTTCACCGGACAACTTCCTTCTGCCGTACGGAAGATGACGCCTCGTTCACCGATGGGAGATCGCGGATCAGGCCTCCGCGCCGGGCCCTTCGCCGGAGGTGGCCGTCGGCCCGTTCGGCGTACGGCTGCCGAACCTGCCGTTCACCCACATGGCGAGCAGGATGCCCACCGGGATGACTAGCAGGCCGAGCAGCCAGGCCCAGGGGTAGTGCTCGCCGATCCAGCACGCGCCGCCCGACATGGAGCAGTCGGCCTCCCGGTGCCGCGCCTTGGGCTTGACCGACCCGACCATGACCCCGATCAGGAACACGCTCGCCGCGAAGCACACCACGGAGGCCGCGCCCGAGCCGAGCGCGGGGCCCACCGCCCCCGCACTCGCGTGCCGCTTCGACCACAGGCCCGTCATGGCCGCCGCGGCGATCACGCCGGGCAGCAACAGGCCGACGGTGACGGCGAGTCCGTACCCCTGACCCGGCCAGCTCGGCGCGAGCGCGGCCCAGACCGGGGCGGCCCAGAGGAACTGGCCCGCGATTCCCGCGACCAGGCCGAAGGCCGCGACGCCCGGCCACCAGGCCCGCTTGCGGCGCCCGCCGTCCTTCCGCTCCCGCGCCATGCGCGGGCGGGCCGTGCGCGGCTGCACGGTCAGTGCCGGGGCCGCCGCCCTGCGCCGCTTCGGTCTCGCCGAACCCGCCAACTCGTCTCCCCCGCCCGTACGGCCCGGTGGCCGCCTCGTACCGTCGCGGCCGTCGGTCAGCGCCGCCCGGTCATTCCACCACGCGGCCTCCGGGCTCCGGCCGGGGCCGCCCCGCCTTCCCTCAACGGCGGCGCGCAGCAGCGGAGTTGACGGCCACGGAGACACGGAGGCGCCCGGTCCGCCGTGCCGCGGGACACGGCCGCACCCCGGGAAATGCGGTGCACGACGGGCGGCGGTGCCGGATCATGGACGGCATGCCAGCTGACCCTCACGGTGTCCTGCCGATCCGGCTCAACGTCGACGACAGCGACTCCCCCGCTGATGTCGTCGACGCGCTGTTCCTCGGCCGCTTCGCGACGGGCGAGCAGCCGTACTCGCACAGCTCGTCGATCGACCGCGTCAAGTCCGGCCTGACCCTGCTGCCGCCGGGCGCCACCGTGCTGCGCGCCGCCCGCGACGACGACCGCGGCGCGACGCTCGCCCAGGGCGAGGGCTGGACGCTGCTGATCTCCCGCTGGAGCCGGGGCGCGGACGTCACCGTCACCGCGGTCACCGAGGAACTCGCCCGCGAGATCGTCGATCAGTCCACGGACGGCGCCGCCGACGAGCCCGAACCCCAGCCGGAGAACGTACCGATGGGCTTCTGGTACGTGTCACCGCGCCGCGGCCCGCACCGCACCACCCGGCAGATCTCCGCAGGCAGCTGGGACGAGGTGCGCGGCAACTACACGACGCCGGTCGCCGACGCGATGGACCGGCTGATGAAGACCACACCGCAGGACATCGCGGGCCGGCTGCTGCTCCTGCACGGACCGCCCGGCACCGGCAAGACCTCGGCCCTTCGCACCCTCGCCCGCTCGTGGCGGGACTGGTGCCAGGTGGACTGCGTACTCGACCCGGAGCGCCTCTTCTCCGACGTCGGCTATCTGATGGACATCGCCATCGGTGAGGACGACGGCTCGGCCGGTGGCCGCTGGCGGCTGCTGCTCCTGGAGGACTGCGACGAGCTGATCCGCGGCGAGGCCAAGCACACCGCGGGCCAGGCCCTCTCCCGGCTGCTCAACCTCACCGACGGACTTCTCGGCCAGGGCCGGAACGTCCTGGTGGGCGTCACCACCAACGAGGACCTGGAGCGGCTGCACCCGGCCGTGGTCCGCCCCGGCCGCTGTCTGGCCCGGATCGAGGTGGGCGGACTGACCCGCGCGGAGTCCCTGAACTGGCTGGGCCCCGACTTCCCCGACCGCGAGGACGCCGTGGGCCGCGAGGGCGCGACCCTCGCCGAACTCTTCGCCCTCCGCCGCGGCACAAGCCCCACCCAGGTCCCGGACCAACGCGAGGGCGCGGACGCGGGGTTGTATCTCTGACTCCTGCCCTGCTGTGGGCAGGCGTTCCGCAGGGCTGGGGGCGCCCCCAGCGGTAGCTGGG
>NZ_JAAAHS010000108.1 GCF_009908195.1 Streptomyces boluensis | reverse complement strand
CCCCAGACCCTCCCCGTACAGCCCCTCCTTGAGCGGCTGCGCAGCGAGCAGCCGATGGCCCTGGTCGTCGACGAGTACGGCGGCACCGCCGGTGTCGTCACCCTCGAGGACATCGTCGAGGAACTCGTCGGCGAGGTGCGCGACGAGCATGACTCGCACGACCTGCCGGAACTCGCCGCCGTACCGCCCGAGGACGGCCGCCCCGCCTGGGACGCCGACGGTGGCTGCCGGGTCGACACCCTGCAGCGCATCGGCCTCGACGCCCCGGAGGGCCCGTACGAGACGGTCGCCGGACTCGTCGCCGATCTGCTCGGCCGCATCCCCGCCCCGGGCGACCGGGCCGAGCTGCCCGGCTGGCGCCTGTCGGTGCGCCGGGTCGACCACTACCGCGCGGAGCGCGTCCGCCTGGTACGCACCGCGCCCCTGCCGACCGGCCCTGTACCCGGACCCGTACCTGTACCTGCCCTGGCCACGACCCCGGAGGCGGCCCGATGAGCCTGCTCCAACTCCTCTTCGCCCTCCTCCTGGTGCTCGGCAACGGCTTCTTCGTCGGCGCCGAGTTTGCGCTCGTCTCGGTCCGGCGCAGCCAGATCGAACCCCTGGAGGGCAAGCGGGCCCAGCAGGTCCTGTACGGCCTCGGCAACCTGCCGCAGATGATGGCGGCCGCCCAATTCGGCATCACCGTCTGCTCGTTGACGCTCGGCGCGGTCGCCGAGCCGACCGTCGCGCACCTCCTGGAGCCGGTCTTCCTCGCGGCGCACGTCCCGCAGGGCCTGATCCACCCGCTCGGGTACGCGATCGCCCTTGCCGTGGTCGTCTTCCTGCACCTCGTCATCGGCGAGATGGTGCCGAAGAACCTGGCGATGGCCGCGCCCGAGAAGACCGCGCTGTGGCTGAGCCCCGGCCTGGTCGGCTTCGCCCGGCTCTGCCGCCCGGTGACCGCGGGCCTCGGCGCCTGCGCCCGCCTCGTCCTCAAGGTGTTCCGGGTCGAGCCCAAGGACGAGGTGGAGGCGGCCTTCACCCGGGTCCAGCTCGGCCGGCTCGTCGAGGACTCAGGCCAGGCCGGGCTGCTCGAACCGGCCGAGCAGGAGCGCCTGGAGGACGCCCTCGAACTGGGCTCCCGCCCGGTCACCGACGTCCTGCTCACCCGCGCCTCGCTGGTCACCGTCGACCCGTCGGTGACCCCGCACCGCATCGAGGATCTGACGGTACGCACCGGCTACTCGCGGTTCCCGGTGTGCGCGGAGGGCGGCGCGTTCATGGGGTACCTGCACGTGAAGGACGTACTCGACCTGGAGGACCCGGAGCGGGCGGTACCCCAGCACATCTGGCGCCCGCTGCCGACCCTGAGCGCGGAACTCCCCCTGGACGACGCCCTGACGGTGATGCGCCGCGCGGCCACCCACCTGGCCCAGGTCGCGGACGGGTCGGGCCGGATCCTCGGCCTGGTCACCCTCGAGGACGTCCTCGAACTCCTAGTGGGCGAGGTCCGAGACCCGGCCCACCGAGCGGTCCCGCTGGTACGTCTGGGCGAGCCCAGGGCGGAGGCGGCGGCGGAGGTGCTGGCGGGCTGATTCTTCCCCTCCCCGCCCCAGGGCAAGCTCACCGCGACGAAGACCCGGGCGGCCGCCCGGAAAGCACCTCACCGTAAGCCTGCATAAGATCCGGCAACCGCAGCGTCGCCAGATCATCCCGCGTGGGCGCCCCCGGATACCCCGACAGCCTCAAGTCCCGGTACGCACACGACTTCTCGTACAGCGTGCGCAGAAACCGCCCGTTCCCCAGCTCGTCGATCCACCCCTGGTCCACCACGTGCCCACTGATCGACTTCAGCTCCTCGACGGACTCCTCGTCCCACACGTCCCCGTTCTCCGCGGCCAGCACCTCGCCGATCGCGGTGAGTTCGAGCGGCCGGTACGAGGGGAAGTCGACGCGGGTCGTGAAGCGGGAGGAGAGGCCGGGGTTGGCGGCGAGCAGCCGGTCCATGCCCTCGGGGTACCCGGCGAGGATCACGACCAGGTGGTCCCGGTTGTCCTCGGCCCGCTTCAGCAGCACCTGCAGCGCCTCGTCGCCGTACGCGTCGCCCTTGCTGTAGCCCGAGTTGGACAGGGCGTACGCCTCGTCGACGAAGAGGACCCCGCCGAGCGCCGAGTCGATCAACTCGTTGGCCTTGACCGCGGTCTGGCCGAGGTACTCGCCGACCAGGTCGGCGCGCTGGGCCTCCACCAGGTGGTCGCCGCCGAGCAGCCCGAGCGCGTAGAAGACCCGGCCGAGGATGCGCGCCACCGTCGTCTTGCCGGTGCCGGAGGGGCCGGAGAACACGAAGTGCCGCTTCGGGGGCTGCACCGGAAGCCCCTGCCCGGCCCGCAGGCGGGCCATCCGCAGTTGCGCGGAGAGCGCCTTGACCTGCCGCTTCACCGGATCGAGCCCGACCATCCGCTCCAGCTCGGCGAGCGCTTCCTGGAGCAGTACGGGGTCGGCGGGCCCGGCGGGCAACTGCGGCCCCGGCACCGGCAGCACCGCCTTCTCACGTGCCGAGCCGGGCGTCGCGGGCGGCGCGGCACCCTCGGAACCCGTACCGACCTTCAGGTCGAGGCCCTCCGCGCCGTACTGCTCGTCGAGCGCGTCCGCGGGGTCCGAGGTGTCCTGCCCGGCCCCGGCGAGGGCGAGTGCCGTCAGGTCGCCGGGGTCGTCGCCGCCGTCGAAGCCGTCGTACTCCGCGATGGCCGCGAGCCGCGCCGAGGTGTCCATGAACGCCGGGTCGACCCGGTGCACGGCCCGGTACAGGGGGAGCGCCGCGGCGCTGCGGCCGGTGCCCTCGTGGGCGCGGGCCAGCCAGTAGCGGAGCTCCTTGCGCTGCGGCTGCTCGCTGCGGCAGCGCATCAGGGCGGCCGAGAGCAGCGGCTCGGCCTGCCCGTACATCTCCAGGCGGACCCGTGCCATGCCGCCGAAGAGGCCCGCCTCGATGCCGAGCACCGGGTCGGAGGTCAGCGGGTCGGTGTGCCGGACGAGCTGTTCCCAGTCCTTGACCAGATAGGCGCGGCAGCCGTGCAGGAACCGCACCTGCGGGTCCGTGTCGATCGGCGGCAGCCCGGCGAGGGCGCGGTCGAGCTCGGGGACGTGCCGCCCGTCGAGCCAGTGCGAGGCGTGCGCGAGCAGCAGGTCGCGCGGCGATTCGAGCACCGGCTGCACCCACCAGCCAAGCCAGTACCAGGAGTTGAGGGTGCGCCGGTGGCGGGTGCGCTGCTCGCCGAAGCGGTCGCGGTGCCGGAACATGTGCAGGAGCGCCGTCGTCGTGTCGATGCGCAGCGCGTGCAGGCCGAGCCAGCCGTCGGCCATCTGCGGGTCCATCCGCACCGCGGCCCGGAACTCCTCCTCGGCCTGCGGATAGGCGCCCATCGTGTAGGCGTCGACGCCCCGCAGCCAGGCGAGGTCGGCCGGGGTCGAAGAACCCTGCGCGCCGATGTCCATCCCGTACCCCACAACCCCCCACAACCGTGCCCGTGCTGTGCCGAACCTGCGTGCCGCAGACGGGAGTTGACCGGTGCTGACTCCGTCGTGCGTGGGGTGGCGCCGAGCGCCGTCCGCAAGGTCGCACCGAGAGGCATCGTACCTGCGGGGGAGCCGTCGGCCGTAGGGTGCCGCACGGTTCTCGCGCCTGAAGAGGCGTATGTGAGGGGGGAGTTGGGGATGGTCACCGAGGGTGATCAAGGGGCGTCCGGTCGCGGTCGCGAAAGCGGACAAAGGGCAGAACGAAGCCCCCGATCACGGGGGAACAACCGGGGGCTTCGCGTCTGCGGGGCGGTCCCGAAGAACCGCACATTGAGAACGTAAGTCCTGTACGACCCCCGGGTCAAGCAGAGTTGGAGTTCTCGTGGAAGGGCCTTTCCGGGGGGCTCAGCGGACCGCCGACGAGTCATCACCGTGTGTGATGGCTTGGGGTGGCGGCGGCGTTTCCTGGTGCCCCGGCAGCACCACGTACCCCTCGGTTCGCTGCCGTACCCAGGTGTCGGCGTGCGGCCGGGTGGGGTCTTCGGCGAAATGCCGACGCTCGGCCGGCTCCCAGCCGTCCCAGAATTCCCGCTGTGCCGCACCGTCCCGGCCGCGCCCCCGCGCCCACGCGTCGCCGTGCGGCAGATCCATCCAGCAGAGCCACGCGAGCGAGGGCCGCAGCGCCCGCCGCCCGGCCCCGACGCCCTCGATCAGCACGACCGGCTCGGGCTCCACCCGCTGCTCGGCGTCGAAGCGCCGCGCGTTCCAGTCGTACGTACGGAAGCGTGCCGTGCGGCCCGCGGCGAGCGGAGCGAGAACCTCCGCGCGGAAGCGGTCGGTCCAGTCGAATAGCTCGTCGTGGCTGCGGATGTCGTCGAGCCCGACGACGGGCGCACCGCCGAGGGCCGCGGCGAGCCGTACCGCGAACGTCGACTTGCCCGAGCCCGCGTGCCCGTCGACGCCGACGAGCCGCACCGGACCGCAGGAGGGCGGCAGCGCGCGCAGGGTGCGGGCGAGGCGGCCGAGTTCCGGGAGGTCAAAGGGCCCGGAGGGCTCGGGGAGCGCGGAGGGGTCGGGGAGGTCGTCCATCGACCCAAGGCTACGGCGGCCCCGGACCCGGTTCGCGGGCCGCTCCAGTGGTCCACGCCAATATTGGTGCCGGGGACGCGGCCCGAAGTGCTGGCCCCGGCCGTCCACGGCGGAGATAGTGGGCCCCACTGTCATGCATCCGCCATTCACGCCGTACGCCGCCGGGACCGTCGAAGGGCCCGGCGGCGCTCTTGATTCGCGACTCGACGAGGGGCTCCACGCCATGACCGAATCGTCCCGTTCCACCACTCGCAGATCGTTGCTCGCCGCCGCGGTGGCGGTCGCGGCGGGCGGCACCGTCGCCGCCACGGCCGTCGCCGCCGAGGGCGGCTCGCTCAGGGGCCGCACCCCCGCCGCGTCCGGCGCTCCCGCCGCATCCGGAACCACGCGCGCGAAGGCGGCCGCCCGCCGCGTCGACAACCGCTTCTGGACCTCGTACGCGGACTGGAGCACGGGCACCCACAAGGGCACCCGCGCGGTCGCCGCCACGCGCGCGGGCGTGGAGATCGACAAGCCCGCCGGCACCGTCGCGTACAAGGACCCGCACACCGGCAGGAGCGCGGAGTGGGAGTACGCGGTGTGGACGGCGCCCGAGCACCGGCTCACCGTGCCCGCCACCGAGCTCGTCGCGTCCTGGAACTCCCGTACGCCGTCCGGGACTTGGCTCCAGGTCGAGCTGCGCGGCACGTACAGCGACGGCAAGCGGAGCCCCTGGTACGTGATGGGCCGCTGGACCTCCGGCGACGACCGCGAGGGCGACGCCGACGCCGACGCGATCCGGCGCACCTCCGTCGACGGCCAGAAGGACGGCAAGACCTCGGTGTGGACCGACACCCTCGCCGTCGACGACCCGGCGAAGGGGCTGCGGGTGACCGCGTACCAGCTCCGTCTGACGCTGTACCGCAAGCCGGGGAGCGGCGTCACGCCCACCGTGTGGCGGCTCGGCGCGATGGGCTCGGACATCCCGGACCGCTTCACGGTGCCCGCGTCGGAACCGGGCCTCGCCGCGGAGCTGAAGGTGCCGCGCTACTCGCAGAACACCCACGTCGGCCAGTACCCCGAGTACGACAACGGCGGCGAGGCCTGGTGCAGCCCCACCTCCTCGCAGATGATCCTGGAGCACTGGGGCCGCAAGCCCTCGGCCGACGACCTGGCCTGGGTGAACCCGGACTTCGCCGACCCGCAGGTCTGCCACGCGGCCCGGTTCACCTACGACTACCAGTACGAGGGCTGCGGCAACTGGCCGTTCAACGCCGCCTACGCGGCCACGTACAAGGACATGCAGGCCGTCGTCACCCGGCTCGGCTCGCTCACCGACCTGGAGACGCTGATCGGTGCGGGCATCCCGGTCATCACGTCCCAGTCCTTCCTGGCGAAGGAGCTGACCGGCGCCGGGTACGGCACCGCGGGGCACCTGATGACCGTGATCGGCTTCACCGAGGGCGGCGACGTGATCGCCAACGACCCGGCCTCGCCGAGCAACGACGCCGTGCGCCGGGTCTACAAGCGGCGCGAGTGGGAGAACATCTGGCTCCGCACCAAGCGGTACAACGCCGACGGCAAGGTGACATCCGGCACGGGCGGGGTCTGCTACCTGTACTTCCCGGCCCAGCCGAACGGCGCCCAGACCAGGGCTCTCGCGGCGGTCGGGGTGCGCTGAGGGGTGGTCCGGGCCCGAGGGGGTGACCCATCTCTCCCCCTCGGGGCCCGGTTCCCCTGTCACTCTGGTCGGGTCAGTGGGGGGACGCCACTGCCCGCGAAACCGTGAGTGAGACCGCCATGACCGCGACCGCCACCACCGTCGACGAAGCCCGCCGCATCCTGAGCCGCACGGGCGGACCCAAGGAGGACGGCCCCAAGATCCTGGAGCACGTCCTCGGCTGGACCCTGGTCGTCGTGCTCGCCATGTTCGTCACCCAGGCCGGCCTGCTCTGAACCCGAGGCCCGCTGCCTGCTCTGACGCGGACGCGGACCCGGACCCCGCACGCCGACGAGGCGGAGGGGCGCCAGGCCCGTCCGCCCCGCCGACTCACGCCGCAGGCTGGTTGCCGTCCAGCTGAAGCCCGCGGCGCAGGCTGCTCCGGCTAGTTGATCGACTTGATCAGTTCGCCGTTCGCGGTGTCACCGCTGAGCTCCCAGAAGAAGGTGCCGCCGAGGCCCTCCTTGTTCTTGTAGGCCATCTTCCCGGCGAGGGTCTCCGGGGTGTCGTAGCTCCACCACTCGTTGCCGCAGTGCGCGTAGGCGGTGCCGCCGACGGTTCCGTTGGCCGGGCACTTCGTCTTCAGTTCCTTGTAGTCGTCGATGCCCTGCTCGTACTTGCCCGCCGCGGGACCCGTGGCCGTGCCGCCCGGCTCCTTCTGCGTGACGCCGGTCCAGCCGCGCCCGTAGAAGCCGACCCCGAGCAGCAGCTTCTCCGACGGAATGCCGAGGCCCTTGAGCTTCGCGATCGTCGCCTCGGAGTTCCAGGTGTCCTTGGGGATGCCGTCGTACTTGCTGAGCGGCGAGTGCGGAGCCGTCGGGCCCTTCGCGTCCCAGGCCCCGAAGAAGTCGTACGTCATCGGGTTGTACCAGTCGACGTACTGGGCGGCGCCCGCGTAGTCGGCGGCGTCGAGCTTGCCGCCGTCGCTCGCGTCGGCCGGGATCGCGGCGGTGACCAACTGGTCCTTGAACTTGGCGCGCACCGCGCCCATCAGGTTCTTGTACGCCTCACGGCCGCTGGTGTCACAGCTGAGCCCGCAGGCGTTCGGGTACTCCCAGTCGATGTCGATGCCGTCGAAGACATCGGCCCACTTGGAGTTCTCCACCAGGTCGTAGCAGGACTGGGCGAAGGCCTCGGGGTTCTTCGCGGCCTCGGTGAAGCCGCCGGACCAGGTCCAGCCGCCGAACGACCACAGCACCTTCAGGTTCGGGTGCTTGGCCTTCAGCTTGAGCAGCTGGTTGAAGTTGCCGCGCAGCGGCTGGTCCCAGCTGTCGGCCTTGCCGTCCACGGACTGGTCGGCGGTGTACGCCTTGTCGGTCGCCGCGTAGGCGTCGCCCATCGTGCACTTGCCGCCCTGGACGTTGCCGAACGAGTAGTTGATGTGCGTCAGCTTGTCGGCGGAGCCGGACGTATCGATGTTCTTGACGTGGTAATTGCGGTCGTACACGCCCCATTCGGTGAAGTAGCCGACGACCTTCGAGCCGGCCGCCGCGGTCTCCTTCTCGGGGGTCGGGGCGGCACCGGCGGCACCCGCTCCGGCGAACAGGCCGGCGCCGAGCACGGCACAACACGATGCGGCGATCAGCACCCGGGTGCGGGTGCTGGGGCGGTGCGGTCCGAGCATGGTGTCTCCTCGTGGGGGAGGGAGGGAACTGCTGTTGACCTTGCACTGCGCACGGGTTCTGGAAGGGGCGGAACCCGGCGTCCAGGATTGTCATGAACGCGGGGAGGCGTTCGCCGGAACAGTAGAGGACTAGACCAGTGCGGTCAATGGTTCGGACCAATCCTCGGAGGTGGCCTCGGCCCCCGTTCCCGGCCCGGTTCCCGGCCTGGTTCCCGCCCCGGAAACCGGGCATTCCGGGTCCGTTCCGGGTCCGGATGCCGGGCCCGCGTGCGCTTCCGTGAGAGAAGTGAAGTGAACGGTCGTGAACCTGATGACGTGCGCTCTCTGATCAGGCATACTCAGCGCAACGGCCGCCGTTCAGCCGCGTTTCGAGATCCGAATCGCCGCCCAGCGGCCGGGTTGTCAGACTTCGGCGGCACCTCACCCGGTGCGCCGAAGTGCCCGACCGGGAGGAGAGCGACGACATGACGGACCGCGAGCCGTACCAGCCGGTGGAGCGCCAGTTGCCCACTGAAGAGGCCCGTGACCTCCTCGCGCTCGTCCGCGAGATCGCGCAGCGCGAGATCGCCCCCGGAGCCGCCGACGGCGAGGAGTCCGGGAGCTTCCCGCGCGAGGTCTTCACCCTGCTCTCCCGCTCCGGCCTCCTGGGCCTGCCGTACGCGTCGGAGTTCGGCGGCGGCGACCAGCCGTACGAGGTCTACCTCCAGGTGCTCGAAGAACTCGCCGCGGCCCGGCTCACCGTCGGCCTCGGCGTCAGCGTCCACACCCTCGCCGCCCACGCCCTCGCCGGGTACGGCGCGAAGGAACAGCAGGCCGAGCACCTCCCGGCGATACTCGGCGGCGGACTCCTCGGCGGGTACTGCCTCTCCGAGCCCGCGGCGGGATCCGACGCCGCCTCGCTGCGCACCAAAGCCGTGCGGGACGGCGACAGCTGGGTGATCACCGGCGGCAAGGCCTGGATCACGCACGGCGGCATCGCCGACTTCTACACGGTGATGGCCCGCTCCGGCGGCGACGGCCCCAAGGGCATCACGGCCTATCTCGTACCGGGGGACGCCGAGGGCCTCACGGCCGCGGTGCCCGAGCGGAAGATGGGCCTCAAGGGCTCACCGACCGCCCAACTCCACTTCGACGGCGTCCGGGTGTCCGACGCCCGGCGCCTCGGCGAGGAGGGCCAGGGCTTCGCCATCGCCCTGTCCGCCCTCGACTCCGGCCGCCTCGGCATCGCCGCCTGTGCGATCGGCGTGGCCCAGGCGGCCCTGGACGAGGCGCTCGCGTACGCGACGGAGCGCCGCCAGTTCGGCCGCCCGATCGCCGACTTCCAGGGGCTGCGCTTCATGCTGGCCGACATGGCCACCCAGATCGAGGCCGGCCGCGCGCTCTACCTCTCGGCGGCCCGGCTGCGCGACGCGGGCCTGCCGTTCTCCCGCCAGGCCGCCATGGCCAAGCTGTTCTGCACGGACGCGGCGATGCGCGTCACCACCGACGCCGTCCAGGTCCTCGGGGGGTACGGCTACACGATGGACTTCCCCGTGGAGCGCCTCATGCGCGAGGCCAAGGTGCTGCAGATCGTCGAGGGCACGAACCAGATCCAACGCGTCGTGATCGCCCGGCACTTGGCGGGTCCGGAGTCCCAGTGACCCACTGAGGACCGCCCTCCGCCCCGCCGATGCGTGCGCGGGCGCTACTCCTCGCCGCGAGCCGTCAGTGCGAAGCCGCTCTCCCCGTCCCGGTACGGCCCCTGACCGGCCTGAGTGTGCTGCATGGGCTGCGCGCTGAACGGCGTCGTCGAACCGAACTGCCCGGTGCGCACGATCGGCGCGGTCAACTGCGCCCACTCCGGGTCACGGTGGCCGGGAAGCGTCCTGCCCCGGCCCGCCCACGTCTGCAACAGCGCGCGATAGATGGGCGGGTCGGACGGGAGCGCGGGTGCGGGTGCGGGCAGTTGCCTGGGGGCCTGCTGAACCGATTCTCCGGTGGCGGGGACGTACAGCGTGCGTCGGCGCCGGCCGATCGCTTCATGCAAGGCGGTCATGCCCGGCCAACGTCACAGCCGCGTCAACGGTCACCGCCCGGGGGATTCGGGCGTCAGTTCTGAGAGTGACCGGGGCGCGGTTCAGGGAGCGGCTCCGACCGGCGTACGCGTCTCCCACCTGACAGCGCCGCGAGCGCCGCCGCGACCCGCGGCTCTCGGACGAGCACCGGCGACAGCGCCACAAGTATGGCCCCGCAGTGCATATCTGACGTACCGTCATCTGCGCCGCCGGGGGCCGCACCCCTCCGAGCGACGCCCATTCACTGTGCGTCCAGGAGGTTTGCCGTGGCCGACGACCGCCCGGTCCCGCTCGACGAGTACCCGATCCACCAGGTACCGCTCTCCATGAAGCACGTCGCCACCGGCGACCGCAACGCCTACGACCGCTGCATCTTCCACGTCTTCGACCACGAAGGCCGCTTCCTGCTCATCCTGGGGCTCGGCGTCTACCCCAACACCGGAGTGATCGACGCCTACGCCACCCTGCGCATCGGCGACACCCTGCACGCCGTACGCGCCTCGGACGCGCTCGGCGACGACCGGATGCAGCTCGCCGTCGGCCCGCTCAGCGTCACCGTCGACCGCCCGCTCCAGCGCATCCGCCTGCGCTGCGCGGCCGAAGGCCCCGACTCCCTCTCGTACGACATCGAGTGGAACGCCGACTTCCCGGCGGTCTGGGAGCCCCACCACGTCCAACGGCGCGGCGACCGGCTGACCCTGGAGGGTCGCCGCTTCGTGCAGGCGGGCCGGCCGAGCGGGGTGATCCGGGTCGGCGGCGAGGAGATCCAGGTGACGCCGGGGGAGTGGACGGCCACCCGGGACCGCAGTTGGGGCGTGCGCCCGATCCCCGGCGAGGAGGGCGGGCGCGGCGCCGAGGAACACCGCACCGAGGGCTTCCACTGGCTCTGGGTGCCGGTGGCGTTCGACGACCGCTTCCTCATGGTGATCGTCCAGGAGGACGCCGACGGCCACCGCACCCTCAACGAGGCGCTGCTCGTGCGCGAGGGCCACCATGACGTCCAACTCGGCTGGCCGCACGCCGACATCGGCTACCGCTCCGGCACCCGCCACCCCGAGCACGTCGTCATCCACCTCACCGACCCGGCCCGCAAACCCCTCGAACTCGGCGTCCGCGTCCTCGCCTCGTCCCCGCTCGCCGTCGGCGCCGGGTACCCGCCCGCGGGCGACTGGCAGCACGGCACCTGGCAGGGCCGCGGCTGGACCGACCGGCAGGTCTACGACCTCTCCGACCCGGCCGCCCACCCACTCGCCGCGTACGGAGTGACCGACCACGCCGCCCGCTTCACCCTCGACGGCCGGATCGGATACGGGATCTTCGAGCACGGCAGCTTCGGCCGCCACGACCCCAGCGGATTCACCGGCTTCGACTCGGTCGCCCCTTGAGGCTCGGTCACCCCCTGAGGCTCGGTCCCCCTGAAGAAGTGATGTCTCAGTGAGTCGTCACCGCAGTCGAGTGCCCCGTCAACAGGACCACCAGTGAAGGGAGTTCGGAGATGGCCACGGCACCCCGGCCCCGCACCACGACCCGCGACCCCGAGGAGCTCACCCGCCGCCTCACCGACTGGCTCGGCACCCGCCTGCCGGGCGCCACGGTGCGCGACGTGTCCGTGCCCGAGTCCAACGGCATGTCGAGCGAGACCCTGCTTTTCGACCTCGACCATCCCCAACCCCCGCTGAAAGCCTGCGCGTTGCGGCTCGCGGCGGACCCGAAGGCGTACACGATCTTCCCCGTGTACGACATGAGGCGGCAGTACGAGACCATGCGCCTCGTCGCCGAGCACACCGGGATCCCGGTGCCGCGCGTGCTCTGGCTGGAGGAGGACCCCGAGCCGCTCGGCGCGCCCTTCTTCGTGATGGAACGCAAGGCGGGCCGGGTGCCGCCCGACGTCATGCCGTACACGTACGAGGGGAACTGGCTGCATTCCGCGAGCGACGCCGAACGCGCCCGGCTCGAGGACGCGACCGTACGGATCATCGCCCGCCTCCACGACCGCTTCCCCGTCGAGCGGGCGGGCTTCCTGGAACTGCCGGGCGACGGCAGCCCGCTGCGCCGCCACGTCGCGGCCCAACGCGCCTACTACGCCTGGGTGGTGGACGGGCTGCCCCGCTCGCCGCTGATCGAGAGCGCCTTCGACCGGCTCACCGAGCTCTGGCCACAGGACGAGGGCGAACCGGTCCTCAACTGGGGCGACGCCCGTATCGGCAACATCATCTACGACGGTTTCACGCCGGAGGCCGTGCTCGACTGGGAGATGGCGGCGCTCGCCCCGCGCGAGGTGGACCTCGGCTGGACGGTCTATCTGCACCGCTTCTTCCAGGACCTGACCGTGTCCTTCGGCCAGCGGGGCCTGCCGGACTTCCTGCGCCGCGAGCGGATCGAGGCCCGCTACGCCGAGCTCACCGGGCACACGCCGCGCGCCATGGACTTCTACACGCTGTACGCGGCGCTGCGGCACGCCGTCGTGATGCTCCGGGTCGCCTACCGGCAGGTGCACTTCGGCGAGGCCGCGCTGCCCGAGGACCCCGACCGGCTGATCCTGCACCACGACAGCCTCGCGGCCATGGTGCAGGGCAGCTACTGGAGTTGAGCGGGCGTCAGGCCCGCGGAAGGTGTGCTCAGGCGGCGCGGTACAGCTGCGGCGCCTTCCGCGGGCGGGAGCCGGGGCCGCCCACGTGGGAGAAGGGCTGGGTGCGCCAGTCGAGTCCCTGAGGGAGCGTCAACAGCAGGGCGGTGTCCTGCTCCTGGGCCTCCGGGTTCTCGTCGGCGGGCCGGGCGTCGGAGGCCCGGCGGCCGGTCCCGGAGCAGACCTGGAGCCCGAACGGGTTCCAGGGAGTGGGGCACTTGGCGTGCTCGGGCAGCGTGTCCTCGTCCGCCAGGAGCGCGATGGGCTGGACGCAGTCCGGGCAGATCACCCGGTACATCTCGAACGTGTCGTACGCGTCGAGCTCGTCGGTGCCGTCGGCGTCCGGTTCGACGCCCTCCGGTACGAGCTCGACGACCGACGGCTGCCGGTTCCGGGCAGTGCGGCCAGGGCGCTTCACACTCTGCATGGGACTCTCCCCCTCGGGTGGCCGGCCGGGCGCTGTGGCCTCGACCACAGCAAGCATTTCCCGCCACGTCCTGTGGGTAATCACCCCCGCCCGACGTACACGTCGATAAACCTGTGGTGTTCGTCACATGCCCCTCGCTCATGCCGGTGTCCGGGGTGTGGATACACGCGTCCCGACAGGTGGATCGCGGCGCACTCGAGGGGTGTTCAGGGGGCGCGCTCCTGCGTCCGGCCCAGCTACCGCCTCCCGAGGGGGAGTTGTCGTACGCGCCGATACGGGCGAGCGCCGCCCGACGACCTGTTCGGGCCTCGAATCCCCGGCCGTGCGTCCGGGGCGTGACCGCAGGCCGTTCGGCCAGTGGACACCGGGTGTCACAAGAGATCACGGCCCTGTAAGTTCAGGGCATGGAGGAGCTCGACCGTCAGATCGTGCAGCTGCTCGTCAAGGACGGGCGGATGAGCTACACCGACCTGGGCAAGGCCACGGGCCTGTCCACGTCGGCGGTGCACCAGCGCGTGCGCCGACTCGAACAGCGCGGCGTCATCCGTGGGTACGCGGCCGTGGTGGACCCGGAAGCCGTCGGCCTGCCGCTGACCGCGTTCATCTCGGTGAAGCCCTTCGACCCCAGCGCCCCCGACGACATCGCCGAACGCCTCGCCGGTGTCCCGGAGATCGAGGCCTGCCACAGCGTCGCCGGCGACGAGAACTACATCCTCAAGGTCCGCGTCGCCACCCCGCTCGAACTGGAAGACCTGCTCAGCCGCGTCCGCACCCTCGCCGGCACCTCCACCCGTACGACCGTGGTCCTCTCCACGCCGTACGAGGCACGCCCGCCGAGAATCTGACCCTCGGCGCCCATCGGGCGTGGTCGGCCGTCTCAATCGGCGGACGGGAACGGCAGGTTGAGGCTCCCGCCGAGGCCCGTCCGGCGCCCCCCACGCGTACCGAACGCGCCCCACGCGCACGCCTGGCGCGGCACACCGGGCCACCCCCGGCACGGAGCACCCGTCCCGAGGCGCGAGACTGGACCCATGAGCGAGCGCACCACCCCCTCCGCCTCCACCGCCGACGACGCCGGGCACCGCACCGTCCTGCTGCGCGGCGGTGACATCCACAGCCCCGCCGACCCCTTCGCCACCGCGATGGTCGTCGAACGCGGCCACATCGCCTGGGTCGGCTCCGAAGGCGCCGCAGACGCCTTCGCGAGCGGTGTCGAGGAGGTCGTCGACCTCGAAGGCGCCCTCGTCACCCCGGCGTTCACGGACGCCCACGTGCACACCACCGCCACCGGCCTCGCCCTCACCGGACTCGACCTCTCCGGCGCCCGCGGCCTCGACGACGCGCTCGCCCTGGTCCGCGCGCACGCCGCGGCCCACCCCGGCGACCCGGTGCTTCTCGGGCACGGCTGGGACGCCGCGCGCTGGACCGAGCGCCGCCCGCCGTCCCGCGCCGAACTCGACGAGGCCACCGGCGGCCGCCCGCTGTACCTCTCCCGGATCGACGTGCACTCCGCCGTCGTCACCACCGCACTCCTCGACCTGGTGCCGGGCATCACCGAACGCCCCGGTTACGAGGCCGACGCCCCCCTCACCAAGGACGCCCACCACGCGGTGCGCGCCGCCGCCCAGAGCGCGATCGGCGCCGAGCAGCGCACCGCAGCCCAGCGCGCCGCCCTGCGGCACGCCGCGTCCCTCGGCATCGGTGCCCTGCACGAGTGCGCGGGCCCCACCATCTCCTCCGAGGACGACCTCACCGGCCTCCTCGCCCTCGCCGCCGCCGAGCCGGGACCGCGGGTCTTCGGCTACTGGGCCGAGCAGATCGCCTCGCCCGCCGACGCGGACCGGATCCGCGCGCTCGGGGCGATCGGCGCTGCCGGTGACCTCTTCGTCGACGGCGCCCTCGGCTCGCACACCGCCTGCCTGCACGAGCCGTACGCCGATGCCCCGCACTCCGGCACCGCCTACCTCGACGCCGCCGCGGTCGCCGCCCACGTCACCGCCTGCACCGAGGCCGGCCTGCAGGCCGGCTTCCACGCCATCGGCGACGCCGCCGTCAGCACCGTCGTCGAGGGCGTCCGCGCCGCCGCCGAGAAGGTCGGCATCGCCCGCGTCCGCGCCGCCAGGCACCGCGTCGAGCACGCCGAGATGCTCACCCCCGAGACCGTCGCCGCGTTCGCGGAGCTCGGCCTCACCGCGTCCGTACAGCCCGGCTTCGACGCGCTGTGGGGCGGCGACGACGGCATGTACGCCGACCGCCTGGGCGCCGAACGGGCCCGCACCCTCAACCCCTTTGCCGCGCTGCTGCGTTCGGGTGTGCCGCTGGCCTTCGGCTCGGACGCCCCGGTCACGCCGCTCGACCCGTGGGGCACCGTCAGGGCCGCCGCCTTCCACCGCAACCTCGAGCACCGGGTCTCGGTGCGCGCCGCCTTCACCGCCCACACCCGCGGCGGTTGGCGCGCCATGGGCCGGGACGACGCGGGCGTGCTCGTGCCCGGCGCACCCGCCGACTACGCGATCTGGCAGGCCGACGAACTGGTGGTCCAGGCGCCGGACGACCGGGTCGCCCGCTGGTCCACCGACCCACGCTCCGGCACCCCCGGCCTGCCCGAACTGACCCCCGGAGCCGAACTCCCGCTCTGCCTGCGGACCGTGGTCGGCGGCCGCACCGTGTTCGTACGGCCGGGCGGGTGATGTACGGGGTCGCCGTGCCGCCGTACGGATCGCGCCGGGCTCCATCGCGACCTGCGCATCCTCCGTGCTGAGCAGGCGACTTGGGGAAGCTGCCCAGGTCAGACGGGTATTGACAGACGGCCGACCGAGGCGGGTAGGTTCGGCCGGGTCCACCACAGGACGTTCGACCGGGAAACCTCCACGCAGTCGTCGACGCCGCTGGGCCATGGGGTGGTGTGCCGCACCGGAACACCACCACTGGGAGCCAGGTCCAGCGCCAGCGCCTCGGGGGCGAAGGCAGGTCCCGCCCGGTCGGCAGGTGTGACCCGGGTGGGGCCCGGACGCTCAGTAGACAACGGCTTTCGGTCGACCCGCAGCCAGCGGGTCCCAGGTCGGCCCGAAGGGCGCCGGGCCCCGATCCGCAGCCGTGACCACGGCTCTCTTTCGACACCAGCACCCTGCACCTGGGGCGGCGAGTGGTGCGACCACTATGGTGGAGCATCTGCGTACGGACTTAAGGGGCAGTAGTGAAGGACGGCGGTCAGCGGCAGTACGGCCCGCTCGGCACAGCGTTGGTGATCATTCCGACGTACAACGAGGCCGAGAACATCAAGCCGATCGTGAGCCGGGTGCGAGCCGCCGTACCCGAGGCGCACGTACTCATCGCTGACGACAACAGCCCCGACGGCACCGGCAAGTTCGCCGACGAACTGGCCGCCGATGACGACCAGGTCCAGGTCCTGCACCGCAAGGGCAAGGAAGGGCTCGGCGCGGCCTACCTCGCCGGTTTCCGCTGGGGCATCGAGCACGGGTACGGCGTCCTGGTCGAGATGGACGCCGACGGCTCGCACAAGCCGGAGGAGCTGCCCCGGCTGCTCACCGCGCTCAAGGGCGCCGACCTGGTGCTCGGTTCGCGCTGGGTGCCCGGCGGGCGCATCGTCAACTGGCCCAAGTCCCGCGAGGTGATCTCCCGCGGCGGCAGCCTCTACTCCCGGCTGCTGCTCGACGTGCCGCTGCGCGACGTGACCGGCGGCTACCGCGCCTTCCGCAAGGAGACCCTGGAGGGCCTCGGCCTCGGCGAGGTCGCGTCGCAGGGCTACTGCTTCCAGATCGACCTGGCCCGCCGCGCGCTCAAGGCCGGGTACCACGTGATCGAGGTCCCCATCACCTTCGTGGAGCGCGAGTACGGCGACTCCAAGATGAGCCGCGACATCGCCCTCGAAGCGCTGTGGCGGGTCGCCGCCTGGGGTGTGGAGGAGCGGGCCGGCAAGATCGGCAAGCTGCTCGGCCGCAAGCGCTCCAGCTGAGCCGACGCGTCACTGATCCACCGAGTCACCGAGTCCCTGCGCGGGGCGCCGTCCGACGGCGCCCCGTTTTTATATGGGCGCTTTATGGGCGCCCCACTTATGCAGTCCGCACACAGCATTCGGCACACTGGGAGCATGACGACCGGCACCCCGCCTCCGCCCCTCCGTCCGGCTCCGCGTTCCAAGCTGCGCAGGTACGTGCCCCTCGGGATCGCCGCGTGGATGGTCCTGGAGGTCTGGCTGCTCACCGTGGTCGCCTCGGCGGCCGGTGGCTTCACCGTTTTCCTGCTGCTCCTTGGCGGTGTCCTGCTCGGCGGCGTGGTCATCAAGCGGGCCGGCCGACGCGCCTTCAAGGGCTGGTCCGAACAGCTCCAGCAGGCGCAGCGCGGCGAGATGCCGGAGCGCAACGAACGCAGTGGCGGTAACGCCCTGACGATGGTCGCGGGCCTGCTGATCATGATGCCGGGCCTGGTGTCGGACGCCCTCGGCCTGCTGTGCCTGCTGCCGCCGGTCCGCGCGGTGCTGACCAAACGGGTCGAGCGGAGCATGGAGCGCCGGATGCGCAAGGCGGGCCCCGGCACCTTCGAGAACGCCTTCCAGCAGGCTCGTATGCACCGGCCCGACGGCAAGGTGGTGCAGGGCGAGGTCATCCGCGACGACGCGCCCACCGGCCCCGATGCCGGGCCGGAGCAGGGACCGCGCCCGCCGCTGACCGGCTGACAGACCGTCCGCTTCGCTCAGGCCCGTCGCCCTGTGAAGGGCGGCGGGCATACCGACGGGCCGTGGCCGGCAGCACATCACTGTGCTGCCGACCACGGCCCGTCGCTTGGTGCTGTAGTCGCCTTAAGTGCGCGGAGTTACGCGGACTTGCGGCTGTCGCGCGGATGCACGGCAATGTTCATGGCGCCGGAGCGCAGGACGGCCAGGCGCTCGGCCAGGACTTCCTCCAACTCCTCACGAGTACGTCGCTCCATGAGCATGTCCCAGTGCGTACGCGCGGGCTTGCCCTTCTTCTCTTCGGGACCGTCGCCGTCGACGAGGAGTGCCTGGGCCCCACAGACCTTGCACTCCCACTCCGGCGGGATCTCCGCTTCCACCGAGAACGGCATCTCAAATCGATGGCCGTTGTCGCATGCGTACTCCACGGCCTGGCGAGGGGCCAGGTCGATGCCGCGGTCGGTCTCGTAGCTGGTCACCACGAGGCGCGTGCCGCGAAGAGCTCGCTCACTCATGAATCGTGCCTCCCGGGCTTGTCGCCCACAGGACAGGTGTCGCTGTCGTCGTCATCCGGTCAACGTCCGGTCGGCGGTAAAGATTCCCGATCTGGGTCATGCGTCGCCGTCGTAGCCGCCCCTTGTTGTACCCACCGACGTCCGGTTTGTCACATCTGAAAGGAGATGTCACCCAGCGTTGTTTGTTCTTTAGCACGCAGGAACGGTCCGCCTGGAAGGCCAAAGGCGTACACTACCGGCCTTTGGCCTCCGGGGCTAAATCCGGTCCGGCACGGGGTTTCCGGCGGCGGCCGCGGCACGGTGCACCGGCACCCGCGCGAGGAGCACGAATCCCAGCGCGAAGAACGCCACAAGAGAGATGATCGCGTCCCGGTAGCTCCCTGTCAGCTGATACGTGAGACCGAAGACCAGCGGCCCGAGCCAGCTCATGCCGCGGTCGCTCATCTCGTACGCGGAGAAGTACTCGGCCTCCTTGCCGCGCGGGATCAGGTGCGAGAACAGCGAGCGGGAGAGGGCCTGGCTGCCGCCGAGTACCAGGCCGATGCCCGCGGCGAGGGCGAAGAACCAGACGGGTTCCCCGGCGGGCAGGAAGTACCCGGCGCCGATCGTCAGCGTCCAGGCCACCAGTGAGCCGAGGATGGTCCGCTTGGCGCCGTAGGTCCGGGCGAGCCGGCCCATGCCGAGGGCGCCCGCCACGGCGAGTACCTGGACCAGGAGCACGGCCACGATCAGCGTCGTCTGGTCGAGGCCCAGCTCCTCGGAGCCGTAGATCGAGGCCTGGGAGATCACCGTCTGCACGCCGTCGTTGTAGACCAGGTACGCGAGCAGGAACGCCAGGGTGAGGGGGTGCCGGCGCATGTCGCGCAGCGTCGCCTTCAGCTGCCGCCAGCCGCCCGTCGACGGCGCCGCCCTGTCCTCGCGCGCGGCGGCCCCGCGGTCGCGCAGCCGGCGCAGCGGGACCAGGGTGAACGCGCCCCACCACACCCCGGCCGACGCCAGACAGATCCGTACCGCCGTGGACTCGTCGAGGCCGAAGGAGTCGTGGCCGCTGTAGAGGATCAGGTTCAGGACGAGCACCAGGGCGCCGGACGCGTAGCCGAAGGCCCAGCCGCGGGAGGAGACCGCGTCGCGTTCCTCGGGCTCGGCGATCTGCGGCAGGTAGGCGTTGTAGAGGGCCATCGAGACGCCGAGCGAGGCGTTCGCGACGACCAGCAGGAGGCCGCCGAGGAGATAGCGGTCGCCGTCCAGGAAGAACATTCCGGCGGTCGCCCCGGCACCCAGGTACGCGGAGACCGCGAGCAGCGGCTTCTTGCGTCCGCTGCGGTCCGCCGCCGCCCCCGCGAGCGGCATCACGAGGACCGCCACGACGATGGAGAGCGAGACGGAGTACGCGAAGAACGAGCCCGCCCTGACCGGGATGCCGAGCGGGTGCACGAAGCCGTCGGGGTCCGCGGCGGCCTTGGCGACCGAGGTCAGATACGGGCCGAGGAACACGGTGAGCACGCTGGTCGAGTAGACCGAGCAGGCCCAGTCGTAGACGTACCAGCCGTGTTGTTCGCGCCGTCGCTCGGCGCTGCCGCCCTTGTCCGCCGGTCGCACGGTGTCCGCGCCCACCCCGAGTCCCCCTGCCGTCCCCGTAGACCTGTCAGCGCCGCTGGTTCCCCCCGGCCCGGCTACTGCCAGGCGCCGCGCTCCTTCAGGACCTCGACGAGCGTCCCGAGATGATCGGTCATGATGCCATCGGCGCCCAGGTCGAGGAGCGCCGCCATCCGTTCCCGGTCGTTGACGGTCCACACGTGCACCTGGAGCCCGAGCGCGTGCGCGGTGCGGACGAAGCGGCGGTCCACCACCCGCACCCCGGACTGGGTTTCAGGCACCTGGGCGCAGACCGCCGACCGGCGCAGCGGGGCGGGGATGCCGAACGAGCGCAGCCGCAGGGCCGCGACACCGGAGGCGCCGAGCGAGGTCGCCAGGCGCGGCCCGGCGAGCGCCTGCGCCCTGGCCACCCGCGACTCCGAGAACGAGCCGACGCAGACCCGGTCCCAGGCGCCGGTGCGGCGGATCAGCTCGACGAGCGGGACGAGCGCGGGCTCCGCCTTGATGTCGACGTTCCAGCGCGCCTCGGGGAACGCCTCCAGGAGGTCCTCGAAGAGGGGTACGGGTTCGCTGCCCGCCACGCGCGCGTGGTGCACGTCGGCCCACTTGAGGGAGCCGATCCTGCCGCCGCCGTCGGTGACCCGGTCCAGGGTCGCGTCGTGGAAGGCGACGAGCTTGCCGTCGGCGGTGGCGTGGACGTCGGTCTCCAGGTACCGGTAGCCGGAGTCGACGGCGCGCCGGAACGCGGCCGCGGTGTTCTCCAGGCCGTCCGCCGTACCGCCC
>NZ_JAAAHS010000107.1 GCF_009908195.1 Streptomyces boluensis | reverse complement strand
AGGCCCCCAACTCCCGTCCACCGCCCTTTTGTTGCCGCACCTCGGGCCGGGCGCGCGACTTCCTTACTCGGCCGTGTGCGTGGGCTTACTCGGCCGTGTGCGTGGGGTAGACCTCGACATCGGTGTAGGCGCCCTTGATCTCCCCCGCGCCCGCGGGCCACTTCAGGCTCACGGTGTGGGTCTCGTTCGGGGGCGTCACCTGGATGTCGGTCGGGTGCGCGAGGCTTTCACCGGAGCCGTCGATCTCGTAGGCGAGGTTGAAGACAGCGGCGTCGCCGGGCTTCAGGGTGGTGATGCGCGGCTGGGCCTTCCCGCGCCCGATGGGGTTCGAGGTGTTGTCGGCATCCTTGATGTCGACGCCCGCGAAGCCCGTCGCCGAGCAGGTGGCCGAACCCCGGTTGATCATGGTGATGTTGATCCGGCCGGTGTCCGCGTCGGGGGCGGCGTCCTGGGCGTCGATGGCCAGGTCCTCCGACTTGCAGAACGTGACCTCGCCGCCGGCCTTCGTACCGCCGCTCTCGGCGCCCGCGCCCGCGTCGTCGCCGGAGCCCGGCTTCGTGTCTCCGACCTCCGAGCCGCCGGATTCCGATCCGCTGGATTCCGAACCGCTCTCCGGCTTCGAGCCGTTGCCGTCGTCCGAGGACGAGGAGGACGAGGAGCCCTTGGCGGACCCGTCCGTCCCGGAGCCGCCGCCGCAGGCGGTGAGCGAGAGGGTGGCGGCGACGCCGATGGCGGCGAACGTGGTGATGCGGGTGTACTTCATGGTGTTCCCCCCGGTGTAGCTCTGTGCATGTGGTCTGAAGTATTTGTATCCCGCACCGAGTTACGGGAGTTCTTCCGCGGAGTCTTCGTTCTGTCACAGGCGGGGGTGGAGTGCTGCGGCTTCGGCACGTCCAGTTCCTCGGGCGCGGCGGCCGCTCGATGTGCCAGGCCGCGCCGGAACTTTCAACACGTTCACGGGGTGGGCTGTAGGCCGGTATTCCGAGGGGGCGGCATGCCTGGTTTGCTCCTACATATCCGCGCCTGATCCGGAGCAGATGGGCGGAATCGCGTCGACAGCCACGCGGTAGCAACAGCCAAGCAATTCACATGAGATGGGACATCCCTATGGAGACCACCACCGAGCCGATGTCGACCAAGCCCAGGGACATGAAGTGCCACAGGTGCAATGCCCCGGTGGACGCGGACCATGCCGAGACGCTGCACGCCGAGAACGGCACGGTGCTCTACCGATGGCGCCCCGGGCGGTGTCACAACCTCCAGTGCTCTGAGTCCCGTCGGCGCAGCAGTTGACTGTTCCCTGCCGGGTCGAGGTCCGCCGTCACCCCTTCCGTCGCCCCGTCCGTCGCCCGGCGGCCGCTTCCGGGACCGTCGACATGGCTCGCTCGGCGAGTGCGGCGATGGGCATGCTCGGGTTGGTGCTCGCGTTCGCGTGGCCATGAACATCAGTTGGGGAGTCGTTTCGCGATGAGTGCGGGTGTCGCGTTCTGACCGACATTGCGATGTCGGTTTGTTTTGACGTCAGTCGAGGGCTTGCGGTGGGACTGTGAGGTGTGCTGCTGCCGCTGGGGGCCTGATGGGTAACTCGCAGTCGAAGGTCGAGCTGTACTCGGCGATCCGCAAGGATCATCTGCTGGGCATGTCGATGCGGTCGTTGCAGCAGGTCCACAACGTCACATGGCGGACGGTGCGACGGGCCCTGGACGGGAAATGGCCGGAGCCGCGGAAGAAGCCGCGCCAAAAGGAAACGCGGCTCGATCCCTACAAGACACTGATCGACTCGATGCTGAAGGCAGATCTGGATGCGCCGCCCAAGCAGCGGCACACCGCCCAGCGGATCTTCGACCGGCTGATCGAAGGGCACTAGGCCCGCGACATCTCGTACTGCATGGTCCGGCTCTACGTGAAAGAACGGCGTAAAGAGATCCGCCGCAAGGCCGGGGTCGGCCCGGAGGCGATGTTCATCCCCCAGAGACACCTGCCCGGGGTCGAAGCGGAAGTCGACTTCGGGGACGTGCACATCGTGCTCGCCGGAGTGCCGACCAGGGTTTACCTGTTCTCGCTGCGGCTGTCCTACTCCGGCAAGGCGGTGCACAGGGTATTCGCCTCCTGCGGGCAAGAAGCCTTCCTCGAAGGCCACGAACACGCCTTTCGGCGGCTGGGCGGCATCCCGCGCGGGAAGATCCGCTACGACAACCTGCGGGCCGCCGTCGAGCGGGTGCTGGGGCTGGGACGGGCCCGGGTGGTCCAACGCCTACTCGGTGCCGGTCCGCTTCATCGGCCGACAACTGCGGGTCCTGCTGCACGCCAACGGCCTGGTCGTCTACGACAGCCGCACCGAGGTCGCCCGCCACGAGCGGCTCAGCGGCCGGGGCGGCTCCCGGCTTGTGCTCGATCACTACCTGGAGGCGCTATTGCGCAAGCCCGGCGCCTTTCCGGGCTCGACGCCGCTGGAACAGGCCCGCTCCGCGGGCCGGTTCACCCCGGTCCATGACCGGTGGTGGGCAGCTGCCTGCGCAGCCCACGGGGACGCGGCCGTCACCCGGGCCCTGATCGAAGTCCTGCTTCTTGCGAGGCACATGGAACACGAACACGTCGTCGCGGGCCTGGCCGCCGCGATCAGGGCGGGCCGCTCACCGCGGACGCGGTCGCGCTGGAGGCCCGCAAGGCCGCCGAGGGCGATACCGGGGAACTGCCCGCCCCGGCCTCTGGCGCAGGCCAGGCGGAGGGGCCCGCGGCGATGGTGACGTCCCTGGCCGACTGGAGGCTGTCCCATTTGCCGCCGGACAACCGGCCACTGCCGTCGGTGGCCCAGTACGACCAGCTGTTGAACCGCCGCGGCCGCAGGGCCGGAAACGAGAAAGAAGGATCACGAGCCCACGCAAGCGCGGACTGACCGAAGAAGCCGCCGCCTCGATCGACCAGGCATGCCGGATGCTGCGGCTGCCCTCCATCCGCCAGCAGTTCGGTGACCTGGCCGATGCCGCGGCCCGAGACCAGATGTCTTATCGGGCTTTTCTGGCGAAGCTGCTGATGACCGAGTGCGACGATCGGGCCCGGCGCCGTTCCGAGCGCCGCATCAAGGCGGCCGCGTTCCCGCGGGAGAAGTCGTTGCGGGCCTTCGACTTCGAGGCCAATCCGAACGTCGACCCGGCCACCGTCAACACCTTGGCGACCTGTGAGTGGGTCAGGAAGAGCGAGCCGCTCTGCCTGATCGGGGACTCCGGCACCGGCAAGTCCCACCTGCTGATCGCGCTGGGCACCGAGGCCGCGCTGCACGGTTTCCGGGTCCGCTACATGCTGGCAACCAAGCTCGTCAACGAGCTGGTCGAGGCCGCCGATGAAAAGCAGCTGTCCAAGACCATCGCCCGCTACGGACGCGTCGATCTTTAATGTATTGATGAGCTGGGCTACATGGAACTTGACCGCCGCGGGGCGGAGTTGCTGTTCCAGGTGCTCACCGAACGCGAGGAGAAGAACAGCGTCGCGATCGCCTCGAACGAGTCGTTCTCGGGGTGGACGAAAACCTTCACCGATCCCCGGCTCTGCGCGGCCATCGTGGACCGGCTCACCTTCAACGGCGCCATCATCGAGACCGGCACCGACTCCTACCGCCTCGCCCACACCAAGGCCCAGGGCGAACAGAACAAGGCCGGCTGAGCAGCTTGGTGCCGGTCAGGCCGAGTGCAGTGGGAGCCGGTCCTGCAGAACCGCCCGCTCGATGGCCGCGTCAGCGATGACCCCGGTCCAGGGGATGGCAACCCTGATGCCGATCGCGTCCAGGGCCTGACAGATGCCCAGCAGGGTGAACAGGCCGGCGTTGTCGCAGTAGGTGAGGGCGGACAGGTCCAGCGTCACGCCCCGACGGTGATCGTCGGGGCGTGACGCCACCTGCACGATTGCCTCGCGCAGCAGGGCGGTGGTGTCAGAACCCATCTCTGAACCTTGCGGAGGCGCAGGCCGAGTGGCAGAAACAGAACCGCTGACGCCTACGAAGCGTTGTAGGCGCAGTAGAACACGGCGAAATCGGTGATGCCGAGGGCGACCACACACGGGATGCACGCGATCGGGCCCGTGGCGCAGGCGGAACACGTGGCGCCGAGCGCGGCGATGGTCGCCATCGTGTACCCCTGCCGGATCATGCAGGCCTTGAAACGCTCCCAGTAGGTGGAGGCGGCCAGCTCGTGCGGCTGGGTGGGCGCCACGGACTCCGCGGCCGTCGAGGCGTCCTTGGGCGTGCCGCTCACCTCGCCGGTCGGCGACGCCGTCTTGTCGAGCGTGGCCTTCCCGTCGATCCAGACCCGCACCCGGACGGAGCCGTCGCGTTGGGTCTGGTAGACGTGCTCAATGGTCTGCGTGACACGACCGGAACGGTCGTAGACGGTGGCGAGCACGCTGGGGACGGCCGCGGTGCCCGCGTACGGGAGGTACACGATGCGGACGCCGGTCGAGCGCGACACACGCACGGTGGCGCCGGCCTCGTCGATTCCGGCTCCCTCGGGAAGATGCACGGCGATCTTCCCGGAAAGGACCCCTTCTTTCGTGCGCTCGATATACGCACGTGACTTTTCCGGAGTTTCCTTGTCGTACTTCTTGCGGAAGTCCGAGCCGTCCTTGATGAGCCTTTCGTAGCCCTGCCTGCCCGGTTCGTCACGCCGGTCGGATGCCTGGGCCTGGAACGGGATGATCGCGGCGATCGTGGCCGAGATCAGCGCGATGACGAGAGCGCGCAGCCGCGTACCGGCCGCTCCGCGCAGAGAGGATCTGTGCATGGTTGATTGCTTCTCCGAGGTTTGGGGAGTGGATTTCCGAAACTACCCGGAGGTGAAAAGGAGTGCTGTCCTACTGAGCCGTTGGGGGATCAGGATGGCGGCTCCAAGGATGAGGACAGGGCAACAGTGGGAGCGCCCCCAAGGTCAAGGCTCTGCAAGAACATGTCAAGAGGGTCGGCGCGTATCGGAGTGTCGAATTCATTCGACGCGGGATCCGTCGAATGAATTCGACGGATAAAACTCCGGAGAAGGCGTGAACCCATCTGGCCCCAGCGGCAACTGCTTGATAGCTTCCGCCTTCAACAGTGGGGCGCGACAGCGTCAGGTCGAAGGCGACGGCGTCCGCCGCGCTCTTGGCGACCTCAGCGACGAGCTGATCGATCTCGTGCGGGCTCGCGCTGTCCTGGGGGCCCATGTGCAGGAGCGTGACGTGCATCCACTGGGGCTGGACCGGATGCAAGCCGGGCCGAGGGCCGTGAAGGTCAAGAGCTCCGTCCTCCGCAGGCGCAGAGATCGACAGCGAGTGACATCAGAACTCGTCGCGATTGATCATGCAGAGACGCCCATAGCGACTCCCCAACACACCGCGAAACGACTCCCGTTCAGACCTCCACAACCATTCGCGGGCACCGCGGAGCCGTCACACACAAGGAGTCGTCGGTAGCCGAACACGGCGTGCCGCTCGTCCACGACCGCGCCGGCGAGCCGCGGCTCGGACAGGGAAGGCAGGCACACGCCCCACGAAGGGCGGCCCTTGTATCTAGCAGTCACTCCGCGGTCGAACGGAATGGCCAAACCTCGAGTCAGGACGGCTGAGGCCGCGTACCGCGCGAAATCCGTGGAGCAGTAGGTGAGTTGGAGGTATCCGCACCGTGCCGGTGGTGATGGTCGGTGGCCTTCTCGCCCAGGAACCACACCAGTTCGGAGCGCTGCCGGATCCCCAGTTTGCGCAGGATGTTGCTGACGTGTGCCTTGACGGTCTTCTCCGAGATGTAGAGCCGTCGGCCGATCATGGCGTTGGTCATCGACTCGCGGGCGATCAGGTCGGCGATCTCCCGTTCCCGTGTCGTCAGCGTCTCCGGGTACTCACGGTCGTGCGACGGCGGCGTCTTCAGCGCCATCATCGCGAGTTCGGTGCCGACGAGCCGGCACTGGTCCTTGATCCGGCCCAACTCCTGCCGCAGTTCGGCCACTTCGAGGAGTGCCGCGCGTGACCGCAGGGTGTCCACCGACCGCGCCACCTCGTCCAGGCAGTCGGTCGCGGTGTGCAGCATGTCGATCGGGAAGTCGAGCCGGTTGCGGTCGAGTTCGGGGAAGTCCCGGTACAACCGTTCCCGCGTGGACGATCGGGCACCGTCGTCGAGGGAGAGCGCGAGTGCCTGGGCCAGCCACTCCAGCGCGATCACGAAGGTGTCGTCGAAGACGTCGGGGCGGGGCGACTGCGTGTTGACCATGCCGATGACTGTGGCCTCGTCGGGCCCGAACATCGGCACCGCGACCACGTCACGGCTGAGTACGCCGTCCCCCATGGGCGCACCGGCGTGGCAACGGCGGCCGTCGTCGTACGCGTACCGGTACGGCTTGGCGTTCGCCCTGATCCAGTGCGACATCCCGCCCCTGCCGAACCGGGACGTGTCGGCGCTGAGATGTTCACCGGCACTGAAGATGTACGGCAGTACCAGCGTGTTGTCGCCCTGGTACAGGCCCACGTAGAACGTCTCGACCGGCGCGATGGCGGTCGCCGCGCGACGGACCACGGCACACATCTCGTTGACGTCGTCGGGGGCGAGGAGCCGCAACTGGCGGTCGGCCAGGCGTAACGCGCCCCTGACCGTCTCTGGCAGTACCGTGCCCAAGGCGATCCTCCGGTGACTGGTTTCGCGGCCACAGTGAGGCATCGACGATATCCCGAACGGCGGTGACGTGTGCGGGTCATGGCCCTTCTGCCCCGGGCCACCCCTCACAGCCCCATGCACAGCCGACGGGCGTCGAGGATCGCCGCATGCACATTGCGGTGGGCCACCGCGTCGCCGATCCGGAACAGCGCGTACGTGCCCTTCTCGTCCGTCGAAGGTTGCTGCGGGCGGCCCGCGACCAGCGCCGCCGGGTCGGTCACACCTCTGTTGCGGGAGCCCGGCCGCAGCTCCTGGTACAGGTCGTCGACGGGCAGGGTGCCGTGTTCGACGACGACCTGGTCGACCGTTCGCTCGACGAGCTCGTCCGAGTACGCGTTGGCGAGCGTGGCGACCAGCGCACCGTTCGCCCGCCGGACCGACCGCAGCACGTGGTCGGGCGTCAGGGTCACGCCCGCGGAGTAGAGGGCCCGGAGGTAGTCCGGGTAGAGGGTGCCGGTGACGTCGGCCCCCGCCATCCGGTCCGGGGTGGCGAGCTCCACCCGCGCCCCGGCGCCGGCCAGGCGCTCGGCGGCGGTCAGGGCCTGCTCGCCGCCGTGGTCGTCGAAGATCAGGACGCGGCGCCCCGGCTTGGGTTGTTCGCTCAGCACGTCCCAGGTGGGGACGACGAGTTCTTCGCCGGAGTCCAGGACCTCTGTGTTCGGCAGGCCGCCCGTCGCCACCACGACGACATCGGGGTGCAGGGCCAGCACGTCGTCGGGTTCGGCGAAGCAGCCGAGCCGGACCGTCACACCCAGGCGCCGGACCTCCTCGGCCAGCCAGTGCACGATGCCTTCCTTCTCGGCATGGCGTGTGGTCCTGGCGGCGAGCAGCACCTGGCCGCCGAGCCGGCTCGCCGCCTCCAACAGCGTGACGTCGTGGCCGCGTTCGGCACACACCCGGGCGGCTTCGAGGCCGCCGGGGCCGCCGCCCACCACCACGATGCGCCGGGGGGTGGCGCCGGGTGCGACCAGTTGCGGGATCACCGCCTCGCGTCCTGTCGCGGGGTTGTGCAGGCAGAACGTCTCGACCCGGGAGGCGCAGTACGTGGCGCCCACACAGGGCCGGATGCGGTCCTCCCGCCCGGACATCAGCTTGGCGACGATGTGCGGGTCGGCGATGTGCACCCGCGTCATCCCGACCATGTCGGCATGCCCTTCGGCGAGTACGTGCCGGGCTGTGGGCAGATCCGCGATCCGGCCCGCGTGGAAGACCGGCACGTCGACCTGGTGACGGATCGCCGCCGCCACCGGGACGTGCGCGCCGAGCGGCCGGCCGAACACCGGTATGACATCGGCCAGTTCACGGTCCGTGTGCCCGGACCCGTAGATCACGGACAGGAAGTCGACCATGCCGGTCCCGGCCATCGCCGTGGCGATGTCGAGGCACTCGGACGCCCCGAGTCCGCCGCTCACCCCCTCGTCGCCGGGGACCCGCAGGCCGACGACGAAGCCGGGGCCGACCTGCTCGCGGATCTCCCGCAGCACCAAGTGCCCGAAGCGGCCCTCCGGTTTCAGCTTCGAGCACTACCGGGACGCGTGGAACCGGGGTGTGAGCGACTACCTCACGACCAGCGTCCTGGTCACGGTGACATCGACCGTCGCGACCGTGTTCATCAGCGCATGGGCGGCGTACGGCCTGACACGGGTGAACATCCCCCTCAACAAGGTGCTCACAGCCGTCATACTCGGCGGCCTGATGCTCACCCCGACCGTGGCCCTCGTACCGCTGGTCCGGATGTTCCAGTCGATCGGCCTGTACAACAGCTTCTGGGCGCTGCTCATCCTCTACACCGCGTTCCGGATCCCCTTCACCACGTTCCTGATCCGCGCCTACATGATCGACCTGCCGCGCGAGGTGGACGAGGCGGCGCAGATCGACGGGGCCGGCCGCTGGACCGCGTTCTGGCGGATCATCCTGCCGATGTGCAGGCCGATCCTCACGTCGACGGTGCTGCTGCATGTGCTGTTCGCATGGAACGAGTACCTGTTCGCGATGGTGTTCACCAACGGCAGCGACGTACAGACCCTGCCTGTCGGGCTGACCAGCCTGATGAGCAAGCACGGCACGGACTTCCCCGTCGTGTTCGCCGGCATGGCCATCGCCGCCGTCCCGGTGGTGCTCCTGTTCCTCTTCGGCCGGCGCTACATCGTCAAGGGGCTTGCCGACGGCATCGGCAAGTGAGCCGGATCGAGGAGCCCGCGCCCGTCGCGGATCAGACGGGCAGCACCCCCGGGACTGCAGCCCGTCTGGTCCGGGCCGCCTTGACGGGCGGGTGGGCAGCGGTCAACGGTCGACTGCCCACACCCGCACCGACGCGTCACCGCGCCCCACCGTGACGGCGACCGGCCGACCGTCCAGTTCGGTGAACTGAACGCCGAGCGCACCGCCCTCGTGCGCGGCGACCGGACTGCCGAGTGCCTGGTCCTGTTCCAGGTCCCACGCGCGCAGCGTGCTGGTGGAACCCGGGCCGGGGTAGGGGTCGGTGCAGGTGACAGCGATCGGAGGGCCGTCCCCGGCGCCGACGGCCACCATGATGTCGGTTTCCTCTTCGAACGGTTCGTGCCCGGCGAGCGGCTCGCCCCACTCTCCGCGGTTGATGTCCACCGGGACAACGCTGCCGAATGCTCCGGCGGCAACTACGAGAGGGCGGCCCCCTACGTGCGTCAGCGCGAATGACGTCAGCCATTCCTCGCCGTCCTCGGTTTCCAGCTCGTGGTCGAACTTCACGAAGGGCAGACCTTCGTCGAGATCCCACACCCCGTTGCAACCGTAGTCACCGTCGTAGGCCACCAGTACCGGCCGGCCATCGAGAACCCCCGGCGCTGTGCCGCGGTCGTACCTGACGTTGTGTTCCTCGGCAGGATGCCCGTCGCCGCTGTCGGCGGCGTCCCACACGTGGACGGCTTCGTTCTCGGGGGAGGTGAGGAACAGTGACCGGTCGGGGAGTTCCAGCGTGCCGACGGTGTCCACGTTGAAGTAGTGGTAGTCCGCGAAGGTGCGGATCTCACCACTGTCCAGGTCCCACTGGGCGAACCGCTGCTTCTTCGAGCCTCCGCCAACGACGATCCGCCCGTCGACGACCAGGGCCCCGAGGGCCGTCAGCGCCGCAGGGCCGTCCGGCCCGTGCCCCGGCGGCCACGGGGGGCTGTCGAGGCGGTGGACCGCCCACTGGTCCCGCAGCGGATCCCAGGTACACGCCCCCTCCGGATGGGTGCCGACCAGCAGGGGACCCGTGCTTGTGGTGACGAGGTCAAAGTCCGCGAGGCGGCCGAAGGGTATCTCGGCGGTCTGGACGAGGGAGAGTTCTGCCATGGGCGGGAAGTCTAGGTGATGGAGCCCAACACCCTTACGTGACAACGGAGTTGGACGTTCACTGCGCATCTGACGCTTCGGTGTCGACCCCCAGGAATGGGACGTCTAGGCCGAAGACCTAGTTCCCACCCGCCGAGAATCGGTCCAAGTCGTAGCGCCACAACGGGGGTTGGGTCACTAGGGTCGACGGCAGGTCGACGCCGCGAGTCTCCGCCACAGCGGTCACTCCAGCGAGGCGAGCGCGACCCGACGCACCGTTCCTGTTCCGTACGCGCTGCCGCGTACCGGTACCCCCTGCCCACTGGAGAAAGGCCGACCCATGCCCACCCGACGTATCCTCCTCCGGTCCATCGCCGCCGGTGCGGGCGCCACCGCTTTAGCCGTCGCCGCTTCCCAGGCCTTCGGCGAGACGGTGTCCGGTCCGTCCCCGCGCAAGGTCGGCCTCAAGCCCGGCGCGATGGGCTCCGAAGTCGCCGCGCTGCAGTACCTGTTGACCGCGTACGGGTACAAGACCTCGGCCGACGGTGACTACGGGCCGCTGACCGAGAAGTCGGTCGCGAAATTCCAGGGCGCCCGTGGACTGGTCAAGGACGGCTGGGCCGGTCCGCTCACCATGAAGAAGATGCTCGACAGCGGCAAGGTCGCCGCCAAGTCCGGCTGGGGCAACCGCAGCACCGTCCGGGCGGTCCAGAGCCTGCTGGTCGGGCTCGGTTACGAGATGGCTGTCGACGGCGACTTCGGCCCGCTCACTTCTGCCGGCGTCGAGAAGTACCAGTCCAAGCAGAAGCTCACCGCTTCCGGCACCGTCGACTACACCACCTGGACCTACATGTTCAGCCCGCCGACGAAGCCGGGTACCGGCCTGCGGAAGGGACCCGCGGTGCTTGTGGCGCAGTCCGGCAGCGGGCTTTCGACGTGGGCGTACGACTGCGGTCCCGCGGCCTTCGTCGCACTTCAGCTGCGGATGGGCCGCAAGCCCGGCAAGTGGACCGATGTCGCGCGCCGCGGTGACGCCATCAACTACGCCCGCCGCACCGTCCTCGGCATGACCGACAACACCCGCGGCACCGGCCAGATCCGTGACGAGGCCGGTCTGGTCGCCGGGTTCAAGCGGCTCGGCGTGGACCAGGCGCGCACCGGAGGTCTCGACGCCGCGCTGTCGGCGGTCCGGGCCGGTGGTGTGTCAATGCTCGGCGGCGACCTCGCGGTGTGCGCGCGGTGGAACGGCCGCGCCACCGGCTCCACCCTGCACTGGATCGCCCTGCTCGACTACAGCGCCAGGTCGGGCAAGTACCAGGTCGCCGACTCCAGCAGCAAGCACAACGAGCTGGTCTGGGTGACCAGCGGCCAGTTGGCCTCCTTCGCCCGCACCTGGGGGGACTCGGTCTGCGTCGAGTAGGACCTCAAGTGCCCCGTCCAGATGCCGAGGGACGAGGTGGCCCCGCCGATGGCCACCTCGTCCCGCGTCCTCAACTGGCGCTGGGGGAAGTCCAGTCGGCGGGCAGCCGGGCCACGCGGACGCGCTGCGGGTGGTCGCCCACGGGAACGGACTTGATCTTGCGCCCGGTGGCGAAGTCGATCGCGGTGACCTGGTCGGCGGCGCTCTCCGAGATGACGCAGGCCTTGCCGTCGCCGCTGACCGTGGCCCAGTACGGCTTGGCCGCCGGGACCAGCGGGCCTTCCTTGAGCGTGCCGCGGTCGACGATCGTGGCGTACTCGTCCATGGTGCCGGCGATGCAGAGTTTGGTTCCGGACGGGTTCATCGACATGCCGTGGTGGCGGGAGTCGTTGACGTAGGTGGTGCGGTCGTCGGAGGTGTCGGGGTTCTTCGGCAGGGTCTTCATCCGGGTGACCTTGTCGCCGGCGACGTCGTACTCGAAGAAGCCGTTGAAGAACGAGACTTGGAAGTACAGCTTGGACTCGTCGGGGGTGAAAGCGACGGGGCGGATCGCGTCGGACCTGTCGTTCTGGCCGAAGGCGTCCAGGCGTTCACGCATGTCGATGGTCTTGACGACCTCGAACGTGTCCGCGTCGACGACGGTGATCTTGCGGTCGCCCTTCAGGCCGTCGAGCCAAGGCGCGTCGAGGGCGTTGTTGACCTCGCCGATCGCCATGTTCCAGATCTTGCCGTCCTGGGTGAAGACGTTCTCGTGCGGCTTGTCGCCGGTCTTGAACGACCCTGTCTGCTCTCCGGTGTTGATGTCGAGCACATGGACGGTGTTGCTGGTGGACGCCGACACCGCCACACGGGAACCGTCGGGTGAGACGGCCATGTGGTCGGAGCGGTAGCCGGAGACGGGGAAGCGCCACTTGAGCTTGCCGGTGGCCGTGTCGATGGCGACAACGTCGGCGAAACTGGGACGGGAGACGACGACGGCCGAGCCGTCCGGCGTGGTGTAGAGGTCGTCGGTGTACTGGTCGTGGCCCTCGCCGACGGTCAGGCGGATGCCGAGGAAGAAGGCGAGCTTGATGGGATTGGTGTAGATCTCGCGGAGCCGCTCGGCCTTGTCGGGGATGAGGTTCATCCGGCCGATCTTGGCGAAGTCGCCGCTGGCCTCGATGACGTCGGCGGTACCTTCCCAGTTGTTGCCGACGAGCATGACGTCCCGTGCGCCGGTCCGTGTGTCGTTCCGTGTGTCGTTCCGTGTGCCGGACCGTGCGTCGGTCCGCGTGTTCTCCGACGGGGCGGCCTGGGCAAGGCCGCTGGGGATGAGCGCTCCGGCGACGGTCGCGGCGGCCACGACCCCACCGAGCAGGGACCGGTGTCGGCGGACAGAGTGCTTGGCTCGCATGTTCTCACTCCTGAGACGGGAGGCTTCGGCCACGGGGCGACACCCCTCGGCCACCTCGCGCCCCACGGGGACCTCTCCCCCTGGGAACGCACGGGTGCCGGGCACAGCCACCAGGCTTACGGAATACGGCAGTTGAGCACGGTCGAGCACGTACGACCGGCGCACGACCAGCGTGCGCACGGGCCTTGTGGGCCACGGGTACGCACGCGACTACACCACTTGAAAATCGTCGTTTTCACGTTGGGCTACTGGATGGTAGGCACGGCGGGCGACCGTCACAACCCCTCATGCGCAAGAATCGGAACACCTGGACGGAA
Source organism: Streptomyces boluensis (assembly GCF_009908195.1). Lineage (GTDB taxonomy): Bacteria > Actinomycetota > Actinomycetes > Streptomycetales > Streptomycetaceae > Streptomyces > Streptomyces boluensis. The sequence continues at coordinate 7,813 of NZ_JAAAHS010000107.1, read as the reverse complement.
GGACACTCGGTGGCAGGCGCAACCACATCGCCAGGCAACTGGTACAAGGGCAGGTCGGCGGATGAGCGCCAGGCCGCACGCCACCAGCGCTTCCTGCAGGCGGGCCTGGATCTGTTCGGCGCCGGGCCCGGCTACCGCGGCACCAAGGTCGTCGACCTGTGCAAGGCCGCCGGGCTCTCCACCCGCCAGTTCTACGAAGAGTTCCACACGCTCGAAGACGTACTGGCCGAACTGCACTTGTACGTCAACGATGTTGCCCAGCAGGCCGTACTCGACGCGCTCCCCCATGTCGAGGACCTGTCGCTCGCCGACCGCGTGCCGCACATGGTGCGGGCCTATGTCGAAGCCGCGGCCGCGGACGCGCGGCACGCCCGTATCTCGTACGTCGAGATCATCGGCGTCAGCCCGCGCATGGACCGCCAGCGCCTCGACCGTCGCGCGCTCTGGATCGACGTCATCGACCAGCTCGCCGACGCGGCCGTCGCACGCGGTGAAGTGCCGCCCGGCAACTACCGCATCGCCGCCGCGGCCTACATCGGCGCCGTCAACGGACTCATGCACGACTGGGTCGTCGGCTGGGTCGACGCCACCCTCGAGGAGATCGCCGACGAGCTCCTGCAGATCCTCCTCAGCCGCTACCACGTCGCGAACTGAGCCGCCCGCTCTACTCGTCGGCTCCGGTGAGCGGTTCGTTCGAGGGGGCGATCAGGCGGGCGTGCAGGTCCGGGGTGGGCATGGTGCGGTCGAAGGGGAACAGGGGGCGGCGGATGCGGTGGTGGCCCAGGCGGACCAGGTTCTGGTCCACGCCGCCCGGGGTCAGCGCCATCTTCCAGCCGTCGGCCATGGCGAAGAGTTCCGGTTCCAGGTAGCCGATCTTGACGATGACGAGCTCGGCCTCGCGTGGCGCCAACTCCAGGTCGGTGAAGTCGTGTTCGTGGTGGTACGGCTTCCGCAGGCGCGTCAGGATCACGTGTACGCCGCCCACCCGCAGCACGACCTCCGTCTCCGCGTCCGGGTCGCCGTGCCGGATCGCGTGCACGACGCCGGTCAGGGTGAGCGGGCCCGCGTGCCGGTCGTCGACCTCCGCGCCCGCCGTGACCGTGACCGTGGCACCGACGCCCGCGGCCACCGCCTCGTCGACCGCGCCGGGTCCGGGGAGCGAGGCGTAGATGACCGTAGGACCCGTCGCGTCCTTGAACTCCGGGCGGGACAGCAGGAGTTCGAGACTCCAGGTGACGTCGCCCGCGCCGCCCGCCGTGGGGTTGTCGCCGGTGTCGCTGATGAAGTACGGGCGTGCGGTGGACGCGAGGGCTTCGTCGAGGCAGGCGTCGAGCGTGCCGGTGGGGGCGACGAACGCGAAGTCGTGCCGCGCGTCCCAGAAGCCGCGGGCAAGGCGCTCCGCACCCGTGGTCACCGCCGCCTCGTCGGAGCCGGTGACCACGACGGCCGCCCGGTTGCGCGGCTCGTCCGCCCAGGCGTAGCCGACCCAGATCGCCGCGTCCGTCACACCCGCCGCCGATTCGACCTCCGCCACGGCCGCGTACACGCTCTTCGCGGGTTCGATACGGGTCGAGGTCTGCTCCCCCGCGAGGAGGACCGGCACCGGGATCCACGCCTTCAGGGGGCGGGGCGCGTTGCCGGCCAGGTGGTCGACGAGGTTGCGGGCGGCGCGCTCCTTGGTTTCCATGGCGTCCTCGTGCGGGGCCATGCGGTAGCAGGTGATCAGGTCGCTCTGGTGGGCGAGGGCGCGGGAGACGTTGCCGTGCAGGTCCATCGAGGTCGAGACGATGGTGTCGGGGCCGACGATCTCCCGTATACGGCTGAGGAGTTGAGACTCCGCGTCGTCCGTTCCCGCTACGGTCATCGCGCCGTGGATGTCGTACCAGAGGCCGTCGACCGGTCCCAACTCACGGAGTCGGTCGAGGAGTTCGGCGGAGAGTTCCGCGTACGCCTCGGCCGTGACCGTACCGCCGGGCAGGGCCTTGCCCACGAGGGCGCCGCGCCACTCGGCACGCTCGCGCAACGGCTCCCCCGGTGCGAGGAACGGGTAGCGCGCCAGGACCTCCGGACCACGGCGCGGGTGGAAGGCCGGGGCGCTGGTGCGGGCCGGGGAGAACGTCGACGACTCGATGCCGAGACCGGCGACGGCTATCACGGGGCGAGACGCGGAGTGGGGTACGGAGTGGAGTGCGGGGCGGGGTGCTGGCATGGGTCCTCCGGGAAGGTGCCTCAGACGTGGGCCGGGGTCGCGGCGCCCCCTTCCGGCGTGCCGATCACGATCTGTACCGCGCCGACCCTGCGTCCGCCGCCCTCCACGGGTACGTCTTCGAGTGCGGGCAGCGGCGGCAGTGGTTGCCCGGCCGCGCGCAGGGCGGCGACGGCGACTGCGGTGGTGGCGCGCGGGCTGCCGTCGACCGCCTTGACGGCGACGGTCGTGCCGTCGTCGAGCGCGGCGAGGAACACGCCCTCCGCACCGCCCTTGGCGAGCGATCCGGGGATCAGTTGCGCGAAGCGGGTGTTGAGGTGGCCGGTGCCGCCGATGTACTCGGGGTGCGCGCGCATCGCCTCCGCCACCGCCCGCTCGGGAGTGCCGGGGCCCGCGGTGGCTAGGGCCGCCCCGGCGCGCGCCAGGCCGGCGAGGGGCACGGCGGGGCAGGGCGCACCGCAGCCGTCGACGACGACGCGGCCGGCCTTCGCTCCGGAGAGGCGGGACAAGGTGTCGTACACCTGCCGTTGCACCGGGTGGTCCGGGTCGAGGTAGGTGGCGGTGTCCCAGCCTTGGTGGACGCAGGCGGCGAGCATCGCGGCGTGTTTGCCGGAGCAGTTCATGACGACCCGCTCCGGGCCCCGTCCGGCACGGACCAGGGCATCGCGGGCCTCGGTGTCCTCGGGCATGCCCGGCACGTTGCGGAGCGCGGTGCGGGTCAGTCCGCAGCCGCGCAGGATCGCGTCGACCGCCTCGACGTGGAAGGGCTCCCCCGTGTGGCTGCCGCAGGCGACGGCGAGGTCCGTTCCGGACAGTGCGGCCCCGGCGGTCAGTGCGGCGAGGGCCTGGAAGGGCATGAGGCTGGAGCGGGGCAGCATGAGTACGTCCGGGTCGCCCCAGGCCTCCCTGACGGTGCCGTCGGGTGCGACGACCACGACGTGCCCGTAGTGGCGGCTCTCCACGAAGCCGCCGCGCACCACCCGGGCCAGCTCGACGGGCACGGTGCGTACGCTCGGCCCGGTCATGCGGCGGCTCCTTCGACGGCGAGCACGGCCGCTCCCGTGCCGCGCAGCTCCTCGGGCACCGGGACGGTGCCGTCCGGTTCGGGCTTCGCCGGTCGCGGTCCGCCCGGTGCCAGCCAGCACGCCGTACGCCCGGCCGCGAGCGCTGCCACATCGGCGGACGGTACGAGCGCCCCGCGCGCCGGGTCCAGATCGGTCACGTACAGGGTGCCCTCGCGGGTGGTGTAGCGCACGGGGTGTCCGGCCGGTTCGGTGTGCCGTCGCCAGGGCCGACTGCCGTGGATCGCGGGCGAGTTGACGGTCAGCCAGTCCCCGAGTGACCGCAGCCGTGCGACCTGGTTCCCGGGCAGGGAGCCGTCCGCGCGGGGGCCGACGTTGATCAGCAGGTTGCCGTTCTTGGCCACGGTGTCGACGAGCAGGTGGATCAGGTCGGAGCCGGTGATGAGGTGCCGGTCGTCCTCGGCGGTGTTGTGCCCGAAGGACTGGCCGAGGCCGCGGCAGGCCTCCCACACCCGGTCGGTGGTGCGCCGCTCGCTGACGTACTCGCGGGTGGGTACGCCGAAGTAGGGCACGCCCCAGCGGTCGTTGACGAGGCCGTCGGGCACCTGGTCGAGGTAGCGGGCGAACAGGGCGGCGAGGTCCTTGTCGCCGCGGCCCTTGCCGCTGTCGGGCCAGTCGATGTCGTTCCACAGGTAGTCGGGGCGGAACCGGTCGACGAGTTCGGTGAGCTGGTCGTGCGTGAAGTCCGCGAACTCCCGGTCGTTGCGCCGTAGTTCGAACAGGTCGGTGAGCGAGCGGATCGGCGGGAAGCCGCCGACGTGCCAGTCGAGCGCACCCGAGTAGTACAGGCCGAGGCGGAGTCCGTGGCGTCGGGCCGCCCCGCTCAGGTCGGCGAGGAGGTCGCGGCGCGGTCCGCGGCGGGCGGCGGTGAACGGGGTGGTGGCCGAGTCCCACAGGCAGAAGCCGTCGTGGTGCTTGGCGGTGGGTACGACATAGCGCGCCCCGCACGCGGCGAACAGGGACATCCACGCGTCGGGGTCGAACCGGTCGGCGGTCCACCGGTCGGCGAGGTCCTCGTAGGAGGTGCCCACGCCGTAGGTGCGTTCGTGGAAGTCGCGGGTGGGCGATCCGGGGATGCGTACGGTGTTGGCGTACCACTCGGCGTACGGGTGGTTGATGAACTCCCGCTCGATGGGCGTGTGTTGGCCCGGTTCGCGGGGTGTGCCCCAGGCGGGCACCGAGTAGACGCCCCAGTGGATGAAGACACCGATCTTGGCGTCGGCGTACCAGCGGGGCACGTCGGAGTGCGGATAGACGGGGCTGTGGGCACCGAGGTCGGGTCCGGTGCGCTGGTCGAAGAGCAGCAGGAGAGTCTCCTTCGGTCAGCGGGACAGCGGGTCACGGGTCAGCGCGTCAGCGGCCGGCGAGGCCGGTGGCCGCGATGCCTTTCACGAGGTGCTTCTGCAGGGCGATGAGCAGCAGCAGTGTCGGTACGAGCGAGATCACGGAGGCGGCCATCACCAGGTGCCACTGGTTCCCGTTCTGGCCGAAGAACAGGGAGAGGCCGAGCGGCACCGTGCCGAGGTCGTGGACGTCGTTCACGACGATCAGGGGCCACAGGAAGCTGTTCCAGTACGCGATGAAGGTGAAGACGGCGAGCACGCCGAGGGCGGGCTTGGCGATGGGCAGCATCACGGAGCGGAAGGTGCGCAGCGGTGAGCAGCCGTCGAGGGTGGCGGCCTCCTGCAGTTCGTGCGGGATCTGCCGGAAGAACTGGCGCAGCAGGAACGTGCCGAACGCGGTGAACGCCCAGGGGAAGACCAGGGCCTGGAAGCTGTTCACCCAGCCGAGTTCCTGCATGAGGATGAACATCGGTACGACCAGGACTTCCTGAGGGACCATCAGGGTCGCGAGGAAGACCAGGAAGAGACTGTCGCGGCCCCGCCACCGCAGCCGCGCGAAGGCGTAGGCGCCGAGCGAGGAGGCGGCGAGCACCACAAGGGTGCCGACGACGGCGACCAGGAGGCCGTTGACGATGAACCGCTGGAACGGCAGGTAGTCGAAGACGTCCGCGAAGTTCTGCCAGCGCACGCTGGAGCCCACGAGGGACGGCGGGTTGGCGAAGGTCTCCCCGGCCGGTTTGAGTGCGGTGGCGACGGCGTACAGGACCGGGGTCAGGAACAGGAACGTCACCAGGACCAGCAGGACGTGGGACAGTACGCGGCGTGGGGTCCAGCGGGCGCCGCGGGCGGTGGCGCGAGCGGTGGTGGCGCGCGTGGCTCGGGAGTCAGTGCTCATAGTGCACCCACCGCTTCTGTCCGACGAACTGCACGGCCGTGATCAGCAGGATCACCGCGAAGAGTAGCCAGGCACCGGCCGCGGCGACGCCGAGGTCGCGGGAGATGAAGCCGTTCTCGTACACGTTCTGCACCATCGTCACCGTGGAGTCGCCGGGGCCGCCCTTGGTGAGGATGTACGTCTGGGTGAACACCTGCATCGACGTGATCATGGTCATGGTGGTGACGAAGAAGACGGCGGGCGACATCAGCGGCAGTTGGACGCGCAGGAACTTCACCAGGCCGCGGGCTCCGTCGATCTCGGCGGCCTCCAGGACCGAGGTCGGCAGTGCGTCGATGGCCGCGGAGAACACGATGAGGTTGTAGCCGATGCCCTGCCACACGCTCATCGCGACGACGGCGAACATGGCGGTGTCCGGGTCGGCGAGGAAGTTCGGCGCGTCGATGCCGAACCAGCTGCCGAGGTAGTGGTCGAAGACGCCGTCGGGCTGGTACAGCATCTTCCAGATCACCGCGGAGACGACCATCGGCGTGATCGTCGGAATGAAGAAGAGGACGCGGAACACCTGTCGGCCACGGCAGTTGGCGATCCAGAACGCCAGGGCGAGCGACAGGAGCACGTTCAGCGGCAGGAACAGCGCCGTGAACACGAAGGTGTTGCGGACCGACACCAGGAACGTGGGGTCCTCGGCGAGCAGATGACGGAAGTTGTCGAAGCCGAGGAAGGAACGCTCGCCGAAGATGGGCCAGTCGTGGAGGCTCATCACCACGGCCATGCCCACGGGGAAGAGGGTGAAGACGGTGAGGCCGATGATGCCCGGTGACAGGAACCCGTAGGCGTACCACCGTTCGCGGGCGCGCGGGCCGCGGCCGCCGGCGGGCTGCTGCTTCACCGGCGGCGCGGTCTTGGCAGTACGCGTCAGTTCACTCAGGGCCATGGGTCAGCCGGCCGACTTCTGCTGAATGGTCTTCAGGGATTCCTTGGCGCTCTTGGAGCCGGTGTAGGCCTCCAACAGGTACTGGCTGAAGAGGGTGTTGACCTCGTCCCAGTCCTCGGTGCCGACGAAGGGTTCACCACCGGCAAGGCCGTCCTTGACGGCCTTCATGCCGAGCTCGACGGTCTCCTTGCTGTCGGGGTTGTCGGCGTTCTGGTCGGTGAGGAACTTCTCGTACGCGGGCTGCGCGTCGGAGCGGGCCGGGAAGACGCGGCCCTGCTCGGCGAGGTACGTCTGTGCCTCCGGGCCGGTCAGGACGGCCAGGGCCTTGGCCGCCTCGTCCTTGTAGCCGCAGGACTTGGACATGCCGAAGCCGGAGTTGGCGACATACGTCCTGGAGCCGTCCGGGCCCGCGGGAATCGGGGCGACCCCGACCTTGAACTTGGCCTCGCCGATGTGCGAGCCGAGGTTCCAGGTGCCGTCGACCGCCATCGCCGTGTTGCCGTTCACGTACTGCGTCTCGGCCCAGCCGCCGTCACCCGAACTCGCGGGTACGCTGGCCGACTTGGACTTGGTGGCGAGGCCCGCGTACCAGTCGTACGCCGCCACCATCTTCGGGTCGTCGAGCTGCGGCTTGCCGTCGTCGGTGACCGGGCGGGCGCCGTTGTAGGTGAGGGCCATGGTCAGCGAGTGCAGGTCGGAGAAGGAGAGGCCGAAGCCCTTCTTGCCGTTCCGGGTGAGGGACTTGGCGGCCCGTTCGAAGTCCGCGACCTTCCAGCCCTCGCCCGGTTCCTTGACGCCGGCCTTCGCGAACGCGTCCTTGTTGTAGTAGACGACCATCGCGGCGAGGTCCATCGGCAGGGCATAGGTCTTGCCGTCGTACCGCAGTGCCTCCACCGCGGCCGGTTCGAATCCATCGACACCGCCCTTCTTCACATGCTCGTCCAGGGGCTCCATGAGCTCCGCGAAGCCGGGCAGGCGCAGGCTCTGCATGCTCACGATGCAGGGCTGGTCGCCGCCCGCGGCCTGGGTCTGCAGTTTGGTGAAGTAGTCCTTGAACGGTGCGGTGTTGAGGTCGACCTTGATGTCGGGGTGCTTCTCGGTGACGAGCGCCGCCAGGTGCTTGAGCTGCTTCTCCTCCTCGGCGCCGCTGGCCCACATCTGCCAGGTCAAGGTCACCGAGCCATCGGAGCTCTGACTGCCTCCCGAGCCGTCACCGGAGGAACCTCCACCACATCCGGCGAGTACGACGATGGCGCTCGCAGTGGTGATGCTGACCCGTTGCGCGGCACGCAAACGCATGCGCTGACCTCCTAGTTCACCACCGTGCGGTGGGCGGGGAAGGATTGGGGC